>JAYEPA010000277.1:7896-24271 GCA_034723545.1 Thermodesulfobacteriota bacterium | reverse complement strand
TGACTACCTGGCCCTTGATAATGTGGCCTGTGTCGGCGGCTCCTGGATTGTTCCAACACAATCTATCGAGATGGAGGACTGGGATACCATAACCGAACTTGCCGAAAAAGCGGTGGCTGGAGCAGGCTTGTAAGCGTTGTTAAAAGGTTCAAGGTTCAAGGTTCAAGGTTCAAGGTTGCTGGTACCCCTTGAGATAGCGGGTACCCTCTAAACTTTGAACCTTAAACAAGACTCCTTGCAGCAAAATGTCCGGAAAACAGCATCAATTTTACGATGATTTAACGTAACTATTCAGGTGGACCACCAAATTGGCCTAACCACCGTTCCGTAACTGTTCAGATGTGCTTCAGGTAAGCGAGTATGCGAGACTCCGCTCGTTCATTTCGGAGTCTCCGCTTACCTGGGCTTTGAAGCATACTGGTGCTATTCGAGAAGACCAAATATGGGCGAAGATGGAGTGCAGCTGAACAGTTACGATTTAACAAGGTCTGTAAAAGCAAAATGAGGAGAACCATTATGAATTACTCTTCTGAAGTAAAGAAGATGTACTGTATTGCCAAGGGGCCTGATCACGGGCCCGCGCCCATCCCCCAGGAGGGGGAGTGGAACCAGGTGCGCGAGGTAAAAGAAATCAACGGTCTTACCCATGGCGTAGGCTGGTGCGCCCCCCAGCAGGGGGCCTGTAAGTTGACACTGAACATTAAGGACGGAATCATAGAAGAGGCACTGGTGGAGACCCTGGGTTGTACCGGCATGACCCATTCCGCGGCCATGGCCTCGGAGATCCTGCCCGGTAAAACCATCATGGAGGCGCTCAACACCGACCTGGTCTGCGATGCCATTAACGTGGCCATGCGGGAACTTTTCCTGCAAATCTCCTACGGTCGCAGCCAGTCCGCTTTTTCCAAAGGCGGGTTGCCCATCGGGGCCGGGCTCGAAGACCTGGGCAAGGGACTTCGTTCCGTTACCGGCACCATGTATGGTACCAGGTTGAAAGGCCCCCGTTACCTGGAAATAGCTGAAGGCTATGTCCTGGAAGTGGGTCTGGACAAAGATGATGAGATCATCGGCTACAAGTTTGTTAATATGGGCAAGATGATGGATGCCGTCAAGAGTGGGGTTGACGCGGCCAAGGCCCTTGAACAGGCCACCGGCATTTATGGTCAGTTTGCAGACGCTGTTAAAACTATCGATCCCCGGCAGGAGTAAGAGATCATGGCACTTTTTGAAGGATATGAACGAAGAATCGACAAAGTCAATAAAACTCTGAACGAGTATGGAATCAAGGATCTTGCAGAGGCACAACAACTCAGCACAGATGCCGGTGTGGACGTTATTGCGATTGTCAAAGAGGTCCAGCCAATCTGTTTTGAAAATGCCTGCTGGGCCTATATTGTCGGGGCAGCCGTTGCCCTGAAAAAGGGGCAGACCAAGGCGGGTGAGATAGCTTCAACCCTGGGGATCGGTCTGCAGTCTTTCTGTCTTCCCGGATCTGTTGCAGAAAGTCGCAAGGTGGGCATCGGCCACGGCAACCTGGCAGCCATGCTGCTCTCCGAGAAGACGCGCTGTTTTGCCTTTATTGCAGGACACGAGTCCTTTGCTGCGGCGGAAGGAGCCATCGGCATTGCCAACTCGGCCAACCGGGTCCGTAACGAACCGTTACGGGTGATCCTCAACGGCCTGGGCAAGGATGCCGCCTACATTATCGCCAGGATCAATGGTTTTACATACGTTAAGACCCAGTTTGATTACGCAGATGGAACATTGACGGTTACGGAAGAAAAACCTTTTTCCAAGGGGGAACGGGTAAAGGTGCGCTGCTTTGGTGCCGATGACGTGCGGGAAGGGGTCGCCATCAATCACCTGGAAGGGGTCGATGTTTCCATAACCGGCAACTCCACCAACCCCACCCGTTTCCAGCATCCGGTGGCAGGGACCTATAAAAAGGAATGCAATGAAATGGGGAAGAAATATTTTTCCGTTGCCTCGGGCGGCGGTACAGGACGGACCCTGCATCCTGATAATATGGGGGCGGGCCCGGCCTCTTACGGTATGACCGACACCATGGGCCGCATGCACTGTGATGCCCAGTTTGCCGGTTCTTCCTCGGTTCCGGCCCATGTGGAGATGATGGGTTTTATCGGCATGGGCAACAACCCCATGGTCGGTGCTTCGGTGGCTGTGGCCGTTGCCCTTCAGCAGGCAGCCGCATAAATAGTGCTTGAACGAAAAGTCAAAAAATAACCTTTGTTCAATGTGTTAAGATCAGATTTTAAAATGAAGCTGTTAGCTGTTAAAAGCTAATCACTAACAGCTTTTTGACAAATCTTCGCCACAAAGAATCGCCTGCAACCCGTGTTAACATAAGGATGGGTACTTTCCGTTCAAGTACTAAATAGGGGAAAATAATGGCTGAAAATCTTTATATTGCGAGCCTGGAGCCAAACAGTGGCAAACTGGTTATTACCCTCGGCGTAATGGAGATGCTCTCCCGCCGGGTTAATCGACTTGGTTTTTTTCGTTCGATCTCTCCTGTAACGGCGGAAGAAGACAACCATATCCAGTTGATGGCAAGCCGCTTTAACCTGAGCCTGCAACCGGAACAGATGGTCGGGGTTACCCATGACCAGGCCAGGGCCTGGATTGCCGCCGGTGAGGAGAGCCGTCTTTTTCGCGAGATTGTCGCCAAATTCAAGCAGGCGGAAGAAGAGTGCGATTTTCTGCTTTGTGAAGGACCGGATATCAGCCACCTGTCCGACGCCTTTGATTACGATATTTCCATCCGCATCGCCAGGGAGCTGGGCACTCCAGCCCTTTATATATCATCCGGTTACAGGGCCACGGCTCCGGAATTGCTGGAAAATATCCAGGTCGCCGAGAAAACCTTCAGGCAGCTCAACTGTCCGTTGCTGGCCATAATGGTCAACCGGATCGATGCAAAAAATCTGGATGAGGCCGAACAAGAGTTGCGCAAGCAGTGTGACACCGGTATTGCCATCGACCTGCTGCCCGAAGTGGAAAGCCTTGCTAAGCCGACCATGGGGGAGATTGTCGAAGCTTTGCATGGGGATTGGTTCAGTGGTCCGAAAGGGAGACTGCAGCGTGACGTGCTCGATTTCAAGGTGGCGGCCATGGGTCCGAGCAACTTTCTCAACTACATTGAAAAGGGTGATCTGATCATCACTCCGGGAGACCGGCCGGATATTATCCTCACCACCCTGGGCGCCATTGCCTCGAAAAATTATCCTTCTCCGGTAGGTATGCTCCTCTCCGGCGGTTTGATTCCGGCACCTTCTATTGTAAAATTGCTTGAAGGACTGGATAAACTGGCCATTCCCATCTACAGCGTTTCCAGCCACACCTACCGTACGGCCATGAATGCGGCGGCCGTGCAGGGAAGGCTGCATCCGGACAACGAGCGCAAGATTGCCCGGGCTCTTGGCATGTTTGAGGCCAATGTCGATATCCCGGCCTTGGAAGAAAAAATCCGTGTTACACCATCCTCCACCATGTCGCCTCTCATGTTTGAATATTCGCTTTTTCAGCGGGCCCGCCAGGAGCGTAAACATATCGTGCTGCCGGAAGGGGATGACGACCGTATTTTACAGGCTGCAGAAATACTGCGGTTGCGCGATGTGGTGGATCTGACCATTCTCGGAGAGGAAAACAGTCTGCGTTCCCGGGCCGCAACCCTTGGCCTGAAACTGGACGAGGTGACCTTTATTGATCCGCAAACTTCCAGGTTGCGCGACGAATTTGCCGAGACCTTTTTTGCATTGCGCAAACACAAGGGCATCACCATGGACACGGCCTTTGATAACATGAGTGATTTCAGTTGTTTCGGCACCATGATGGTGCGCCGGGAGATGGCCGACGGCATGGTCTCCGGGGCAGCCCATACCACGGCCAATACCATCCGGCCTGCTTTTCAATTTGTCGGTACCCCGGACGATGTCCTGCTTGTCTCTTCAGTTTTTTTGATGTGCCTGGAGACCCGGGTCCTGGTCTATGGTGACTGTGCGGTCAATCCCAATCCAAACTCAGAACAGCTTGCCGAAATTGCCATCAGCTCGGCAAAGACGGCGCAGATGTTCGGCATAGAGCCGGTGGTGGCCATGCTTTCCTACTCCAGTGGCAGCTCCGGGGCCGGCGCTGATGTAGAACAGGTCCGAAAGGGAGTGGAGATCGCCCGGCAGCGCAGACCGGATCTGAAGATCGACGGCCCGATCCAGTACGATGCCGCCATCGATGCAACGGTGGCAAGCAAAAAAATGCCGGACAGCGATGTGGCCGGACGGGCCACCGTCTTTATCTTTCCCGATCTCAACACCGGCAACAACACCTACAAGGCCGTGCAGCGTTCATCGGGTGCCGTGGCCATTGGTCCGGTTCTGCAGGGACTCAAAAAACCGGTTAATGATCTGTCCCGCGGCTGTCTTGTGCCGGATATTGTCAATACTGTGGCCATTACGGCCATCCAGGCCCAGCACAAAGGCTAGGAGGCTATTCTCGGACATCCTCCTTAACGGAAGAGTGATTAAGATGCAATACATAGCCACGAAAATTTGCCAGGCCGGTGAGATCGGCATTCATGGAAACCTGTTTGGCGGAACCATGCTCTCCTGGCTGGACGAAGCCGGCGCCTCACTGGCCTGTTATCTCTGTTCCACCCCTGACATGGTCACCTTGAAAATGAATGATGTGCTGTTCAAAAAAACGGTAAAAACAGGTGATCATATCCGGCTTTTCGGCAAAGTCATTCGGGTCGGTACAAGTTCCATAACCTTGACGATTGAGGCCAGAAGATTTTTATTCGACAGCCGGGAACAGGAGATCGTCTGCTCCACTGAAATAATCTATGTCAGGATAAATGATCAGGGCAAGCCCCTTGCCATTGACCAACAGATGAGAGAAGAGATTGCATGATGAAAATTTTAGTCATTAATTCCGGTAGTTCTTCTCTGAAATTTCAACTCTTTGATTCGCCTGACCTGACTGTTTCGGCCTCGGGCCTGATAGAACAGATCGGAGAAGAGCAAAGTTCCGCCCGGCTGACATATTTTGATGGAGCCGGCGCCAAGCAGATGCTCAAACAAAGTAAACCTGTTGCCGAGCACAGGCAGGCCATCAAGGTGATGGCGGAACTCTTGCGTGAAAGCGGGGCCATGATTGATGTCCGGGAGCTGGCGGGTATCGGCCACCGGGTTGTCCATGGTGGTGAGTCCTTCCATGAACCGATTCTTATTGACGATACCGTTATTTCAGCCATTGAAGAGCTGATCCCCTTAGCCCCATTGCATAACCCCGCCAACCTGACCGGTATCCGTGTTGCCATGGATCACGCGGGTGATGTTCCCCAGGTGGCTGTTTTTGATACCGCCTTTCACCAGTCCATCCCGAAACATGGGTATCTCTATGCCCTTCCCTACAAGATCTACGAAAAATATCACGTCCGGCGTTACGGATTTCACGGGACCTCCCACAGCTTTGTGAGCAAGGCTGCGGCGCGGTTTCTTGACATCCCTTATGATCGCTTCAACTGTATCGTGCTCCATCTCGGCAATGGGGCCTCCGCCTGTGCGGTGGAAAATGGTAAAAGCGTGGATACCTCCATGGGCATGACTCCTTTAGCAGGACTGGTCATGGGAACCCGTTGCGGGGACATTGATCCGGCCATTACCTTTTATCTTGAACGGAATACCGGCATGGATGTGAACCGGATTGACGACATGCTCAATCATGAATCCGGCCTTAAAGGTCTGTGCGGTTCCAATGACATGCGGGAACTGCTGGACGCAAAAGAGCAGGGCAGTAAAGAGATGGCCCTTGCCTTTGAGGTCTACTGTTATCAGCTGAAAAAATATATCGGCGCTTATTTTGCCGCTCTCGGTCGAATCGATGCTCTTATTTTCACCGGCGGCATTGGTGAAAATGCAGCCCCTGTACGGGAGAAGGCCTGCCAGGGCCTTGGCGGAATGGGGATCACCATCAGCCGTGAAAAAAATAATCAAAGAAAAGACAAGATCATGGAGATCCACGAGGACAAATCTGCGGTAAA
Organism: Thermodesulfobacteriota bacterium; assembly: GCA_034723545.1. Classification (GTDB taxonomy): domain Bacteria; phylum Desulfobacterota; class Desulfobulbia; order Desulfobulbales; family SURF-16; genus JAGHCC01. The sequence continues at coordinate 18,213 of JAYEPA010000277.1, read as the reverse complement.
GGTTCTGGTGGTCCCCACTGACGAAGAGCGTGAGATTGCCGGCCAGGTTCTGGCCGTGATAAAATAGGAATTTTGCTTATGACTGACAAAAAACAGGGCAAAAAATTTGCTCCGTGGGAAAAACCGTTTAAAAAAATCTTCGATCCTATAGAAGAGTTTGTCCATGATGAGGCATCCGGTGGTTTGTTGCTCATGGCCTGTGCCGTACTGGCCATGGTGATGGCTAATACGGGATTAGCCACTATCTATGAAGGAATACTGCACACCAGGCTCACCGTTAATCTGGGTGAGTACGCGGTCAGTCATAGTGTCCATCATTGGATTAATGATGGTCTGATGGCCTTATTTTTCTTTGTGGTCGGCCTGGAAATTAAACGCGAAGTCCTGGTGGGAGAGCTTGCGGATTTTCGCCAGGCGGCCCTGCCCATAGCAGCCGCCATTGGTGGCGTTGTGGTGCCGGCTTTACTTTTTTTCATTTTAAACCGCAGTGGAGATGCAGCAAACGGCTGGGCCATTCCCATGGCTACCGATATAGCCTTTGCTATGGGTGTATTGATCCTGCTTGGCAACCGGGTCCCCAAGGCATTGCTGGGACTCCTTCTGGCCGTTGCCATTGTCGATGACCTGATCGCTGTTCTGGTCATCGCCTTTTTTTATACCAGTAGTATTGCCTGGGGAGCCCTGATGCTGGTCGGGGTTTTCTTTTTTCTGCTTTTCTGTTGTAATTTCATTGGTTTACGCAGCCCGATTCCTTATTTTGTGGTTGGAACATTCCTGTGGCTGGCAATGATGGAGTCCGGAGTTCATGCCACCCTTGCCGGAGTGTTGACGGCAATGATGGTTCCCGCCAGGTCAAAATGTCAGGCCCCCATGTTCAGTCATCATATGCATGACCTGATGGCCCGTTTTGATAAGGTGCATGAACCGGGTAAGGGTATAATGGAAAATAATGAGCAGCAGGCTGTGCTCAGGGGCCTGGAAAATGGAGTACGCATGATGGAAACCCCGTTGCAGCGTTTGGAGCATGGGCTGCATCTGTGGGTCGCCTTTTTAGTGCTGCCTGTTTTTGCCCTGGCAAATGCCGGTATTCCAATAGAGCTGTCCACCTTGCCTGAAACCCTGACTCACCCTGTTACCATTGGTATTATCCTCGGACTGGTGGGCGGCAAACTCATTGGTATTATGCTGGCCTGCTGGCTGGTGGTTAAAAGCGGTATCAGCCGCTTGCCGACCGATGTCACCTTTAATCATATTGTTGGCCTGTCCCTTTTGGCCGGTATCGGTTTTACCATGTCCATCTTTATCGGCGAACTTGCTTACAGTTCACAGGAAACGTATCTGCTTTATGCTAAAACAGGAGTTATTCTGGCCTCACTGTTGGCAGGAAGTCTGGGCTATGCCTGGCTTTATATTGCCGGGAAAAAGAATGCGTAAGGTTAAATGAAGGAGATGTGATTATGGACGTTCCAGTACTCACCACGGAAATGATAGCCGTGTTTTCTGTTCTCGGCCTGGTCGTTATTCTGTTGGTCTTCGATCTTCTGCGGGTGGATGTTGTCGGGCTGCTGGTCATGACCCTGCTGCCCCTGACCGGCCTTCTTTCCGCCGGGGAGGCGGTAGCCGGCTTGGGATCAAACGCGGTTGTGGTCCTTATCTGTGTCATGGTTCTCGGCGCATCGCTTGATAAGACCGGGGTGGTGGGTAAAATTGCCCAGAAAATCATGAAGGTTGCCGGCACCAGCGAATCCAGAGTGGTCACCCTGCTGGGAGTAACCGTGGCTATTCCCTCCGGCCTCATGTCCAATGTGGGGGCTGTTGCCCTGATGCTTCCTGCCGCCCTCAAAGTCAGCAGGCTAAGCGGGATCCCTGCCTCTAAAATCGTCATGCCCCTGGGGTTTTGCGCCAATATGGGCGGTAACCTCAGCCTTGTCGGCTCTACACCGCTTATTATCCTCAACGATGTGATGGCAAAGTGGTGGGCAAATTCACCATCCGGTGAGAGCTTTGTTCCTCTTGGTTTGTTTTCAATAACCCCCATCGGTATAGCCATGGTCCTGGGTGGACTGGCCTATTTCCTGCTGATCGGCTGCAGGCTGCTTCCGACACGGGAAGGAAAAGAAGAAGGGGGCGTTGCCAGTGCCAGGCTGCGTGAACTGTACGGTGAAGAGGTGGGTCAGGGGGTCGAGTGTGTCATTCCCGCTGATTTTCCCGAACAGACCATCATGCAGTTGGATCTGCGTTCAAAGTACAAAGCATCGGTCCTGGCGCTGGCCCAAGACAAAGGGCGTAAAATTCTGGCTCCTCTGGGCACGACCCTTGTGGGACCGGGAGACGTGATTATTCTGGTGTGCCGTGCAGACTCCATGGAGGAGATAACCCGTGATCTTGGCTGGCAGCCAAGGGATAATTTCGAGACCTTTACAGCGGAAACATCGCCGGAGAAATTTGGTGCAATTGAGGCCATTGTTTGCTCCCGCTCTGCTCTGAACGGTCATACAATGAAAGAGCTTGCATTCAGAAAACTCTTTTCCATCAATCCGCTGGCTGTTGCGCGGGGACAGAAGATTTACATCAAGGAGCTGGTGAGTCTTGTTCTGAAACCCGGTGATTCCATCCTGCTCCATGGAGAGTGGGACAGCCTCCGCACCCTGCAGGAAAAGACTGATTTAATTTACACCGAAAATCTGCGGGGAGAAGAAATCAGGGAAGGCAAGGCTGCCATGGCCCTTGTTGCCCTTGCCGCTTTCCTCATTCTTGCCCTGGGGACAAATCTATCGCTGTCCGTGGCCGGTCTGGTTTCCCTGTTGATCCTGGTGATTGGTAGAGTTCTCCATATTGATGAGGTCTACAAAGCTGTTGAGTGGAAAACCATCTTTCTGGTTGCAGGTCTTATCCCCCTGGGAGTTGCTTTTGAAAAAACCGGGGCAGCAGATTATATGGCAATAAATATTTTGCAACAGCTGGATGGTCTCACCACCATGCTCCTCTACTTGATCCTGGCCGTTCTCACTTCTTTTTTTGCCATGTTTGTCTCCAATGTCGGCACCACGGTCCTGCTTGTCCCCCTGGCTATGACCATGGCGGCTCAGATTGGTGCTGATCCGAAAATTGCCGGAATGGTTGTCGGAATTGCCTCCATCAACACCTTCATCCTGCCGACGCATCAGGTCAATGCTCTGATCATGCAGCCAGGCGGCTACAAGACCGCAGACTACATGCGTGTGGGCAGCGGATTCATGGTGATGTTTCTGGTGATCCTGATGACCATGCTGGCCCTTTTTTATTGATCGTGCCTTGAGACTATCCTCGTTGGAGGTCTTTTCGTAACTTCTCAATAAGTGGAGGTAATTTTACCAAAATAGATCTAGCTTACGAAATTGCCGGTTGTGTGTGGATGCGTAGGAGCCCGGCCCCCGGGCGATATAATGAAGGTGCAGCATCAGTCGAGCATAATCGCCCACAGGGGTGGGCTCCTACACCAAACAAGCACCATCTTTTATTGAGAAGTTACGTCTTTTATTCGTGTCCATCTGAGGTATTTTACTAAAAAAATTGCAAGGAGAAACCATGAGCGTACACCCATTGGCAGGAAAACTTGCCCCTCAATCCATATTGGTTAATGTCCCGGAATTAATCTCCTCCTATTTTACCTTGACTCCGGATGTTCAAAAGAGCACAGAGAGGGTCGCTTTCGGAACCTCCGGCCATCGCGGCAGCTCACTCATACGTAGTTTTAATGAAAATCATATTCTTGCCGTGACCCAGGCCGTCTGTGATTATCGAAAAGAGGCGGGAATTGACGGCACCCTTTTTATGGGGATGGATACCCATGCCCTCTCCTGGCCGGCCCAGCTTACGGCGCTCCAGGTCCTTGCCGCCAACAATATTGATGTTCGTATCGCCGAAAACTTCGGCTATACACCCACTCCGGTTATTTCTCGTGCCATCCTTACCCATAACCAAACTGGAAACCCATTGTGTGACGGTATTGTTATTACCCCCTCGCACAATCCGCCCACGGATGGAGGTTTTAAATACAATCCGCCCCACGGCGGTCCGGCAGACTCCGATGTGACGGATCTGATCCAAGCCCGTGCCAATGAGATCCTTGAGGGTGATCTTGAGGCGGTGAATACAGTTTCTCTCCAGGATGCGCTGCAGGCTGAAAACATTCAGCAATACGATTACTTGACCCCTTATGTCGAGGATCTGCAAAATGTGATCGATATGGACGTCATCGCAAAATCAGGTATCCACATCGGGGCTGATGCCTTGGGCGGTGCCGGTCTGGCCTATTATGCGGCCATTAAAGAGCGTTATGGTCTTAACATGGATATTGCCCATGACACGCTCGATTCAAGATTTTCTTTTATGCATTGCGATAAGGACGGCAAGATCCGGATGGACTGTTCTTCACCCTATGCCATGGCCGGTCTGGTGGCCTTGAAAGAGGATTTTGATATCGCCTTTGGCAACGATACGGACTTTGATCGCCACGGTATTGTTACCAAAAGTGTCGGCCTGATGAATCCGAATCACTATCTCGGTGTTGCCATCGCCTACCTTGCCCAAAACCGGCCGCAGTGGAGAGGCGACCTGGCTATCGGCAAGACCCTGGTCAGCAGTTCAATCATTGACAGAGTGGCTGCTGATCTGGACAGAAAAGTGATCGAGGTTCCGGTTGGATTTAAATGGTTTGTTGACGGCCTTTTAAACGGAACCATCCTCTTTGGTGGTGAAGAGAGTGCCGGAGCCAGTTTCCTGCGCAAGGACGGCACGGTATGGACCACGGACAAGGATGGGATGATTTTGACTCTGCTTGCGGCCGAGATCACTGCCAGAACAGGACGCGATCCAGGAGAACACTATAAAGAGATGACGGAGAAATTCGGCGCTCCCATCTATGCACGTATCGATGCTCCGGCAACACCTGAACAAAAAGCGATCCTGAAAAAACTTGTTCCAGCGGATGTTAAAGAGAAGAGTCTCGCCGGTGAGCCGATCGAGGCGGTTTTAACCAACGCACCTGGCAACGATGCACCGATAGGCGGCCTGAAAATTGTTTCTAAAAACGGCTGGTTTGCCCTGCGTCCGTCGGGCACAGAAGATATCTATAAGATTTATGCGGAGAGTTTTATTGATGAAGCTCATCTGGGGCGCATCCAGGAAGAAGCCAAAGCCATGGTCGACAAACTTTTATAAGGTGCAGTTCGTGGTTTATTAAACATTTATGAGATCGGTTATGAAACCATATCCCATCAAAGACGGTCATCGCTATCCCACCGGAGCCAGTGCCGGCAAGGACGGCACGAATTTCTGTGTTTTTTCCAGACATGCAACTGCCGTACAGCTGCTCCTCTATGAAAAGGCGGACAGCAATCGTCCGTTTCAGGTCATTGACCTTGATCCGGCCGTTAATCGGACGTTTTTTTTCTGGCATGTATTTCTTAAAGGCATGACCGGCAAAGAGAAAATATCCTACACATGGAAGGTTGACGGCCCCAACAATGGTGCCGTCGGGTTTAAGTTTGATCCGTCTGTCGAACTCCTTGATCCATGGGCCATGGCAGTCACCGATATCCTCTGGCAGAGGAAGTATAATCGAGACATTCAGGAAGAGCCGCAGGCAGCATCCATGCGGGCCATGGTCTTGCCGGAAAGCAATTATGACTGGCAAGGGGATGAACCGCTGCAACAGCCCCATGAAAAGGAAATTATTTATGAGATGCATGTGGGCGGCTTTACCCGGCACTCTACATCAGGAGTTTCCCATCCCGGGACTTTCTCAGGAATTATAGAAAAAATACCCTATCTGCGGGAGCTTGGGGTGACTGCCGTGGAACTGCTGCCGGTCATGGCCTTTGACGAACAGGATCTCCCGGATAATGCACGTGATCTCGGCCTGAAAAATTACTGGGGGTATTCCACCCATTCCTTTTACAGTCCACATCCCGGTTATTGTGTCAATCCCCTGTCAGGCAATCATGGCGATGAATTCCGCGATATGGTCAAGGCCCTGCATCGGGCCGGAATCAGTGTTATCCTTGATGTGGTGTATAACCATACCGCAGAGGGGGGAGTAGACGGGCCGGTCATCAACTTCAAGGGATTCATGAACCGGGGCTTTTATCATCTTGAAGATCATGATCAAGGCCTTTACAAAAATTACAGTGGCTGCGGTAATACTGTGAACTGCAACCACCCTCTGGTTGGCCGTTTTATAATCAAGTCACTGGAGTACTGGGTCAGGGAATTCCATGTAGACGGCTTCAGGTTTGATCTGGCCTCTATCCTGGCCCGTGGGGAAGACGGCGCACCCATGTACCACGCACCGGTGGTGTGGAATATTGAATTCTCCGATACCCTTGTCCACACCTGGCTCATTGCCGAGGCGTGGGATGCCGGCGGATTGTATCAGGTGGGCGGCTTTCCCGGTTTTCGCTGGGCTGAATGGAATGGCCGCTACCGTGATCTTGTCAGGCAGTTTATCAAGGGTGACAGGGGACTGGTTCCCGAACTTGCCACCAGGCTCACCGGTTCCAGTGACCTGTACGAGAGTTCCGACCGGCTGCCGATCAACTCCGTCAACTTTGTCACCTGTCATGACGGCTATACCATGTACGATCTGGTCAGCTATAATGAAAAACATAACCTGGCCAACGGCGAGGACAACCGAGACGGCGATAACCATAATGAGAGCTGGAACTGCGGGGCGGAAGGTGAGACCGATGACCCGGATATACGCGCACTCAGGCAGAAACAGGTCAAGAACTTCATGGCTGTTCTCATGCTCAGCCAGGGGGTGCCCATGATCCTTGCCGGGGATGAGGTGTTGCGCAGCCAGCAGGGCAATAACAATTGCTACTGTCAGGACAACGAGCTGAGCTGGTTTGATTGGAGTTTGCCTGGGAAAAACCAGGAGATGTTTCGTTTTACAAAAGGTATGATCCGGTTGCGCAAGCGGCACGCCTGTCTCATGCAGCGTCAGTTTCTCACCGGTGCGCCGGATGAAATTTCAAACATGCAGGATGTGAGCTGGCATGGCCTGCGGTTAAATGAGCCGCTGTGGTCGGATCCGTCAGCCCGGGTTCTGGCCTGTACTTTAAGCAGAGTGGAGCCGGAGGAAGAGGATCTGCATATCATTTTGAATATGTCCGAGGACAATCTGTCCATGGATCTGCCGGAATTACAGGATCGAACCTGGCACCTGGCCGTGGACACGGCCCGCACTATGCCTGAAGATGTGGTGGAACCGGAAAACCAACAGCCGGTTGTCGGCAATACCGTTAAGGTCAGCTCCCGCAGTGTTGTAGTCTGTGAGAGCCGATAGCGGGCTTGATGGCTTAGTCAATTGAGTAATACAAATGAAAGAGTATAAAGAATTCGAAAACGGTTTTGAGTACATAGAGGTTGCCAATAGAAGCGCTTGCGCCAAAATAGCACTTCAAGGGGCTCATCTGTTTCATTACGAGCAGCAAGGCAAGAAACCTCTGTTATGGTTAAGTGAAACAAGCTTTTTTGAAGCAGGCAAAGCAATACGCGGCGGCGTTCCGATCTGCTGGCCCTGGTTCGGTAAACATAAAACAGAGAGCAGCCTGCCTCAACACGGTTTTGCGAGAACATTTTTGTGGGAGCTTCTTGGGGTCAATGAAACCGATGAGGACTTTACAGAGGTGAGCCTTCAGTTGAAAAGTTCAGCCGAGAGTTTAAAGCTGTGGCCTTACAGGTTTGAACTTCTACTGCGTGTCACGGTTGGCAACACACTGACCATCGCACTCACCACAAAAAACTGCGATGAGAAAGCCTTTGAGATTACCTCTGCCCTTCATAATTATTTTGCAGTGGCAAATATTGACAATGTTTATGTCGAGGGTCTCGATAAAACAACTTATTTTGATGCCTTAACCAAAGAGAATAAAATACAAAACGGCAATATATACATTTCTGAAGAGGTTGATCGTGTCTATCAGGAAGTACGTAATCCGCTGACACTTCATGAGCAGGATAGAACGGTCCATATTTGCGCAGAGGGCTCTTCTTCCGCAGTTGTCTGGAATCCCTGGATAGATAAATGCGCAACAATGAGCGACATGAAAGATGATGCTTATAAAACAATGCTTTGCATTGAGACGACAAATGCCTTAGAAGATGTACGAATACTTCAGCCTGATGAAGGGCACACATTAACGGCTATTATTTCCTGAACAGTTACAAATGATGGCCTCGTAAAAAGTCTTTTTTTCGCCACAGAGCACACAGAGAGCGCAGAGAAACTCTTTTTTATTACAATTAGTTACCTCTGTGAGCTCAGTGTGCTCTGTGGTTATTTTTTAGTTTTTACGAGTTTATCACAAATAAGGTAACTGTGCAGGAGTGAAAAATTACTAAACGACTATGACAAGATTCACGATTCAGTCTGCTCTTCTTTGCTGTGCGGCCCTGGTTGTATTGAGCGGCTGCACCTCTTTCGGACATCGTAACATTGCCCGGGATCGGTTTAATTATAATGAGGCCATAGCCCAATCGCGCAACCAGCAAATGCTGTTGAACATTGTCCGGCTTCGCTATATTGAGATGCCGGATTTTCTGGCTGTGAGTTCCATCATCACCTCCTACAGCTATGACAGTTCTTTAGGGCTATCCGGCACAGTGACAAACAACCCGTCTGCTGAAATTTTCACAGGCAATGCCAACCTGAAATATACGGAAAAACCAACCATCACCTATGCCCCGCTGGCAGGGCAGGAGTTTGCCCAACGGTTGTTAAAACCTATTTCAGTTGATGGGATTTTTGCTCTGGGGCAGGCAGGCTGGCCGATGGATCTGCTCATGGCAATTGGCCTGCAGCGCATAAACAATGTAAAAAATATGGGATTTGGGGCAGTCCCGGCGCCAGGGAAAGTGGATCAGGAAAGACAGTTCAGAAAGGAAGCCAGGAACCTGAACCAGTTCAGCCGGGTACTGCAATTGATAATTATACTGGCGGAGAAAGGGGTCCTGGAAGTACAACGAAAAAATAACGGCCAGGAGGTGTACTCTCAACTTACTTTTTCCAACACTCAGGATCCTGCAGTGCAACAACTTGTGGCGGAATTTAAAAGCACTCTGCAGCTTGATGCCAAATTGAACTCCTTTCGTATCACTTCACGAACCACAGAAAGACGTCCGGATGAAATTACCATCCAATCCAGGTCACTGCTGTCAATGATGGCCTTTCTCTCCAGAGGTGTTATAGTTCCCGAGGAAGATCAGCAGGCAGGAAAGGTCATCGTCTTCCCCGAGGAGGCCCAAAAAGCTATTGCTGCCCACGGGGCGTTGAAAATACACTCACAAGAAAAAATACCGGTTGATCCCTATCTTGCCGTTCAGTACCGCAACGCCTGGTTTTACATTGATAACACCGATATTACCAGCAAACGAACCTTTTCCACCCTGCAGGTTATCTTTCAGCTCCAGGCGCCGACAAAGGGGGCAGCAGCGCCGTTGTTGACCTTACCGGCCGGTTAAGAAAATGAAAAAAATTCTCTCTCTCTTCCTGTTTCTCTTTCTACTGCCCGCCGCTATGCAGGCTGGAGAGAGTATCAAGTGCGGTTCCACCACTTCCACCAGGAACTCCGGACTGCTGGATTACCTGCTGCCTCTTTTTACCGCAGACAGCGGTATTGATGTGCAGATCATTGCCGTGGGTACGGGGGCAGCGCTTACCCTGGGCAAAAAGGGGGATGTTGACTGTGTCCTGGTCCATGCCAAAGACCTGGAATTGCAACTGGTGCAGGAAGGCTACTTTGTAGACCGCAAAGAGATCATGTACAACGACTTTATCATCCTCGGCCCCCAAAATGATCCGGCAGGGCTCAAAGATACGAAGAGGGCCTCTGACGGTTTCAGGAAAATCCTGGCTAAAGGAGCACTCTTTGTCTCCAGGGGCGACAATTCCGGTACTCACATGCGGGAAAATAAGATGTGGGATACGGCGGGAAAGAGGCCTGCCGGGGAAGACAAATGGTATCTCTCCGTTGGCCAGGGCATGTCCAAGACCATCCGTATTTCCTCGGAGAAACAAGGCTATACCATTTCCGACCGGTCCACCTGGCTCTCCATGCAGGATAAGGAAAAACTGGACCTGGCCATTGTTCTCGATGGGGATCCGGCCCTTTTTAACCAGTACGGAGTGATGATCGTCAACCCTGAAAGCCACCCCCATGTCAAGTATGATGCTGCCGGAAAATTTGTCGACTGGCTGGCCTCTGCCACAGGTCAGCAGGCAATCGGCGCATTTAAGGACAATGTGGGAAATATCCTTTTCACCCCTAACGC
>JAYEPA010000277.1:0-7796 GCA_034723545.1 Thermodesulfobacteriota bacterium | reverse complement strand
ACCATTGTTGATTGAAAGCTTCACGAGGGCAGCGCTGCTCATTATTCACCTCGACTCAGACCTGATCGAGATTGTCCTCCTCAGCCTCCGGGTCACCTGCACCGGCATCCTGATTGCCACCATTCTGGGTCTTGGCCTAACCCTGCTCCTGGAGCTCAAAAGGATTCCAGCCCAGGGACTGATTGTCGCAGTGTTGAATACCTTGACCGGCCTGCCGCCTGTGGTAGCAGGCCTTGTCCTCTATCTTTTTTTTTCTCGGAGCGGCCCCCTGGGTTTTTTAGGGCTACTTTACACACCTCTGGCCATGATCATTGCCCAGACCGTACTGGCAGCGCCCATTGTCGCGGCTCTCAGTCATGCGGCAATCACCTCAAGCGGACATGCGGTCCGCAATACAGCCCTTGGCCTTGGGGCCACACAATTTCAGGCCGTGCTCGCTGTTTTTCAGGATGCGAGATATGCTATCATGGCCGCCGTGGCGGCAGCGTTCGGCCGAGTGATGGCCGAGGTGGGGGCCGTACTCATGGTTGGCGGCAACATTGCCCACCATACCCGGGTGATGACTACGGCTATTGCCATGGAGGCGGACAAGGGCGACTTTGAACTGGCCATTGCCCTGGGCCTTATTCTTCTCGCTCTCTCCTTTCTCGTCAATGGCGTTTTGTATTTCTTCCAACGAAAGGGGCAAAAGAGATGATCGCCTTTCATGCCGTCAACATTCAAAAATCATTTGTTCAACGCCTGGTTCTTGATCTTGATCTCCATTTTGAAGAAGCGCAGCTCCATGTCATCCTCGGTCCCAACGGCAGCGGCAAGACCAGTCTCCTGCGACTCCTTGCTCTCCTAGACGAACCGGACAGGGGAGAGGTTTTGTTGAAAGAAAACGGGCAGTCTCTGACTAAAGATCATAATACCAGGCAGCGAATCGTTCTTGTCCCTCGGCCCGACGGGCTCTTTAACCATACGGTGAGCAGGAATGTGGCGTACGGTCTCAAGCTCCGTAAGATGGCGAAAGTGCAGCGCTCAGAACTCATTCATGAAGCCCTGGAGGCTGTGGGTCTCCTCCATCTCCGCCAAGCCAATGCGCTTACCCTTTCCTCCGGGGAAAAGCAGCGTCTCTGTCTGGCCATGGCCATGGCCGTGAAACCTGATGTCGTTCTCCTGGACGAACCTACATCCTCCCTTGATCCGCATAACATCATCCAGGTTGAAAAAATCATTGGTCGGATGAAGGAAGAGGCCAGGATGATCATTCTGGTCACGCACAATATCAGTCAGGCGCGACGTCTTGCGGACATGGTGACCTTCATGGGTGAAGACAACACTGTTTTTCAGAGTGTTGCCGCAGATTTTTTTTCAACTTCCCGTGGCAATGGCCTGGATGGGTATCTCTGAGAGTACGCCTCACGGGCCGATGGGGCCAGGATTTGATAAAAAACCCAGCAACCAGGTGAGTTTGAGCTGGTGGAATACTCCTGTTCGTGGTAACTAACTAGAGTTTCAATAAAATTGAATAATTTTGCTATTCATAATATGGAAAATTATTAACATTTAGAATGGTGGCCTTTAGCTCACAAACTATGCTGAAAAATGTGAAACTTGAGTTTGAAAATTGATTCTGCCAAATAACTTTTATCGAGAATGAGGTGAGAAAAGTGAGAATAAAAAAGAAGTTGCAGCATGTTCTGCTGGCGTGCAGTTTGCTTTTTGCAACTGTCTGTATCGGGCAAGCCGCATCCTATGATTACCCGATAAGTGATCCGATTGAGGCGACAATTATATCGACCCCGGAAGAGGCTATGGCGATTTTGCCGAAAAAAATCAGGGTCAAAGAGTATCTAACCTTTGATGTTTTTCCGGATCGGGAAGTCCCCGAGGTGTTCTGGTACAACGAGAAGCTGCGGTACGCCGTTGCCTACCAGAAGGAAAAGGCACCTGTTATCTTTATGATTGCCGGAACCGGCGCCGGCTATGATTCCGCTAAGATGAAAATGATGCAAAGGGCTTTTTTCCAGGCCGGTTTTCACGTTGTGGCCCTCAGTTCTCCCACCCATCCAAATTTTATTGTTTCGGCTTCCAGCTCCGGAATGCCCGGTGATATTCTTTCCGATTCCGAAGACCTGTACAATGTCATGGAAGAAATGTTGGAGCGGAGCAAAAGCAAGGAGCTGATTGGAGATTTTTATCTCACCGGCTACAGCCTCGGCGGCACCCAGGCAGCCTTTGTGGCGAAATTGGACGAAGAGAGAAAGGTTTTTAATTTCAAAAAAGTACTGATGATCAATCCTGCCCTGAACATTTATGATTCTGCTGTCAAGCTTGACAAGATGCTGGTGGATAATGTTCCCGGCGGCATGGATCATTTTAATGATTTTTATACGAAGCTGATGGCAAACATCACGGAGTCCTATGTGCATGGAGATTTCGTCGATCTTTCCCACGACTTTTTTTACAGCGCCTATGATGCGATTCTGACCAGCCAGGAAGAAGGGAAGGCTGTAATCGGCTTTTCATTCCGTATGTCCCTGGCCAATCTGCTCTTTACCTCCGATGTCATGACAAAGAGCGGTTACATTGTGCCAAAGAATCTGGAATTGTCCAGCACTGATTCTCTGACGGATTATAATAAAGTCGCGTTCAGGGGAGATGGTTTTGGCGAGTATGTTGCAAATATTCTCTATCCTGCTTTTAAAGCCAATGAGCCGGGTTTGTCCTTACGTGAGTTTGTTGACAGAAGTAGCCTGCGTGTCATTGAAGACTATTTGAAAAAGAGTAACAAAATAGGCCTTATGACAAATGTGGATGATATCATTCTGGCAGATGGTGATGTTGATTATTTTAAACAGGTTTTTGGCTCAAGGGCAAAAATTTATCCCCGTGGAGGTCACTGCGGCAATATGGCCTATAAAGATAACGTGGCTTATATGATCGATTTTTTTAAAATCAAATAGGGGATTAAGGCAATGAAAATACAGAAAATAAATGCAATGACAGTCTTGGTGCTTGGCCTTCTCCTTACTTTTTTAAGTGGCTGTGGAGCAAAGCAGCCGGCCGAGCAGGAAGCGGGGATGGGTATTATTCCACCAACCAAACCGGTGAGCGAATACGTTCAAAGCGATATCGTCTACCCCATCGATGTCTATGACCCCTGGGAAGGCTTTAACCGGAATATGTATGTATTCAACTACTATTTTGATAAATATCTGTTCCTGCCTGTAGTGGGAGGCTACGCATGGATCATGCCGGATTATTGTGAAGACCGAATCTCCGGAATTTTTAAAAACTTTGGCGAGATTCGAAATTTTATGAATAACCTGCTGCAGCTGAAGTTCAAGGCAACAGCCGTAACCACAGGACGTTTCCTGGTCAATTCCACCGTTGGTCTGCTGGGCATGTATGATCCGGCCAGTCATTGGGGAATGACAAGGTATAAAGAAGATTTCGGCCAGACTCTGGGCCATTACGGCGTTGGCGCTGGACCTTACCTTGTGTTGCCGATTATGGGTCCATCCTCCCTGCGTGACACCACTGGTCTTGCGGTTGATGCTGTGGTGCGCTCCGAGGTGCTGGACTGGGCGCTTGATGATGTGGACAACAAGTCCAATGTCCGGACAGCCATCGATGTCATGGAAGCTATAGATGCCAGACATCGCGTCGGGTTCCGCTATTATCAGTCAGGTTCACCGTTCGAGTATGATTTGGTTCGTATGCTTTTTCTTGAAAAGAGAAAGATGGATATTGCTAAATAAGAGTCCATTTGCTATAAGTAACCGATATTAATAGTAGCTAGTGTGGATACGTCCTCGGACGAATAGCTGTACACAGGGAAAGGGGAGCGCTGGTTTAATGGTGCTCTCCTTTCCACGTTCAGATCTATCTGGTACGCTGGTTGCCGGTAGGCAGGCATATATGTCTCATAGTTGATAGAAAGAAGATCACGGAAGGCGTGGTTGGAACAAAAGAGCTCAGGCGAGCTGGGCGTTTAGGTAAAATTAAGAATTGACAAATGAAAGGAGAACAAAAATGAAGAAATTAACTTTAATCACAATGGTAGCATTGGTGCTATCTGTTTTTACCGCCGTCTCAGCACTGGCTGGGGTGGTTCTTGATCGTATCATCCAAAAGGGGGAGTTGGTCGTTGGGACCTCGGGTAACCAGCTTCCTTTCAGCATGACAACCAAAGATGGAAAGATTATTGGTCTTGATGCTGACCTTGCAACAATAATGGCCTCTTCCATGGGTGTGAAGGTTAAATTTAATGTCATGCCCTTCTCTGAGCTGTTAACGGCACTGGAGGAAGGTAAGGTGGATATGGTTTTGTCAAGTATGACCATTCTCCCGAAACGGAATCTGAAAGTGGCTTTTGTCGGGCCTTATTTTGTTTCCGGTAAATCAATTATCACCCCGGTTGAAAAGGCAGAATCTTTAAACACTGTTGCTGATCTCAATTCGCCCGAGGTTACACTGGTTGCGCTTAAAGGTTCTACCAGTCAGATTTTTGTTGAGAAAGTCGCGCCCAAGGCCAAGCTTGTCACAACCGAAGATTATGATAAGGCTTTAGATATGGTTATGCAGGATAAGGCTGATGCCATGGTGGCCGACTATCCCTACTGTGCAGTCTCCTCCTATCGTTACCCGGAGAAAAAACTGGCCACGGCGGACAAACCTTTTACCTATGAACCGTTGGGTATTGCTCTGCCGGCCAATGACCAGTTGCTGGTCAACTGGGTAGAGAACTTTCTCATGACGCTTAATGGGAGCAATGGCCTGAAGGCGGTGACAGAACGATGGTTCAAGAGTCCCGCCTGGATGAGCGAACTGCCTTAAGCCCTGAACAGTAAGATGTAAACACAAGAGACATTCCGCAGACAAAACATGTAAGAATCTATTAAGAATGAGCTCTTTAAAAGTACATATTAATGACCTTCTGGCCTGCCCTGACTGTGACCTGCTCCTTGAGCAGAGGCATTTAGAGCCTGGCCGGAAGGCGTGCTGCCCGCGCTGCGGGCATGTTCTTTACGCTCCGAAAAGAAATTCGGTTGACAAAACCCTTGCCCTTGCTCTTACCGGACTTATTCTCTTTATCCCGGCAAATTTTTTGCCCATTATGACTCTCGACACCATGGGGTTTAAGCAGGCCGGGTCGATTTTTGATGGTATACGGGTCATCTATGAAAGCGGCTATTTCTTTGTCGCTTTGATCGTTGGCTTGACAAGTTTTGCTTTCCCGTTTGTTAAACTATTCCTTCTTTTTTATGTCTCCCTGCATCTCAAGTTGAAGCGTTATCCCCATGACCTCCCCCTCTTTATGCGGTGGTACAGGCATCTTGATGAATGGGGTATGCTCGAAGTGTACATGATCGGTATTCTGGTTGCAATTATCAAGCTGCACCACATCGCCCATATTCATTATGATTTTGGCTTCTTCTGTTTCATTGCACTGCTTTTTGTTGCCCTCGCCTCTTCCGTATCAATGGATAAGCATGAGTTCTGGGAGCGGATCGAGGAAAAGCCTGCATGATGTCGGAAAGTGAGATCATCACCGCACGTGAAGCTGGTTTTTTTCTCTGCCATGACTGCCACAAGCTTATTGCTGACGTGGGTGAAGAAACTCCGGAGAGATGCCCGCGGTGCAATGCTGCCATTCATCTGCGCAAACCAAACAGCCTGACCAGGACATGGGCTCTGGTTCTCACCTCGGCAGTTCTTGCTTTTCCCGCCAATATATTACCTATTATGAAGGTGGATTTTCTTGGAACAGCAGAATATTCCACCATCATGGACGGTATTATTTATTTTTTTACAGAAGGTTCCTATGGCATTGGCATTATCATTCTCACTGCCAGCGTCCTGGTGCCCTGCTTTAAAATAATCGGTATCATTTTAATCCTGCTGTCGATTCATTATAAATGGAAAACATGGCTCAGGCACAAGACCTTGCTGTTCAGGGCTATTGAATTTATCGGCCGTTGGTCCATGCTTGATATTTTTGTTATTGCCCTTCTTCAGGTGTTGGTTAATTTCGGAAACTTAACCTCCATCGAGACAGCAATTGCAGCGACGTATTTTACCGGCGTCGTGTTATCAACCATGTTTGCCGCCATTACCTTTGATCCTCGTTTGCTGTGGGATGCTTGAGGACTTTTTCGTGTCGTTCGCGGTTCATAAATCTTTAAAGGACATCAAATGCAACAGCCTGTAATAAAAAAGAAAAAAGGAATCTCCCCGATTTGGATACTTCCAGTCATAGCCCTTGTTATCGGTGGTTGGCTCCTTTTTAAGGGAATCCGTGATGCCGGGATTGACATTGTCGTCCATTTTGAGAGCGGTGAGGGAATTACCGTTGGCAAGACCCAGGTCATCTATAAAGGGATTCCTGTCGGGATTGTCAGGGGCAAGGAAATTGACCGTTCATTGAAAAAGGTCGCCCTTCAAATTGAAGTAGAGAAGAGAGTAAAAGAAGGCCTGGTTGAAGATCTCAAATTCTGGATCGTCCGACCGGAAGTGTCAGCCGGGAGAATAAATGCGCTCGGCACCCTGTTGGCCGGCAGTTATATAGCCGTTCAAAAAGGTGTGTCCACGGTGCCAAGCAGGGAATTCACAGGCTTGGAAGAGGCTCCCGGTCTGCCGGAAAATGCACCGGGATTACATTTTAAATTAAAATCAGACGTATTGGGTTCCATTCAGCGCGGCACCAAGTTCTATTATAAAAATATTGTTGTGGGTGAGGTCCAGGGATATTCCCTTATAGGTGATAAGGGTGTTGAAATTGATGCTCATATTGAGCCGGAATATTCTCATCTCATACAGACAGGGACCCGGTTCTGGAACAGCAGTGGAATAACTATAAATGGCGGCCTGTCGGGCTTTAAAGTGAGAGTAGAAAGTGCAGCAGCCCTCATATATGGCGGTGTCAGCCTGTATACTCCTGTGCAGAAGATTGACAGTCCCCAAGCTGTGAATGGTCATGTCTTCAAGCTCTATAAGGATTATGATGCAGCGGAATTCGGTCTTAAAATGACGTTGCAATTGCCCGCGGCCTCGGGTTTATCCGAGGGAAGCTCCAAGGTTATGTATCGTGGATTTGAGGCAGGTGTCGTTACTGACTTTACATTTAATACTGATGATCAGAAAAAGAGCGTTACGGCCCATATTCTTTTAGATCCGGAGGCTGAATGGATCCTGAGGGAGGAAACTCAGTTTTGGATCGTCGAGCCGCAATTGTCAGTCAACCGGGTTCAAAATCTTGATACTCTTATTAAGGGAACCCATATCACCTTTAGCCCCGGAAATGGTGAATTCCGTGATACTTTTGTAGTGGCAGAGCAGCCAACAGAGGAAGAAATCCTGAGACCGGGGAAAAATTTTCTTCTTGTCTCCGAAAATTCGAAATCATTTTCAGTAGGGGCGCCTGTTGTTTACAGGAAAATGCAGGTGGGAGAAGTTGTCACCTATGATTTGACTGCTGATGGTGAGCATGTCAAAGCGAAAATTTTTATTGATGAAAAGTATACCGGGCTTGTCAGGAAAGACTCTGTATTCTGGAAGGATGGAGGCATAAAGATCAATGCCAATCTTGATGGAATACGTATAGAAACCGGCACAATGACCTCTTTGATTGCCGGAGGGGTGGCATTTGAAAATCCTGATTCAGCAAACAAGAAAAAAACAGTGGCAAAAGCAAATGCATCGTTCACCCTCTATGAGAGCCATCATGATGCCACGGAAGCGACTCCGGCCCTGCAGCCGAAAGGCCTGAAAGTCCATCTCCGTGCGGAAAGTTCCAAGTCTTTTTC
>JAYEPA010000276.1:0-24275 GCA_034723545.1 Thermodesulfobacteriota bacterium | reverse complement strand
ATTGAGACGGATACGACAAAACGAAACAAATCTGTATTCATGCATCCGCCCATAGAAACTCATCTGCGAATCGACTCAATCATGGTAACAAAATACAAATTAAATGGTAACTATTCAGCGTAGGCTGGAAAACACCCTTTACTCCAGACTGTAACTGTTCAGATGTGCTCCATATTCGTTCATTTCGGAGTCTACGCTTACCTGGGCTTTGAACGGTAAGCGGAGCGAAGCGAAGACTCCGCACTGGTGCCATTCGAGAAGACCAGGTAAGCGTAGACTCCGAATATGGGCGAAGATGGAGTGCAGCTGAATAGTTACATTAAATGTTCAATTTTCATCCAGAGAAACAGCTGTCTCAACTTGAGCATCTTTATCAAAATCAACAGCTTGTTCTTCCACAGAGGCTTCATCCTCAACAGCTTGTTCTTCCACAGTAGCCTCATCCTCGACAGCTGGTTCTTCCACGGTAGCCTCATCCTCGACAGCTGGTTCTTCCACGGTAGAATTACCCTGATCCCCGGCAGATGACTCTTTCTGTTGCTCTACAAACAACAACGCTTCCTTGATCAGACTCTCGGCATCATCAGGCTCAAAACGATCTACAACCTGCAAAAGCTCGTCGACTGTTAAAGCGGCCAGCTCAGTAACCGAGGTGATGCCGCCATCGTAAAGATTTTCAACCAATCTATCGTCAACACTTTTCAACGTAATCAAGGACTTGAAGCCCTCTTCCATCATTGTAGAATATCTTGTTTCACTCTTAACGTCGATACGCCAGCCAAGGAGATGGGAAGCCAGCCGAACATTCTGCCCACCCCGTCCAATAGCTAAAGAAAGCTGGTCATCAGGCACCACAACTAACATTGTATTCTTATCTTCATCGACTACAGCAAGTGAAATCTGCGCTGGAGCCAAAGCATTTGAAACATACTTTGCCGGGTCAGGGCTCCAGGGAACAATATCAATCTTTTCACCTTGCAGTTCCTGGACAACGTTCTGAACCCTTGATCCTTTCATCCCGACACAGGCACCAACAGGATCGACATCAGACTCATTAGACATCACAGCAATTTTTGCCCTTAATCCTGGTTCACGACAGGCATTAATAATTTCAACAATACCTTCAGAAATTTCAGGAACCTCCAGAGTAAAGAGACTCACCAAAAAATCATTACATTTTCGGCTCAAAACCAACTGTGTTTCATTGACCGACTTTTTAACATCAAGAAGATAGGCCCGAATCCGGTCACCCTGACGGTAAGATCTTCTAGGCATCTGCTCATTTTTAGGCAAAATAGCATCTGTTCGGCCCAAATTAACAATCATATTGCCCCGTTCAAAACGCTGAACAATGCCGTTTACGATGTCACCTTTACGATCCTTATACATCTCATAGATGACATCACTCTCAGCATCCTTCATTTTCTGAATGATGACCTGTTTTGCAGACTGAGCGGCAATGCGACCCAAGTCTGCAACATTTTCCATCTTAGAACCTAATTCATCATTCAGCTCAACATCAGGGTCCAGAGCCCGCGCATCCTCGAGAGAAACCTGCGTCTGTTCATCTTCAACTTTTCCCACAACGATGCGAAATTGAAAAAGTTCAATTTCACCAAACTCTTCATTAAAACGAACTTCAATATCACGACGCTGACCATATCGTTTTTTAGCGGCAGATAAAACAGCCTCTTCAAGGGCCTCAACCAGAAGTTCACGGTTAATACCTTTGTCACGACTTATCTGGTCTATTATTCTTTTCAAATCAGAAATCATTCATTTCACCATCATCATGATTTTCTACAGAGTTAGCTGTAAATATTAAAACTCAATAACAAGCCGGGCCTTAATGATATCATTGAGTTGAATCTCACGTTTGCCACCTTGAGTATACAAAATAACAGCCTGATCATCCACCGAATCAATACGACCAATACAGACGTCATCGACATCGGAAAAACCCCTAAATGTAACAGTGACCTTTTGACCGATATTACGCTCAAAATCCCTTATCTTAGTCAGTGGACGATCAAGCCCTGGAGAAGACACCTCCAAATGAAAATGTTGATCGATAATGTCTTCAACTTCGAGAACATATCCAAGTTGACGGCTGAGTTGACTGCAATCTTCCAGACCAACACCACCTTTCTTATAGATGATCAGCCGCAGCACCCAGCCGATTTGTTCCCGCCGGTATTGAATTTCAACGAGCTCTAAACCGAGCTCATCCAGAATCGGTTGGGCAAGCAACTTAACCTGTGGAACAACCATAGAGATTGTGCCATTCTCTTTATCCTGCATAATAAATAAAAAAAGCGGGCAACGCCCACTTTGAAGTTAAATAATAAACACATAATTATTTGCTGAAACAAAATAGCCGGCAAAAACGAAATACATCCCGGCTCAGCAACTATGTCTTACATAAAATTCACCGATCATCTAAAAAAAATGATCACAATTATGTAGAGCTAATGTCACAAATAATCTCTATTGATATAATAATTACAATAAGAATATTTACTGGAGCGGACAACGGGGGTCGAACCCGCGACACCAAGCTTGGGAAGCTTGTACTCTACCAACTGAGCTATGTCCGCTCTCCTTAACGTGATCAATATACAATTAATATTGATCTTGTCAAGAAAAGTTGTCCAGCTCAGTCAGCGAGTCAGGTTCTTAAGAATGAAGATATGAGTTACAAAATGGATCGTACGGCTGTGGTGGCTAGTTCAAGAACTTTGGCTGGGGCAACACCCATAGCAATAATAACAACCATCAAAAAAACACTAACAAGCTTAGTACTCAAATCGACCGATACAACGTCACGTTCGTCAGGATCACTACAAAACGCAACACGTACAACAGATAAATAGTAGTATATGGCGATTGCCGTGTTTAGGGCTGCTAAAACAACGAGAGTTAAATGACCCGCCTTGTAAGCGCCTGTCAAAAGCATAAATTTACCCATGAATCCAACAAACGGAGGAATTCCTGCCAAGGCAAACATGCCGACTCCCAAGGTCAGAGCAAGCAATGGAGCTCTTTGATGAAGACCACTCAGATCTTGTATTGAGACATTCTCACCATTTTGCGAAACTTTACAGATCACAAGAAAGCAGGCTAGGTTCATGACAACATAACCGGCTATGTAATATATTGATGTGGCATATCCAACATCTTTCAGTGTAAGAAGTCCAAGCAAAACAAATCCAGCATGGGAAATACCTGAGAAGCCCAGCATCCTTTTGACATCGGTCTGTACAAGGGCTGAAAAATTACCATAAAACATGGAGCAAAGTGCGAAGACGATCAACATATTAACAAGTGCGTCGCCTCCTGAAGGGCCAACCATGGACACAAGACGAACCAGAATTGCAACTGCCCCAAGTTTAGGCACTGAAGCTATAAAGGCCGTTGTAGGATTTGCAGCTCCTTCGTAAACATCCGGCACCCAGAAGTGAAAAGGAAAAACGGCAAGCTTATAAAAAAAGCCAAACATAAACAAAGCAATGCCGAGGATTGCCACAGGACTTGAAGATGAAAGAGCAACAATTTTCGGTACCAGCACCGCTAAATGAGTCGACCCTGTAAGACCATAAAGATAGCTCATGCCGTACAGCATAGCGCCGGTGGCTATAACACCGAAGAGGATATACTTAATGGCCGCCTCCATCTGAAACCGAATGCCACCCGTATCATCTCGCATGGGAACCATCAGGTATAACGAATAAGACGAAAGTTCAAGGGCGACGAACATGGTGATTAGTTCAACACTGCTGACCAACATCATCAGACCCATGCTACTCAAGGTCAAAAAAAGGTAATACTCAGGCCGTATTCTTGCGCTGACCCCTTTCATTTCACCGCCAAAAATAACAACACATGTCATACCGACGGTTATCAGCACCTTAAATATCTGGGAAAACAGATCAATTCTATATGCGCCCATGAAGAGACTGCCTTCCTGGAACAACGTTAAAATGCTCAGAACAGATCCGGCAAATCCAAGTAGAGTCGTGACATTTCTGGATCCCTTACCATCTGACTCTCCAAGTGAAAGAAAAAAGAGAAGCAGACTGCCCAGCAGAAGTACTAATTCAGGTGCAAATAACATTTTTTATCCCTACGTGCTTATCTCAGTTTTAAAAAGGCGATTACGGAACCATTGCTATGGAAAGAGGTGCTGATTCAGCAACCTGTTTTACCATATTCACCTGTTCGATCAAGTGATCCACACTGGAATGCATTACATTCATAAAAGGTTCAGGAGCAAGCCCGATCCAAAACACAAACACAAGTAACGGTGCGAGGGTAACGATCTCGCGCATATTCAAATCAGCAAGATCGGGACGCCCAGGACCCTTAAAAAGAACATATTGAAGAAGCCTGAACATATAAGCGGCGGCAAGAATTGCACCTGGAATAGCCATTCCAGCAATGATCTTGTTATGACTGAATGCGCCAGCAAGAATCAAAAACTCACCAACAAAACTGTTGGTTGCCGGAAAGGCAAGTGATGAGAGTGAAAAAACCGTCAGAAAGGTTACAAAAATGGGTAAATTCTTTGCAATTCCTGAATGATCTGCAATCTCACGACTATGTGTCCTTTCATAGAGCATACCAATGCAGAGAAACAAGGCCCCGGTTGTTACGCCATGATTAATCATTTGCAGAATAGCGCCTTCAATACCGTTTTTATTTAAAACAAAAATACCCAGTGTAACAAAACCCATATGACCGACACTGGAGTAGGCAACCAGTTTCTTCATGTCGGACTGGGCCAGAGCAGTCAAACCACCGTATATAATACCGGCAATAGACAGCCAAAGTAAATAAGGACCAATAACAAGTGTTGCTTCAGGTGTTATGGGCAAACAGAACCGCAAAAAACCGTAGGTTCCCATTTTCAGGAGCACACTGGCCAGGACCACACTGCCTGCGGTTGGCGCTTCAACATGAGCGGCAGGTAACCACGTATGCACGGGGAACATGGGAACCTTGATGGCAAAGGCTAGACAAAAGGCCAAAAACACCCAGATTTGAAAGGTAAGAGAATAGTCCTGCCCCATCATCTGCGGAATACTGAAAGAGTAGCCATTGTGTAGATAGAGAGCAATGATGGCAACAAGAAGCATCACGGATCCGGCCAGGGTGTAAAGAAAGAACTTAATTGAGGCATAAGTCTTTCTTGGCCCGCCCCAGACAGCGATAAGCAGGTACATCGGGATAAGCATAGCTTCCCAGAGAATATAAAAAAGAGCAAAATCAAGGGCAACAAAGACTCCGATCATAGCGGTTTCCATAATCAGCAGGGAAATCATGAATTCCTTGACCCGTTTTTGAATATATGTCCATGATCCCAGGACACAAAGCGGCATGATAAAAGTCGTCAAAAGAACAAGCAAAAGACTGATTCCATCAACACCAAGAGTATAATTAATATTCAATGATGGAATCCAGGCTTTATGCTCACCAAACTGATACAGAGCCGTGGTCTGATCGAATCCAGTATATAAGGGGAATGAAAGTACAGCTGTCGCCAGGGTGACAAGAAGCGTCCACATTCGGGCCAACCCTTCTCCTGGAAGAAAGAGCAAAATGAGTGCTCCAGCCAGGGGGAGGAATATCAGGCAACTCAGCAGGGGAAACCCTTCATTCATGATAAGAAAATCCATTACCTATAACCTCTAAAAATTCTTATATATTCCGTTTAAAAGTTTATCTCTTCAATTTGTGTCGACACTGTTCACAGGCTGAAAGAAGATAGTAACAATTTTATTTGCACATATTACAAATTCTACGTCCGTTTTTCTACCGCCCGGATTTAGGCAAAAACCAGGGCAAAAATAGCCCCTGCTGCAATTGTTGCCGCAAACAAAATATTGTATTGCAACTGCCCGCTTTGAAGCTTACGAACCGAACCTCCAATTGAGCGCACAGATCTGGCAATTCCGTCAACAACTCCATCAATACCGTGCCAGTCAAACCAACCGCTGAACTTAGCCGTCAGCATTAACCCATCTAATCCAACTGCTTTGTAAACACATCCCCATGCCGTATCAATTGCCTGAATAGGTTTCTTCACAAGCCACATGAAGACCTTTCCGCCCTTGCGATAGAACCAGTCCAGATCAATACTGATAACAGGCTCCGGTGCCAATTTCTTCAGAAGCAGGAAGAAACCAAATGCGGTAAAGAGCAGTATTTGAAGAGACTCACCCAGATGATAGCCGTTATAAGGATGGTAGTGATTAGCATAGGGCAGCTTGTCATAGAGGAAAGGCAGATAGCAACCTATGAATATACACAAAAAGGAAGCGCAGAACATGGCCGCCTGCATATTCCAAGGCGGATCCTGAGCCTTCTCCCATGTCTCTTCACTGCAGTTATTCTTACCGAACCAAATAAAATAGGGAACTTTCAGTCCGGTATGAAGAAAGGTACCGGCAGAAGCCAGGGTCAACAAAAAGGCCGCCCACATAATATGAGATTCAAAACCTGCAGCCACGATCATGGATTTACTGACAAAACCACTGAACAATGGAAAAGCCGAAATTGACAGGCCGCCGATCATGGTATAAATAAATGTTCTCGGCATCTTCTTATACAGTCCGCCAAGATCGGAAAATTTCGATTTACCGGTCATATACAGAACAGATCCGCAACCCATGAAAAGGAGACCCTTATAAAGGATATGAGCAAATGCATGGGCACAGGCGCCGTTAATAGCCAGCTCGGTACCGATTCCGACTCCCGCAACCATGTAACCGACCTGACTGATGATATGCCAGGCAAGAAGGCGTCGACAGTCATTTTCGAGTACAGCGTAGACAACACCGTAAAGGGCCATACAAACGCCAAGAGGGATAAGAATTTCAAACCCCGCGCATGATCGTGCTAAAGCGTATATTGCTGTTTTCGTTGTAAAGGCGCACATGAAAATCGCGCCGGTCACAGAAGCCTCACCATAGGCATCGGGAAGCCAGGAATGCAGGGGCGGAACAGCCGCATTCAGGATAAAGCCGATCATAATCATCCATGTTGCGGGAGTTGGATTGACAACATCAAGGGCGACAAAGGAAAGATCTCCGCCAGTCTCCAGATATCTCAACACAAATCCGGCCAGGAGCACAAGTCCGCCTGCTGTATGAACAAGCAGGTAGCGGTACCCCACGGCAAGTGATTGCGGCCGTCTGCGAAACCAGACCAGAAAGACGGAAGCAAAGGCCATAAGCTCCCAAAAAAGGAAGAGGGTCAAAAAATCACCACAATAAATGACACCTAATGAGCCGGCAACATAGAGCCAGGCAGCAATATGATCAACTACTCGCTCCTCATGTAGTCCATAGAGTGTCCCTACAATACACATCAGAGACATGATAAAGCCAAATATCTGGCTTAAGCGGTCAACCCGACCAAAAGTCAACTCCCAGTCAAGAAAATTGACAACACCATAGACGCCTTCATCCAGACCGCAAACAGTTAAAAAGGAAATTACCGGCACCAGCAAAAGAAATGGTTTTCGGGCGCTCCCTTTAAACAACGGCAGCAGCAAGGCGCCGATGATCATGATAAAAGCAGGATGATTCCAGATACTAGTCATCGTAATAATCCTCACGGGTCATGATTCCTAAATGACCAAACCATTTTGAACCGATGATAATAATTGCACAGGCAAAAAAACCAAAGACTGACCAAAAGAAGGGGAATTTCTCCCAGGCGGTATGAGCATGGCTGTTGTCAACAAAATATGATCCCCATATTGCCACCACTGCCAACAGGACATAGCACCAGCGGATTGTCGCCTTAAGCCGATCCCGGAAAAAATCGATAAATGAGACTATCATCCTATCACCGCCTTCACAAAGTTCATAAAGAAATTAGGGTAGATACCAATGACTACTGAAATAAATGCTGTGATGCACAATGGGATAACCATTGATTTTGAAGCCTCCTGAATCCCGGTATAAGGTTCATCTTCGGGAGGTTTACCAAAAAAAGCCTTATAACAGACCGGAGCAAAATATCCGGCATTGAGCAGGGTACTGGCCAGAAGAATAAATATAATTCCCAGTTCATGGGCCTGCAGAGTACCCATGAGCAGTTGCCACTTCGTTACAAAACCAGCTACCCCTGGAACACCGATCATGCTGAGTGAGGCAATGGCAAAGGCCCCAAAGGTAAATGGCATCTTACGGCCCAGGCCGTGCATATCAGAAATATTCTTTTTATGCGTGGCAACATAGATGGCACCGGCGCAGAAGAAGAGCGTAATCTTGGAAAAGGCATGATTGGCTATGTGGACAAGCCCGCCGGATATGCCGGCCGGGGTCAACAGAGCAACGCCTAGGATGATGTACGAAAGCTGACTGACAGTTGAATAGGCAAGCCGTGCTTTCAGATTATCCTTGGACAGAGCAATGACCGAGGCCATAATGATGGTAAATCCGACAAAATAAGCTGTTGGAATACCAAGATTCAGGGCACTCATTGTGTCGACGCCAAAAACATAGAGCATGGTGCGGGTGGTACAGAATACACCAACCTTAACAACAGCCACGGCATGGAGCAGAGCGCTGACAGGTGTAGGTGCCACCATGGCGCCGGGCAGCCAATGATGAACCGGCATAATACCGTTTTTGGCAAAACCGAAAAGGCAGAAGATGTAAAGCATGGTGACAAGAGCAGAATTGATATCGCCTGAAAAGATACCGCTGTAAATATCGTGGGGAAAGTCCAAGGTGCCGGTGAGTACATAAATCAGAACCATAGCCGGCAGCAACAGGCCCTTGGCCGTGGTTGTCAAATAAAGCATGTACTTCTTGGCGCCCTCAAAGCCCTCTTCATCTTCATGATGGGCAACAAGAGGATATGTGGAAACACTGACGATCTCATAGAAGAGATACATGGTAAAAAAATTGTCGGAAAAGGCTACACCGATCGCGCCAAAGATAGCGATTGCAAAACAGGAGTTAAAACGGGTCTGGGCATGCTCATGCAACCCCCTCATATATCCCATTGAGTAAATCGATGCCCCAATCCAGAGAGATGAAGCAATCAGGGCGAAAATCATGGAAAAGGCATCTGCCCTTAATGTAATCGTTACTCCGGGAACAATATTAAAAATATTATAGTAGAGTTGCGCGCCATCAAGAACCGGCCCGATAAGGGTAGCCACAATTGAAAAAGTAACGACCGCCGCGACGAGGGAACATGACTCTCTTACGTTGGGATTTTTTCCAGTCAGCATGACAAAAATTGAGCCGACTAGTGGAGCTAACAGGGCCAGCAGTAATCTGCTGCAGGTGATTGTTTCCATGTCCTTAAATCCTTGATAAATTCGTAAAAATACGTGCTGCGCTAAAACTCAAGGTGTAAAACTCAATGCCTAAAAAATAAGAGGTATTCTCTTATACTTAAGCCAGAAGCCTTCTACTACGGAGATCAACCGCTTAATTCTTCAAGATTTTCAAGTTCAATCGACTTATAATCCCTATAAATACAAATCAGAATACTCATAGCAATAGCAGCTTCAGCCGCGGCAATAGCCATAATAAACAAAGTCATAATCTGACCGACAGTGGGATCGGGGGCAAGAAAATGGTTAAATGCCATAAAATTGATCGATGCTCCGCATAAAATCAGCTCCGCTGCTATCATCATTCCGATCAGGGTGGGCCGTCTTATCAAGCCACACACTCCAAAACCGAAAAGTATGGCCCCGATAACCAGATAGGTGTTCAGCTGTGCACTTAAATTCAACATTACTCTTTATCCCTCCCTATCCTGGCCAGTGCCAGTGAGCCGAGAATGGCGACCAGCAGCACAACCGAGACAAGTTCAAAAACCATGCTGTACGTCGTCAGCAGTGACATCCCCACATCTCTGACTGATCCGTCATTTATCTTGACGGCCGGCCTCATCCAGTCAGCCCTGAGAGCAGCAACAGCCAGCCCCCAGGCGACTGCAGCACCGGCAACCAGACTCAAAACACCGCTCAAACCACTCTTCTTTGTGGCAAGCTTAGATTCATCCGGCTCCGCAAGCATGATTCCAAAAGCAATAACAATTGCAATTGCGCCGACATATATAAGCAGCTGCATCATGGCAACAAACGGGCTGCCAAGAAAATAGTACAATCCTGCAACGCCCATAAAACAGGCCACCAGGCCGGTCAGGCTGCGTATGAGGCGCTTCGAGGCTGTCGCTATGACCGCCCCTGCTATGGTAACTGCGACTAAACCCAGGAATACGAGCCCGGATAGCCCTTCCGGTGATAACAATGTTGGATTCATCAGCTTTTGTCCTTCAGTCTTTTCACAAGATCAAAGATAAAATCTTCCTTTCTGGTGCTGGCAAGATTGTAATCATGGGAAAAATCGATTGCAGCGGGTCTGCAGCTTTCAACGCACTGGCCGCAGAGGCTGCATTTGGTAAAATCTAACTGATATACCGTTAAAACCTTCCCCTTCACACCCTCACGCTTTTCCCCTTTCACGGTTATACATCCTGACGGACAGGCCTTCTGGCACATGCCGCAGGCGATGCACTTTGGTTCTCCGGTCTCAGGATCCCCAACAAGCTCAATATGACCACGATAGCGCGGAGTCATCACCAGAGATTCATGGGGATACTGGAGCGTGACAACGGGTTTGACAAATTCCTTTATGGTAATTCTCAAACCAATCGCAAGGCTCTTGGTGCCGCTAAAAAGTTCATTGAAATAACCAGCCATGTTACATCACCTTCAACAGCCCAGCTGTCAGAATCAGATTGACGAGTGAAATGGGGATCAGGTATTTCCAGGAAAGATTGAGCAGACCCCAGAGTGTTGTGCGTGGATAGGTCCAGCGTATCCAGACAAAGGTCCAGCACAATGCATACAATTTAATCAAAAACCAGTGAATTCCGGGGAAGAGGCCGAATGGACATTGCCAGCCACCGAGAAAGAGGATTGTGATCAGGCTGCAGCTAATAACAATATTGGCATATTCACCCATGAAGAACATACCAAAACCCATACCGGCATATTCTGTATGAAATCCGGCAATGAGCTCACTTTCAGCCTCTCCCAGGTCAAAGGGAGCACGATTTGTTTCAGCCAGGCAACAGGTAAAAAAGACCAGGAAAGTGACCGGGCCCAGAAAATTTCCGGTCCAAGGCCAGATATGCCATTTCAAAATGTTGGTTTGCTGCATGACGATTTCATTGAGATTCATGCTGCCGGTGATCATGACAATGGTGATGACCGTTATCAGCATGGGAATCTCATAGGAAACATTTTGAGATACAGCACGGGTAGCCGAGATCACGGCATATTTATTCCTGGAGGCCCAGCCGCCCAGAAGCAAGGCCATGATATTGACCGATGCAAAGGCAAAAATCATCAACAGACCGATATTGATGTCCCTGGCAACCAAAGTCTCACTGAATGGAATAGTGACAAAACTCATAATAGCAGGAACCATGGCCAGAATCGGCGCAAGCATGAACAGCGGAACGTCGACTCCCTTGGGAATCAGAACCTGCTTACTCATCAACTTGGCACCGTCGGCCAATGGCTGCAACAGTCCATAGGGTCCAACTTCCTTGGGCCCGATACGACGCTGAATGTGGCCGGCTCCCTTTCGTTCCACCCAAACCAGATAGGCAGCATTCAAGGCAGCAAAAGCGATAATTGCGACCAGATATATAACCAGCCTGATTATTTCATTCATAATTCAATTACTCCTTACCGGTCAATCTCAGGAATTACCAGATCCAGGCTTCCCATCAATGCAAGTGCATCAGCCAGCAGCATCCCCTCGCTTGCCTCTTCAAACAAACTGAGATTGGAGAAGGTTGGCGATCGCAGTTTCATACGGTACGGCTTATTCGTCTTGTTACTGACTACCCGGATGCTGAAAGTCCCTCGGGCCGCCTCTACAGCATGATAATAATCGCCAACAGGAGGCTTAATCAGCTTCGGCACCTTCTTCGCCTTCACCGGCCCATCAGGTAACTTGTCAAGGGCCTGTTCAATAATCCGCATACTCTGTTCCATCTCGTCCATACGAACCATGTAGCGAGCCATACAATCACATTCATGATAAACCGGGACATCAAAATCGAATTCCGGGTAAACACTGTAAGGTTCATTCTTGCGAATATCAAAATCAACGCCGGAACCGCGCAGAACCGGACCGGTGGCCCCGTATTTGCGACACATCTCGGCCGAGATAGGGCCAACATCAATAAGCCGTTTCATCAAAATAATGTTGTAAGTGACCAGGTCATGATACATGGGGATGCGGGAACGCAATCTTTTTAGAAAAGCCCTGGTTCCATCGACAAAATTTTCATCAATATCATTGTAGAGACCGCCAAATCGGAAATAACTGTATGTCAACCGTGAACCAGTAACGGTTTCGAGAAGATCAAGAATTTGTTCACGATCATCAAAGGCGTAAAGCAGGGGGGAGAAACCGCCAAGATCCAGAACAAAAGCACCCCACCAGAGGAGGTGGCTCTGAATCCGGTTCAGCTCAACCGTGATTACCCGGAGATACTCCGCCCGTTCCGGAACCTCGATGCCCATGGCACGTTCGACCAGTGCCACATAACCATGATTAAAGGACATGGCCGACAGATAATCCATCCGACCCACGTTGGCCATAAACTGAGCCCAGGTACGGTTTTCACCCATCTTTTCATGCATGCGGTGAATATAGCCCAGTACCGGCTCCGCCTTGACAATATACTCACCATCCATGGTCAGTTTGACACGCAGAACACCATGGGTTGCCGGATGCTGGGGCCCAAGATTCAGTTCGAATGTTTCATGGAGCTGACTTTCAGCGAGCAGAGTCATGGCTTATAATCCTTTCTTAATGGATGGAAATCAGCGTCCTCGGGAAGGAGTAACCGCTCAAGTTGCGGATGACCGGTAAAATTAATTCCCAGCAAATCCCATGTTTCGCGCTCATGCCAGTTAGCGCCGCCAAAAACATTGGATATAGTCGGAAAATCCGGCTGGTCCCGATCAGCCCTGGCCCTGATTACAACCCGAAAAAGCTCGCCGCCGGTATACGTATAATCGTAAACGGCTTCCATCTGCTTTTCCTTCAGCCAATCAACTCCGGTAACGGCTTCCAGGGTCATGCCTTCACTGTCAAGAATTTCGGCGGCACGGACAACCTGATCAGGATTCAGTTGAACATCAACATGGGCGCCACGCTCGTCATAAGGTGTTTCAATAAGACCATTCAACCGAGGCTCAGCCTTTTCTTTCCCTTTCTTCTTCGGTTTGGCATCAGCCTGCTCTTCAGGTACTGCTTCCACCTCGACCGTCTCTTCAACGGGCTCGGGTTCCGGCATACCCTCGGCAGCCAGAGCCGCCAGCTCTCTTTTTATTTTTGCTTGATCCATAATCTATCGAGGCTCCACTCTTGGCCATCTTCTCCAACCGCTGACCTTTTCCTCAAGTTCAAGAATCCCTTCAATAAGGGCCTCGGGACGGGGGGGGCATCCGGGTATATACACATCAACAGGCAGGAATGTATCAGCGCCTTCGATGATACCGTATTGACCGTCGAACTTGAATGGACCGCCGGATATGGCACAGTTCCCCATGGCAATAACCCATTTGGGCTCGGGCATCTGGTCATAGAGGGTTTTGACAGCCGGATACATTTTCTTATTAATGGTCCCGGCGACAATCATGACGTCACACTGACGAGGGGAAGGTCTAAAGACCTCTGCTCCGAAACGGGCAAGATCAAATCTGGCCGCACCTGCTGCCATCATTTCAATGGCGCAACAGGCTAGCCCGAAGGTCATGGGCCAAAGCGAATTCGCCCTGCCTATGGCAAGAACCTTATCGAGTTGGGCAAACTGAACTATTGACGACGGTAAACTTTCCGATCCCACTTGAACACTCCCTTTTTCCAGGCATAAATAATAGCCAGAGACAAAATTCCAACAAATATAACAACTTCAACAAAATCACGAATCACGAATGAAGGATCATCGTAAGCCATGGCCACCGGAAACAGAAAGAGGACGTCGACATCAAAGGCCAGAAACATCAAGGCATAGAGAAAATAGACAACCCCAAACCTGATCCAGGCGTCACCAATGGGCTCCATGCCGCACTCGATGAACTGATCGGTTTTGTTGGCGATATTTCTTGTTCTACAGGGAGCTAAAAAAAAGGCGAGGATGAACGGTCCCAGAGCAAAACCCAGACCGCCAAGAAAAAAAGCTGCAAGATAGAGTAAATCCAAGAGAGGTTGCTGTTCCACGTTCCAAACTCCTTTGGTTTATGAGGACAGGTATTTGTACTCATATTGGAGAGAAAAATTAGTCGAATCACTTTCACGTGTCAAGCAAAAAAATGAATAGCCATTCAGGAACAACAAAAAAAGGTAGCAAAATTGGGAAGATAAAGCCTCGGGCACAAGGTCTTTTCTCTTCCGCCCAAAAGCTGAACTGGAAACAAATTAAGGTAGAGACAATATATATACTAAGCCAGCCTATCCAGCAGCCTGACATGAATATTGTCAAAACCGCCATTTGACATGACAACAATCACATCGCCCTGCCTGGCGGTTTCAGCCAGATATTCAAGAATATCATCCGTGTTTTCAAAAGAACGGGCAAGAGCGCCTCTGCCGCACAAGTCCCGGACGAGCTGCCGAGCGGAGAAAAGTTCGTTTTCCGGCAGGTTCAGCAGCCGCTCAGGTTCCTTGACCAAAACTTCTGCGGCTGCATCAAACACTTTGACATAATCTTTTTGAAAGATCTTCCTGCGGCTTGAATTGGTACGGGGTTCAAAAACCGCGACCAAACGCCTGCCCGCATAGGCTGCGGCCAAAGCTCCCAGGGTCTCGCGCACCGCTGTCGGATGATGGGCAAAATCATCAATCACGGTGATACCGCCGACAACACCCCGAACCTCCTGGCGCCGCCGCACCCCCTTGAAGCGCTGTAATTCTACGGCAATGACCCTGGGGTCAACCCCCAACCGATCCATTACCGCAATCACCGCCAGGCTGTTCAAACAATTATGCAGCCCCGGCATGATGCTGTTCATTTTGCCGTAGAACCGGCCGTTTCTTTTTACCGTAAAAGAGGTGTTTTCCGCGCCAATCTCCATATCAGCCAGGGCCCAGTCACAGTCGGGCCGCCGCCCGTAACTCTGCACCTCACAGCCGGCAGCGGCAACAATCTCCCGCACCACCGGATCATCATAGCAGGCAACAATACAGCCATCAACGGGCATAATCGAGACCAGACGCTGAAAGGATTGTTTAACGGCGGCAAGATCGGCGTAAATATCGGCGTGATCAAATTCGATACTGGTGAGGATGACAATGTTCGGCCGGTAATGAAGAAATTTAGGGCCCTTGTCAAAAAAAGCCGTATCATACTCATCACCTTCAATAACAAAACAGTCGCCGGAACCAATTCTGTAATTGCTGCCAAAGGCCTGAACCAGACCGCCGATCATAAACCCCGGATCCCGGCCGGCACCGTGCAGCATGGTGGCAAGCAGCGATGAAGTCGTGGTCTTGCCATGGGTACCGCAGACCACCAACGATTTTTGGGAACCGATAAATTTTTCGGCCAAGGCCTGGGGAAAGGAAACAAAGGGGATTTGGGTGCCAGCCAAGGCTTGGGCCTCGGAATTTTTGGCGGTAATAACATTACCCACCACCACCAAATCGGGACGGGGTTCAAGGTTTTCCGGCCCATAACCGGACTGAACAGCGATTCCCATATCAGCCAGGAAATCACTCATGGGGGGATAAACATGCTGATCGGAACCGGTCACGTGATAGCCTGAGCTTTTCAGCATACCTGCCAATGCGCCCATGCCCGTGCCGCAGACACCCATCAGATGAACATGATTTATATCTTCTGGAAAATAATTTAGAGAAGGGTCGAGAATTACCGGCTGCGCCGGTTTTTCATGAACGGACGGCATCGCGGACGGAACGGTGGATCTCCCGGAAGGTTTCAGCAAATTTCGCCGGCGACAAACTGCGCACCTCGATAAATTTCACCACAACCTCCTTGGATACTTTCAGGATCGCTTCTTCGGTCACAGCCTTTTCCTGGGGCTGAGCATTCCCTGCATTTTTTTGTGAAGCAGACATACATTCACCCAAAATTTCTCTCAAAACAAAAAAAAACCTCTGCTGGAGAAGAAGGCCAATTCTTGTTTACCGGCAGAGGCTATCTTTAATATAAGGAAAAACCGAACAGGCCCTCCCCGAAAAAAAGATCATCATAAAAGAAATGGTGGAGGTAAGCGGGATCGAACCGCTGACCTCTTGAATGCCATTCAAGCGCTCTCCCAGCTGAGCTATACCCCCACGTCATTTTATTCGTGTTGAATTTTGCCAATTAAATACTATCGTTTCCTGGCTGTCAAGTGTTTTTGTAAGAGTTCACCAGGGACTAAAATCCTTTAAAAAACTCTGTACTGTAAAAATTTACCAGTGCACCCCAAGACTTCCTGTTGGGCACCCAATATGGGCGCAGGTAAGCACCCTTAAAAAACAGGGGTAATCTTCGACTCCGAGCAGTCAGATGATGACACCGCTTTAAATAACTATCTGAGTCGGCCTGATCGTATACCCAAGGGCATTTTCGTTGAGCATACAGATGGGGTGCCGGTAACTTTTACGTGTTTTTCAAAAGGCTTATCATCTTGACCTGTCCCCGCCATTTTCCTTGCTAATATTTTCTTTGTTTGCTAAATTTAATTGTTCTTCTCTCGTCAAATTCGGAGATGATTTATTCTTATACTCTTTATTTCCGATATATTTAGTAAATAATAAACTTTTGAGTGAATCTTATGTTTTCCCCTTTTTCCAAACTTTTTGGCTGGCTTTCAAATGACTTGGCCATTGACCTGGGAACGGCCAACACCCTGGTCTATGTCAAGGGCAAGGGTATTGTCCTGCGCGAACCTTCCGTCGTCGCTGTCCGCAAGGATGTCCGCGCCAACAGAGTTCTTGCTGTAGGTAAGGAAGCTAAAATGATGCTCGGCCGGACACCGGGCAACATTGTCGCCATTCGGCCCATTAAGGATGGGGTTATCGCCGATTTTGAAGTAACGGAAGCTATGCTGAGTTATTTCATTAAAAAAGTACATAACCGCCGCACTCTTGTTCATCCGAGAATTATTGTCAGCGTCCCCTCCGGAATCACCCAGGTTGAAAAAAGAGCGGTACGGGAATCCGCCGAGTCGGCCGGAGCCCGGGAAGTTTATTTAATTGAAGAAGCTATGGCTGCGGCCATTGGTGCAGGACTTCCCATTACGGAACCCATGGCCAGCATGATTGTCGATATTGGAGGCGGTACGAGTGAAGTTGCCATCATCTCCCTTGCCGGCATTGTTTACGCCAAATCGGTCAGAGTCGCTGGAGACAGAATGGACGAATCCATCCTGCAGTATATTAAAAGAAAACACAATCTGGCCATTGGCGAACATACCGCCGAGGTTATCAAAACTTCCATTGGCAATGTCATGCCGGAACAGCCGTATGACACCATGGATATCAAGGGAAGGGATCTGGTCTCCGGCGTTCCCAAAACATTGACCATTGACGCCTCGGAGATCCAGAGCGCCATAAGCGAACAGATTGATTCCATTGTTGAGACTGTCAAAATTGCCCTTGAGTCGACGCCGCCTGAATTATCTGCGGACATTGTCGATCAAGGCATCGTCCTGACCGGCGGAGGTGCTCTTCTCCGTAATATCGACCAACGACTGAAGGACGAAACAGGATTACCGATCATTATTGCCGATGACCCCCTCTCTTCTGTTGTTCTTGGTTCGGGACAGGCCTTGGAAAATATTGATGTTTTACGGGAAGTGATGGTGGAGTGAAAGTGAATCGCGGAATCTTCCGCCCCGGCCCTCTTCCGATGCCGCCGTTGCAATTATTTTTACTGCAAGAGTAAATGAAAAAAAATGTAAAAAAATCGAAAGGAGTCAAGTTTTTTTTACTTTCAGGGATCACGCTCGGGCTGATTCTCATTCTGATTTTTATTATTACTTCCTCAGGCAGACAAAAATTTAACGCCCCCCAAAAAGCCGTATTTGATCTTGTTGGCAGAGGGCAGCAACTTATTACCTCTGTCACGAGAAATTTGACCGATGTATTCACTTCTTATACCAGCCTGCTTGATGTCCAGAAAGAAAACAAGAAACTCCGGGAAGAACTCGCCAGATTCAAAACCGTTAATAATGAATATCTTGAGGCTGTTGCCACAAATGTTCGACTGGCCAACCTCCTGGAACTGAAAGAGTCTCTGCCGGCGCCAACCCTGACCGCAGAAATTGTCGGTCGCGACAAGACAATGTGGTTCCGGACTGTTTACATCAACCGGGGCAGCAGTGACGGCATTCACCAGGGAATGCCGGTTGTTACCGTTGAAGGCGTTGTCGGCCAGATACTCAATGTCTCACCCCACTTCTCCAAGGTTCTGCTGGCCAACGAT
The DNA here is from genome assembly GCA_034723545.1 of Thermodesulfobacteriota bacterium. Taxonomy (GTDB): domain Bacteria; phylum Desulfobacterota; class Desulfobulbia; order Desulfobulbales; family SURF-16; genus JAGHCC01. The sequence continues at coordinate 5,780 of JAYEPA010000276.1, read as the reverse complement.
CCGACCAGCGCTATTGATGTTCTCATCCAGAAAAACAGAACTCACGGAATTATCAAAGGGATAGGAGCCGAAGGGTATCAACTGCATTACATCCTGAAAAAAAGTGCTATTGAAAAAAGTGATACCATCGTCACATCCGGACTTGATGGTGTCTTTCCCAAGGGTCTGCCGATTGGAACCGTCTCATCGGTTGTTAAAAATCGTAGAGGCATGTTCCAGAAAATTTCAATCCAGCCTGCCGTGGACTTTGCCGAGCTGGAATACCTGATTGTTATTTTGCGGGAAAATTCCCTGGTAAAATAAAAATGTCCCGTTCCCGTTTAGCCTAAGGGCTCACTCAAACAATTTTTCCGCGCCATCATGCTCATTGGCTGTTTTTTTACATTAGGTGTCTTTTTATTTATCCTGCAAACCACGGTTTTCCAACTTTTCCCGCCGTGGCTTGGCAGGATGGATCCGCTTTTTGTCCTGCTCGTCTTCAGCGCCTTTCACCTGAAGATCTTTCCCGGAGCTTTCCTTATTCTGCTTTTCGGGCTCATCATGGACATTTTTTTAGGTGTTTTTTCAGGGCTGTATCCCATCATTTTCCTGACCCTGTTCTGTTTTATTCAATGGCTGTCCAAACTCATCATCATCAACGAACCGCCTCAGCAGATTTTCCTGGTCCTGATCAGCTTTATGTTCACAAATTTCATCAATTTTATTTTCATCAATTTACTTGTTCCGGAAAATCCGCCGGAATGGCTCTGGGAAACCATCCTCGTGCAACTGTTCATACTGGCTGTAATTACCGTTCCCCTTTTCAAGATATATGGACTGATTCTGGCAAAACTCAGTCATAAAAAAAGCTCCCGGATTTTTTCCGGCAAAAAGAAAACAAACAGATTTAAGGAATAGATGGCTGAAGGGTTAAGGCTGAAGGGAAAAACGAAAAAATCATCAATCCTTCCATCTTCAGCCTTATACCTGAGCCCCTCAAAGTTATTTTATGCGCCGATTTATCCAGCTGATCTATAAATCAGACGAGGCGGAACTCGTCACCCTGAAGAAAAGAGTTGATATCGCCACGGCTGTTATTCTCTTTCTTGTTGCCGTTCTGGTTGCCAGACTTTGGTACCTGCAGATTCATAAAGGTTCGGAGTATCAGCATCTTTCTGAAAATAACAGAATCCGGGTCCAGAAGATTGCGGCTCCAAGAGGGGACATTCTTGACCGAAACGGCAAAATTATCGTCACCAACCGCCCCTGTTTCAATATTGTCTGGATCAAGGAAGATGCTCCTGATCCGGATGTTGTCATAAAACGTTTAGCTGCTATCCTGAACATTGATATTTCCGAGCTTCTCGACCGTATCCGGGAATCAGCAGGCCAGCCCCGTTATGTTCCCATGCGACTTCGGCAAGACATCGACTGGAAAACTCTGGTCTATATTGAAAATCACAGACTTGATCTTCCCGGGGTCCGCATTGAAGCCGTGCCAATCCGGGATTATCTCTATAATAATTTTGCATCTCACATAATCGGCTACCCGGGCCACATCAGCAAAAAAGAACTTGAATCCAGTAAGAGCGACGAATATCAGGGCGGTGACCAGATCGGCAAAATGGGTCTTGAAAGAATCTTTGAAAAAAACCTGCGGGGCGAGCAAGGCAAACGATACGTTGAAGTCGATGTTCATGGCTTTGAACAAAAACAACTCCAAAATCAGGAACCCCTGCCCGGCAATGATCTTCAGCTGACCCTTGATCTTGATCTCCAGCTTGCGGCAGAAAAAGCGCTTGATGGAAAGGCCGGTGCCATAGTAACCATGGATGTCAACAGCGGCAGAGTCCTGGCGTTGGCCAGTTCCCCGCCCATGAAGCTCAAACAATTTCTCGGTGGTATTTCAGTCAAAAACTGGAAAGAACACTTGGACGACCCCCTTCATCCTCTCCTCAACAAAGCAATCCAGGGTCAATATCCTCCCGGTTCAACATATAAAATCGTTACTGCCCTGGCCGGACTCAGCGAAAAAGCCATATCCCCCCAGACCATCTCATACTGCACGGGATCAATGACTCTGCATAGACGAAGATATGGATGCTGGAAACGGCGGGGGCATGAGGCTATCGACTTGAACCGAGCCCTGTCCGAATCCTGTGATGTCTACTTCTACCAGGTCGGACAAAAAGTAGGGGTTAACAAACTGGCCCAGTATGCCGGCAGTCTCGGTCTGGGAAAAAAAACCGGCATTACCCTGGAACATGAAAAAAGCGGCCTGACACCGACAAAACTCTGGAAAAAGAAAAACCGCAACGAATCATGGCAGGAGGGAGAAACCATGTCGGTTTCCATCGGCCAGGGATTCAACCTGGCCACCCCACTGCAAATCTGCAACATGACAGCAACACTTGCCAATGGCGGAACTCTTTACAGGCCCATGCTTATCAAGGCAATTCTTGCTCCTGAAGGGAAACTTATTGAACAATTTGAACCGATTATTGATGGCAAGGCCCTGGGAACGAAAAGATCTCTTGATCTTATCAAAAAGGGATTAGTTGATGCTGTCAACAGCAAACACGGAACCGGAGGACAGGCAAAACTTGAAGAAATCACGGTGGCAGGCAAAACCGGAACCTCTCAGGTGGTACGGCTTGCTCAATATCGCAGTGTGCCGGAAGACCAGGTTCCCTACAAGTACAGGGATCATGCCTGGTTTACTTGCTTTGCCCCGGCTGACAAACCTGAAATCGCCATTACCGTGCTGATGGAACATAGCGGACACGGTGGTTCCGCAGCCGCTCCCCTTGCCAAACAAGTCCTTGAACAGTATTTTAAAATAAAACCGGATGCATCAGAGGGAGATAGTTGATAGTTGATAGTTGATAGTTGATAAAAAATGAAACATGAAAAATACGTTTGTGCAAAAAAAACCAAATTATAAACCTGGAGAAGGAGCATGATCCGCTTTGATCGACGACTTCTAACAAATTTTGACTGGGGGCTTTTGTTTTTGGTCCTTGTCATCGGCCTCATGTGTCTGGCTAATCTCTACAGTGCAATCTACCCCAATGATTCACACGGCACTCCGGTTTACCAGAAACAACTCTATTATTATCTGATGGGCTTTATGCTTATTCTGGCCATTATCAGTGTTGATTACAAAATTTTTCTCCAATTGAACTACAAAATCTATGCAGCTATTATTTTTCTGCTGCTCTTTGCTCTTTTTTTCGGTTCAAGCCAGTCCGGCACCCAGCGCTGGATTAACCTTGGTTTTTTCAACCTGCAGCCATCCGAACCAGCTAAGCTCATGTTGGTGATCACCTTGGCCAGCTACTATTCCAGCAAGGATCCGGACAAAGGTTTTACCCTGAAAGAACTTATTGTCCCAAGTCTCCTGACTGCAGTGCCGTTTCTTCTCATTCTCAAGCAGCCGGATCTTGGCACTGCCCTGATGCTCGGTTTTATCTTTGTTTCAATGACTCTGTTTGTTAAGCTCAAATGGCAAACTCTCCTGACCCTGCTTGGAATATGCGCATCGGCGATCCCGCTTGGCTGGAAATTTTTTCTTAAACCCTATCAGCGTCAACGAATCGAAACTTTTTTAAATCCGGAAAGCGACCCCCTGAATACCGGTTACCATATCATGCAGTCCAAAATCGCAGTGGGCAGCGGCAGTGCCTTCGGCAAGGGATATCTCCACGGCACCCAGGGCTATCTTGATTTTCTACCGGAACGACACACTGACTTCGCGTTTTCCGTCTGGGCCGAGGAATGGGGCTTTGCCGGTTCACTGTTCCTTCTTACCTGTTATTTTGCCATGATGCTCTGGGGAATTAATATTGCCGACTCATCCCGGGACAAATTCGGCACCCTGCTGGTCATTGGCATTATTTCGCTGATTTTCTGGCAGGCCTTTATCAATCTGGCCATGGTCATGGGCCTGATGCCGGTGGTGGGCATGCCTTTGCCGCTATTCAGCTACGGCGGCTCATCCCTCTTGACCACCATGGCCGGCATCGGCATCCTGCTGAGCATACGAATGAGGCGCTATCAAAAACCATCATAACACCAGCCAGGCTGCGCCGCTGAATACTTTTAGGCTGAAGGAGAAACAGTCTCATTCTTCTGAAACATTCCTGCCAACTGTGTCGGATGAGCGCTTCGCCGAGACAGGGGCTTCTCCCTGCTTGATTAAACCTTCATAATTCTCAACATAGATCTCCGCCAGGGTCAAAAAACCAACGGCAATCAGCGGCCCGTAAATGATGCCAAGAAAGCCAAAAACACTCAGTCCCCCAAGGATCGACAGGAAAACCAGCAGGGTGGGCATCTTGACCTGCTCCCCCACCATTTTCGGCTTGAGAACATATTCAATGGAAAAAGAGAGAAGTACATAAAAAATTATCATGATAACGCCGCCGACGACATTACCCTGAATAAACAGAATCAGGGCGGCCGGCAACAGCACCAGACCAATACCGAAAATGGGAAGAAAGGCCAGAATACCCATGACGCCCCCCCACAAGATAGGGGAACCCAGATTGAAAAAAATAAAAGCCAGGGAGCCGAGAACCCCCTGGATCAAACCGCAGACACCGTTACCCACCAGTATCGCTTTAGAAATTTTCTCAAATTTATCGATTAACTGAAGATCCTGCTCATCAGGAAGAGGAGAGATGCGGACAAAATAATCCAACATTCTTTTCCGATCAATAAGTAGAAAAAAGATGATGAGAATCATCATGAGAAAATTAAAAATCGAATTCAAAATGTTGGCGGCCCAGGAACTTGCCTGATTGTAGATAAAACGGCCCGATATTGTGACGAAATCGGAAAGAAGCTGGCTGAACTGATCGAATTGAAACTCAAACTGAATGCCGAATCCGGCCAGAAACGTCTCTATCCGGGCCAAAATAGTGCTGCCCTCGATAAACTCCCGCACCTTCAGGGCCAAATTTGTTTCCTTAGTGCTCTGGAACAGAGCAAACGCCTCGGTGGACAGGGCGGCAACAAAAAAAGTCAGCGGAATAAAAATAATAACAGCGACCAGGAGACAGGTGAGCAGCGAGGAAAGGCCGGGTGACAGTTTTCTGCTGAAATATTGGTAAGTCGGTTCAAAAATCGTGGTCAACAGATAGGAAAGAACGAGGATGGAGACAAAGGGCCACAACAAACGGCCAAGCAACAGAGTAGCAAGCAGAAGAAGAAAAATGAAATAAGCGCTAACCATTGGACTGGGGAAACGATCACGCATTTTTTCCTGCTTCCTTGAAGATATTTGAGTGGAAGAAAAATTTTATTTTTTTGTGGATTTCATGGCTGAAAATAAGATTTTTTGCTTAAATTCATTACATGTATTGAAAATTTACTAAAACAATCATCCCCTTGAAAGTCAAGCAGATACAGTCTTGCCGGAAGATGTTTAAAATAAAATGTTTCAATAGAAGAAATTATCAGCTATATTTTGAGGTTTTAATTTTTTGTATTTTTATATCGAACTTGCGGTCAACCTGTAAAAGGCCATGAATTTGTGATCTTCTCCGAAAAAATTACTCAATTCAGCGTAACTATTCAGCTGCACCTCATCTTCGCTCATTTAGGCCTGCTTGAGTAGCACAAGTACGCTTCGCAGACCTAAATAAACGAATCTAAGGCACATCTGAACAGTTACGGAACTGTGGTTATGCCAATTTGGTGCCCAACCTGAATAGTTACAATTCAGCTATTAATAAAAACAGTTTTCCGGCGGGAATAAAAATGGTTATGGATGTCAGGGTCGAAAAGGCGGCTGAAAA
>JAYEPA010000275.1:45044-59895 GCA_034723545.1 Thermodesulfobacteriota bacterium | reverse complement strand
TACGAAAAACTCGGTCTGTAACTGTTCAGATGTGCCTTAGATTCGTTTATTTAGGTCTGCGAAGCGTACTTGTGCTACTCAAGCAGGCCTAAATGAGCGAAAATGAGGTGCAGCTGAATAGTTACAAGTTTATTTCATCACAATCCCTAAGGAGAAGGCACAAAGGGACAGAAAAAAAGACATCTTCCCATTCCCATAATTTATAACCTTTTGAATTTTAAATGTAAACTCGAACATGGCGTTTGACCGCCCCCCAAGACTTTAAAAAAAACGTAACTATTCAGACGCAACTTTCCGGGTGAGTATAATTTAATCTTTATTCCTTGCTATAATGCAGTACAATATAGAGAATTTCTTGGGAGCTGCCTCCCTCTCCTTGGGAGGTTAGCGCAGACTCAGCGAGGGCCGGGGTGAGGGGTGTTGTTACTCGAAAGCTCTCATAAAGATAACATTGTAAAAAATTGCCTCAGCAACCAGCATATCAATGGAAAACGTGCAAAAAACAACATTTCGTCACGACAGCAGGACCGCCACCTTTCACTGCAAGAACTGCGGCTTAATCAAAACGGCGCCGGAAAAATTTCTGGGAAAAATCGCTCCCTGCCCGCACTGTAATACTAAATCACGGGTTATCCATTCCAACATTCTCCAAAATCTCTGGCAGGACGCTCAACAACACCAGAAACCCAGACGCCACAGTGTTCTTCTGCGTCTCAGGGAAAAAATAAACAGCGCTTCGGCACACAAAACATTAGGATTTCTCCTTCTTTTGCTTTTAAGCGTAACAACGGCCATGCTCTTTATAACACCATGAACCTGTAATCGTTCGCCTGGTACAATCCCCTTGACAATCTCCTCCATGTCCGCCAATATTCGCAAAATGGTATTTGTAGAATAGTAATAGTTCCCTGGAACTTTAGACCTGAAAATAATTTATCTCTATGCCGATTTCCCCTGTCATCAACCGATCTCTTCACCCGGCGCAATTCATCCAAACGGGTCTTCTCCTCGTTCTTCTTCTGTCAATCAGCGGCTGTGGTCAATTGATGATCAATTCGTTGATGAAACCTACTATCGATAACCTGCAGAGGCAAACCGATCCGGAACTGGTCTGTGAGGGAGCGCCCGCCTTTCTGCTGATGCTTGACAGCCTCATTGTTTCCCGGCCCAACGACAGTTCGTTACTCCTCTCCGCGACACAGGCCTATGCCGCTTATTCTCTTGCCCTTGAGGAATGCGGCAGACCCCAGCGGGCCGGCGACCTGGCCGCCAAAGCCAAGGAGTACGGCCTGGCCCTTCTCGACGGGCTGCCGACTCTGGCCACTGCCCGTACAGGCTCCCTGACAGAGTTCAAACAGGCTCTGGCCGAAGTGAAACAGAATGACATTGAAGTTCTTTTCTGGGGTGGTTACGGCTGGGCAGTCTGGGTCCGCGGCCAGCATGGTTCCCCCGCCTCCCTGATTTCTCTGCCAAAAATAGAGCAGATCATGCTCAGAACTCTTGAGCTGGATGAACGCTTTTACTATGGCACGGCCCATCTCTTTCTCGCCGGCTATTACGGATCACGACCCCAACTTCTGGGCGGCGAACCGGAGAAGAGCCGTTATCATTTTGAAAGGGCTCTGGCCATCAGCAATCGCCAATTTCTGCCGGTCCAGGTGGCTTATGCCGAAAGCTATGCCCGCCTTTCCCTTGACCGTGATCTCTTTGAGAATCTCCTTCGGGAAGTCATTGACTTTCCCCTGGAAAGTCGACCGGAGCTGACATTGAGCAACCAGATTTCCAAACAGCGGGCAGAGCGATTACTGGATGAGGTTGATTTTTATTTTTAAAATCTCTTTTTCACCACAGAGGACACGGAGACCACAGAGAAATCTTTTTATTCCAATTAGTTCCCTCAGTGCTCTCTGTGCGCTCTGTGGTTTCTATATTTTTTATGAGATTATCAAACAATGGAGTTCCCATGCGATCTTTCAGAACAACAGCTCTGTTTCTGTCATTCCTTGCCACCATCCTGCTTGGTGTCTGTTCCGTCCAAGCCCGGCCCGCGCATCTTTTCAAGGTGGCCTCCCTGGCTCCGGAGGGCAGTATCTGGGCAACACGATTTAAGGACTTTGCCCGGGAAGTGCTCAACAAAAGCAACGGAGAGGTAGGGTTCAAGGCCTATCCCGGCGGCGTGATGGGAGATGACCGGGCCATGTACCGCAAAATGCGGATCGGCCAGCTCCACGGCGGCGGCTTCACCATGATCGGTATTGGCGAGGTGGTTCCTGATTTCCGCGTCCTGGGCATCCCCTGCCTCTTTAATTCCTATGAAGAAGTGGACCAGCTCAGCCCCCAACTCATGCCCCGCTTCCAGAAGGCCTTCAGCGACAAGGGACTGGTGCTGCTGGCCTTAACCGAGGTGGGCTTTGTTCATACCATGTCAACCTCGCCCCTGACCAGTCTGGTTGAACTGAAAAAAACCAGGAGCTGGGTTCCCAGCGGCGATTCCCTCAATATGATCTTTCTTGATACCCTGGGAGTGGTTCCCATTCCCCTGGCTATTCCCGACGTCCTGCCCGCATTGCAGACCGGCATGATCGATACGGTTTTCAATTCCTTTTACGGTGCTATTGTCCTCCAGTGGTTTACCAGAATTCAATACATATCAGACCTTCCTTTTGCCTATGCCTATGGGGCATTCGTTCTGGACCGTAAGAAATTTTCCCGCCTGTCCCCGGAACAGGCGGACATTGTGAAGAATGCTGCCGAAAAACACTTCGGGCTGTTGCTCCACGACAGCAGAAAAAGCAACGAAGAGTCCCTGCAGATTCTCAAGGATAACGGCGTGGAGGTGATAGCGGCGGCGAACGGCGAAAAAGAGAGGCTGCGCGCCTTTTATGATATAGCCGTGCAAAAAATGACAGGCACGGTCTTTTCGCGGGAGATCTTCGAGGAGAGTGAAAGGCTGCTTGCAGATATCCGTCTCCAGGCAGAAGATAAACAGGCAACGGCCAGTCAGCTTCGCTGAAGGTATAAGGCTGAAGGCTGAAGGCTGAAGGGCTGGCGGTACTTTTTATCTATCCAGATAACTCGTCAACCCTTCTACCTTCAGCCTACACATGTAAGAATCTATAAACCCCTGATAAATTCGGCAGAGAAATGATCCGTCAATACACCCGTATCGTCCACATCATCAGCCATGCCGTTGCCTGGCTGGAGGAAGGACTCCTCTGCCTTCTCCTTCTTGCCATGATCCTGCTATCCTGCTGGCAAATCATCAGCCGGGATTTCTTTTCCGGGGGCTATGTCTGGATCGATCCCTTGCTGCGTTATCAGGTTTTGTGGGTCGGTCTGCTGGGGGCGTCTCTGGCCACCAGAAAAGGCAAACATATCGCCATTGACCTTGCCTCCTATATGGCAACGGAGCGCGCTAAGCCATGGATCAAACTGGCAGGCGATATCTTTTCCACCCTGGTGGCAGCGGTATTGACTGTCGCGGCAATCATTTTTGTCCGCAACGAGGTCCAATTTAGCGGCGATCCCCTGCTGGCCATTCCTTCCTGGGCCTGGAACATGATCTTTCCCCTGGCTTTTGGCATGATCTGCATTCGTTTTCTGCATGCGACATTAACCGGCCTTGCCGCCATGTTCCGCGCCAAACCGACATCAAGTGATGAGTACGGTGGAACCCCATAATGCTGAAACTCATCACCCTGATCCTGGCCCTGCTGGGCACCCCTCTTTTTATCATTATCTCCGCCCTGGCTCTGCTTTCCTTCCACTCCGTCGACATCGACATCTCGGTGGTGATTATCGAGATGTCCCGTCTTGCGGAAACGCCAATGCTGCTCTCTCTTCCCCTGTTTATCTTTGCCGGCACTCTACTGGCCGAAAGCAACACCCCCAAACGGCTGCTGAATCTCTCCCACCTGCTGCTCGGCTGGATGCCGGGGGGACTGGCCGTGGTCTCCCTCGTGGTCTGCGCCGTTTTCACCGCCTTTACCGGGGCCTCCGGCGTCACCATCTTCGCTCTGGGCGGCCTGCTGTTTCCCGCCTTGATCAAGGATCATTATTCCGAGCGGTTCTCCCTGGGCCTGATCACCACCTCGGGCAGCCTGGGTCTGCTTTTTCCTCCCAGCCTTCCCCTGATCCTCTACGGAGTCATCTCCGGAACCAGAATTGACCACCTCTTCCTGGCCGGCATCCTGCCGGGCATCCTGATGCTTGTTCTGCTGATCGTCTACAGCATGACCAGAAGCAGAACCGGAAGAAAAAATTCTATCCGTTCATCCCGGGCCGACATTCTGGCAGGCCTGAAAGAATCGGCCTGGGAATTGCCCCTGCCCGTTATTGTCCTTGGCGGCATCTACGGCGGCATCTTCGTTGTCGGTGAGGCAGCCGCAGTGACTGCTCTTTATGTCCTGGTGGTTGAGGTTCTGATCTACCGGGACATCTCCTGGAGAGAACTGCCGGCCATCATGACCAAGAGCATGATGCTTTTCGGCGGTATCCTGGTCGTCCTGGCCGCATCCATGGCCACCACAAATTTCCTGGTTGACCAAGAGGTGCCCATGCGCCTTTTCGATCTGATCCGGGCCCATATCACAAGTAAATACACCTTTCTGCTGCTGCTGAATCTCTTTCTGCTCATTGTCGGCTCCATGCTCGATATCTTTTCAGCCCTGGTCCTGATCCTGCCCCTGATTATACCCATTGCCGAAGGATATGACGTGAACATGATCCACTTGGGCATCATCTTTCTCACTAACCTGCAGATCGGCTACTGCACTCCGCCGGTGGGACTGAATCTCTTCCTGGCCAGCTACCGTTTCGACAGACAGGTGGTCGAGCTCTACCGGGCCACACTCCCCTTTCTCGCCCTGCTCCTTGTGGCGCTGCTGATCATCACCTACTTTCCTGCCCTGAGTTTGTTTCTTGTCAATCTTTAACAGTACAGCCCGAATTTTTCGTATCATTTGCCATATACGCTGAATAGTTATGTCAATCTTTAAATCATTGACTTTGAAGGGAAAAATGCTCTATAGTACAAACTGAGCAAACAGGTCTTTCGGCAAGTAGCAAACACTCAACATCCACTCCTTTTTCATGATGATCCGTTTCTGCACATTCTGGCTTCTTCTTTTCTGCCTGACAGGGGTTGTCCCGTCTTTATCAGCTGCGGAAATGATTCATGATGAAAATCTTTCCGAAGAAAAAACTATCAGAATAGGTGTGCTGGCCAAAAGAGGCCAGGAACGGGCATTAGAAAAATGGCAGCCCACGGCTCTTTATCTCAATAAGAATATTCCGCAATTTTCCTTTGAAATCGTTCCCCTCGACTTCAGTGATGTCCGTAAGGCAGTGGCAGAGGAGAAGATCGAATTTCTCATCACCAACAGCGGCTACTATGTGGAGCTTGAAACGGAATTTGGAATCAGCCGCATTGCCACGCTGAAAAACCAGCTGAACTCCACAGAAAAAAATGTTTTCGGCGGTGTCATTTTTACCCGGGCGGACCGAAATGACATCAACAAGATCAGCGACCTTGTCAACAGAACATTTTATGCCGTTGATCGTGAGTCTTTGGGCGGCTGGCAAATGGCCTGGCGCGAACTGCATGCCCAGGGCATACGCCCCTTGCATGACCTGAATATTTCCTTTCTCGGCACCCACGATGCCGTGGTTTACGGGGTTCTTGAAGGGAAAGGTGATGCGGGCACCGTCAGAACGGATACCCTGGAGCGAATGGCCGGAGAAGGTGTCCTCGATCTCTCTCTCCTGAAAATCATTAACTCCCGGGCCGATTCTGAAGATTTTCCCTTTCTGCTCAGCACCAGGCTCTATCCGGAATGGCCGTTTACCAAAATGAAGCAGACATCGGACCAGCTTGCTGAACGTGTGCTCATAGCCCTTCTCGACTTGGGGGCAGACAGCCAGGCAGCCCAGGCAGCCCAAATCAGCGGCTGGACGGTTCCCCTTGATTACCAGCCCATACATGAACTCATGCAGGAGCTCTATATCGGCCCCTACTGCAGGGCCATGGGTAAAATCACCCTCCAGGACAGCATCAAGGAACATTGGCGTGTTATCCTGACCTTTGTTGCTGTTTTTTCGCTGCTTTTGCTCATCATTCTGATCGTTCTCCGCTTCAACCGCAAGTTGGCTGTTGTCCACTCAAGCCTTTCCTCTCAACTGAAAACAAACCTGCGGACAAACAAGGCATTAAAAAATTCGGAACGAAACTACCGGGAAATCTTCGACAACACCAATGATGCCATCTTTGTCCATGATCGCTCTTTCAGCACTATTCTTGACGTCAATCAGGCTACGTGCGACATGTACGGCTACACAAAAGATGAAATCAAGGATCTGTCCATCAAGGCTGTAAGCTCCAATGAACCACCCTATACAAAAATCGAAGCCGTAAACTGGCTCAAAAAAAACCGCGCGGAAGGTCCCCAGGCATTTGAGTGGCGCGCCAGGAAAAAGAATGGCGAGCTGTTCTGGGTGGAGGTCAACCTGAAAGAGGCCAAGATCGGCGGCCAGACTCGGCTGCTGGCCGTGGTCCGCAATATCAATCAACGGAAAGCGATTGAAGAGCAGCTGGAACAATACCGTCACCATCTGGAAAAACTGATCGAGGATCGCACCGAGGCTCTGAAAAAATCGAACCTGAAATTACAAAAAAAAGAAAACAGTCTGGCCGAGGCCCAGCGTATCGCTCATCTTGGCAGCTGGGACTGGCAGGTTGCAAAAAACGAGCTGTGGTGGTCCGATGAGGTCTATCATATCTTTGGCCTTGATCCCGACAAATTCGACGCAACCTATGAGGCCTTTCTGGCAAGTGTCCACCCTGACGACAGAACCCGGGTGAAAAAGGCGGTGAAAAACGCCCTGATGAGGGGAATGCCCTACAGTATTCAACACCGTATTATCCTGCCCGACAACACCCGGCGTATCATTCATGAACGGGGAGAAATCTATCTGGATTCCCATGGCAAACCCGAGAGAATGATCGGCACGGTACAGAATATCACCGAAACAAAACAGGCAGAGGAGGAAAAGAAAAGACTTGAGAGCCAGCTCATGCAGGCCCAGAAGATGGAGGCCATCGGCACCCTGGCCGGCGGTATTGCCCACGACTTTAACAACAGCCTGACCACGATCATGGGTTTTTCCGAAATTGCCCGCATGCTGCCCGCAGCCCAGAACGATGAGCTACAGGACCATCTTTCCCACATTCATAAAGCCGGAAAGCGTGCCAGGGACCTGGTCGCGCAGATTCTCACCTTCAGCCGCAAGAATCACATTACAACCCATCCCGTTCAACTCTCTTCCATCGTTAAGGAAGCTCTGAAGATGCTGCGGGCCACATTACCCACAACCATTGAGTTCAGGCAGAATATTCCGGCGGTGTCGGGCCAGATCATGGCTGATCCCACCCAGATCCATCATATCATCATGAATCTCTGCACCAATGCCGCCCATGCCATGCATAACGGAGTGGGAACTCTCTCCATCTCCCTCACTGAAAAAAAACTGGCGCACGAGATTCCGGGACTGCTGCCGGGGCTCTACTTAAAGCTGTCGATCAGTGATACCGGAGATGGTATTCCCAGAAAAATAAGGGATCGAATTTTTGAACCTTTTTTCACCACAAAAGACAAGGGAATCGGAACCGGAATGGGCTTATCTGTTGTCCACGGCATTGTGAAAAGCTATGGCGGAGATATCACCTTCACAAGTGAAGAAGGAATCGGCACAACCTTTGACCTTTATTTTCCTGCATTGCTCGCCGTGGAAGATCCGGGAAAAAAAATGACTTCCGTTCTACCCAGGGGCAGGGGAGAACGGATTCTCTTTGTCGATGACGAGCAGCAAGTTCTCAACATCGGCCGGAAGATCCTTGATTTCCTGGGTTACAAAGTTGTCTGTCTGACAAGCAGCGAAAAAGCCCTGGAGCTCTTCCGCGTCCAGCCGGACAACTTTGACCTGGTGTTAACCGACCAGACCATGCCGAAAATGACAGGAACCGATCTTGCAAAAAAAATGCTGCAGATCAGACCGGACATCCCCATTATTCTCTGTACCGGTTACAGTGCCTCTCTCACGGAAGATACGATTAAAAAAATCGGCATGAAGGGCCTGATTCTGAAACCTTTTGTCGTGCATAATCTCGCGATTGAAATCAAAAAAGTTTTGTAAGGATTTGGAAATAATTCGCACAGTAGGTATAATCATTTCATGAGAAAATGTACGAAACAGACGCAGGATAAACAAACATGAAATACGATTTCAGGATTGATTTCCGCACAGAATACGGCGCCTACTACACCACCTTTCCCCCCACAGAGACCTCGTTGCGAATTCTGGAAAAAAACAGGACTTCTCAGCTGACCGGAGCAAATGAATTGGGCAAAACAATGGGCAATCAGGCCAGGTCCGAGGCCAAACAACATTTGCTGAAAGGAAATATTGATCTCACTGTGTAGCAGAAACACCTTTCCCCGCCGGAACAATTTTCTTCAAAACACCTCTTCTCTAGTACCTTCTAATTTTTTTTACACAACCATCAACATCCGGAATTTTTATGATCCTGCAACGACACACCATTCTTCTTCTCGCTGCCCTGATGCAGCTTCTTTTTTTCTCAACACAACTCCAGGCCGCGCCATCCATGCTGACTAACAAACTGACGCTTTCCTTTGACGTGGGCAATCACAGTCTGACCGGCATTTCCCGTTTCGATCTTCCCGGAGGCCGGGAGTTGAACCTGCATACCGGAGACCTGACGGTGACCCGGATCGAAATCAACGGCAATGAGATGGATCTCCAGCCGGACAGCGATAAGCTGATTCAACTGAAAAAAGGCGCCGAACCCCGTTCCGTTGTTCTTCATTATGAAAAAAAATTTCCGCAAAACAACGGGCAGACCGGTTCAATCGTTGCGGCGGACGGAATTGTTCTCCTCGGCCTCTGGCATCCAGTGGCAAATGAAGACCTGATTTTTCAACTTTCCGCCACCATCCCAACCGGATTTTCCGCTGTTTCCGAGGCTGACGAAATCTCTTACACCGATCTCGCCGATTGCCGCAAGGTGGCCTTTTCCTTTACTCATCCCCTGTCCCGGCTTCATTTTATCGCCGGCCCTTACCTTGTGCGCGAAGAGACCTTTTCAAACGGCAAGATTCTAGCCACCTATTTTTTCCCTGAGGATGAGGCTCTGGCCAAACCATACGCCGATAAAACCAGACAATATTTACAGCGCTACGAAAATTTATTGGGCGAGTATCCCTATAAACGTTTCTCGGTGGTTGAAAACCGATTGCCAACCGGCTTTGCCATGCCCACATTCACCTTGCTGGGCCAAGCCGTGGTGCGGATGCCCTTTATCCTGGACACCTCCCTGGGCCACGAGGTACTGCACTCCTGGTTCGGCAATTCAATCGGTGTTGACGATAGTGGCGGCAACTGGTGCGAGGGACTCACCAGTTATCTGGCTGATCAGGCTTTTGCCGCTGATGCAGGTAAGGGTGCGGATTTCCGCAAGAATCAGCTTATCTTTTATCAAAGCCATGTGCCGGCCGACAACACCATGACCGTGCAGGATTTCAAAGGAGCAGTTGACCATCTCAAAACAGCCCGCCATATTCGCGGGGTAGGATACAATAAAAACTCCATGCTCTTTCATATGCTGCGAAAAAAAATCGGCGATCAACCATTTTTTACGGCTCTGCAAGATTTTTACGGTTCCATGAAATACAAACGGGCCTCCTGGACGGATCTTCAATCCTTCTTTGCCAAGGTTACGAAAGAGGATCTCTCTCCTTTTTTTGAACAGTGGCTGACCCGGACGGATATTCCCCATCTTGAACTTGAGGATCTCATGGTCAAAGAGGAAGACGGGAGACCGCTTTTGATATTTAACCTGGTCCAGAAAAATGAAGAACCTTATCAGCTGGATCTGCCAATCCGCATTGATACCGGGCAAAAATCTCACAACCAGAGCGTCAAAATCAGCCGAAAAAAAACCAGAATAACCATTCCTCTTGAATCCATGCCGAAATGGCTCACCATTGATCCGGATTATGATATCATGCGACACCTCGTCCACGACGAACTCCCGGCTGTCTGGTCCCGCTTCATGGGAGCAAAGAACAAAATCGGCGTTGTTGCAAAAGAAGACCGGCAAAAATTTGTCGATCTGATCCCCCTCCTGGAAGAGATGGACTGCCAGGTGGTCAATGATGATGAGGTTGACGATACAAAATTGAAAGATCATTCCCTGATCTTTTTGGGCATTGGCTCACAAACCTGCCGGTCTCTTTTTGGCCGGCCGATTCCGCTGGAGGGCGGCTTCGTTCTCGAAGTTCGGGAAAATCCCATGAATCCGGCAGAAAGCGCAGTGCTGGTGACGGCGAAAAACCAGAAACAGATCCTACCGGTGCTCCGCAAACTTCGCCATTATGGCAAATACGGTTTTCTCCTTTTTGAAGACGGCAAAATCCGGCAAAAAATCATTCCCGAATCAGATCAGGGCATGATCTTTCTTCTTGATGAGCCTCCCAGGGGCATGGCCGTGAGTCAGGCCCGGGATTTTTCCGTCATCATGAATAATATGGCGAAAAAGCGGATTATCTATGTGGCTGAATCCCACACCAGCGAGGAAGACCACGCCCTCCAGCTCCGAATCATCCGGGCCATGCATGAACGTGACCCAAGGCTTGCCATTGGCATGGAAATGTTCAACAGGGATGTCCAGGAAGTCCTGGACCAATTCACTCGCGGCAGCCTGGATGAAAAGGATTTTCTGAAAAAATCGAAATACTTTACAAACTGGGGCTTTGATTACCGACTGTACCGGGATATCCTCCAGTTTGCCCGACGCCATCATATTCCGGTCATTGCTTTGAATCTGGACAAACAAATTGTCAGCGATACCTTTAAAAAAGACGGCATTGCCGGTCTTGACTCTGAGGTTAAAGCCACCCTGCCGCCGGACCGAGACCTGGGAAAACCCGGCTACCGCCAACGCCTGGAAGGTGTCTTTAACCACCACTCCGGCACCCACTTCACGAAAGAGCGCTTAAATAATTTTATCCAGTCCCAATCCCTTTGGGATGAGACCATGGCCGAGGCCATTGCCGATTATCTTAAAAATAATCCGGACAAGAAAATGGTGGTGCTGGCCGGTGGCGGCCATATGGTGAAAGACACCGGCATCCCGCCCCGGGTTTATGAGCGGCTGGCCGCAGACTTCGCCGTTGCCGCCAACATCCAGCCCAGGGCTCTGGATGACAATGAGGCGGACTTTCTTTTCTTCCCTGTAGCGGCAGCCAAAAATCCGTCACCGCTTCTGGGAATTCAGATCAAGGATAAGGACGGGGAACTTGTGATCGTCGGTTTTTCTCCCATGCATAGTGTGGCAAAAAAAGCAGGGATCGAAAAAGATGACCGGATCCTGGCCATTAACGGAACCGAGGTGGAAGGCATTGAGGATGTTAAAATCGGCCTGGTCTTTAAGGAAAAGGGTGATACGGTGACGTTGCGGGTGTGGCGTGAGCGGCGGCTCCTGCCTGACTTGGAGATTGATATTGAGGTGGTTTTATGAACTCGCAAAAAGTTAAAACTCAACGCAGAGAAGCAGAGGACACAAAATTTTATTTTTAAAAATCAAATAGTTATCTTTGCATCCTTTGTGTCTCTGCGTTGAAAAAAACGTAGCTTCTCAATAAGTGGTCGCAATTTTACCCAAACAGCTCTGGCTTCCAAAATTACCAGCTGTGTGGGAATCCGTAGGAGACCGGCCCTCCGGGCGATATAATCAGAGTTTGCAGCATCAGCCGAACATAATCGCCCACAGGGTGGGCTCCTACATTAAACAAGCGGCATTTATTGAAAAATTACAAAAAAACTTTTTACGAGGCCATCAAGTGTTGATCATTTCCAATAGCAGATCCGTCTTTTCCTGTAAAAGGGACGGATTGGCCCGGGTTTCCACATTGAGGCGCAGGACCGGTTCAGTATTTGATTTTCTGACATTAAATCGGTAGTCGGCAAAGGACATGCTTAGCCCGTCGGTGAAATCCTTTTCCAGACAGCCCTCAGCAAAGGCCGACTCAATCCTGCTCATCACCGCGTCCGGATCGCTCACACGGTTGTTGATCTCGCCGCTCACCGGATAGGCAGCCATCATGTCTTTGACAAAAGTCGACATTTTCTGTTTTGAATGACAGAGCATTTCGGCGATAAGCAGCCAGGGAATCATACCGGAATCACAGTAGGAAAAATCACGAAAATAATGATGGGCGCTCATCTCGCCGCCATAGACCGCATCCTCGGCCCGCATCCGTTCCTTAATAAAGGCGTGGCCGGTCTTGCACAACACCGGCGTGCCGCCGGACAGCTCCACCAGCTCCCTGGTATTCCAGATCAGGCGGGGATCATGGATAATCTTAGCGCCCTGTGATTTCTTCAGCATGATCTGGGCCAAAAGCCCGACAATATAGTAGCCCTCGATAAAACCGCCGTTTTCATCAAAAAAGAAACAACGGTCAAAATCTCCGTCCCAGGCAATGCCAAGATCAGCCTGATTCTCCCGCACCGCCTGTGCCGTGATCTCCCGATTTTCCGGAAGAAGGGGATTGGGCACTCCATTGGGAAAGGTGCCGTCCGGTTCATGCTGCAAGCGGATAAACGTGAAGGGCAAAAAGGTTTCCAGAAGATCGATAATCAGCCCGGCACAGCCGTTGCCGGAGTTCACAACAATTTTCAGGGGCGAAAGGGCTGTGATATCAACATAATCAATAAGATGACCCATGTAATCGGTTTTGATATTGTAGGAACTGAGGTTGCCGGATTGCTCCGCCTTCACAGTCTTGCCTTGGGCTGCAAGTTTCTCAATCTCTTTCAAACCGGTATCGCCGCTCACCGGCACAGCCCCCTTGCGGACAAACTTCATGCCGTTGTATTCCGCCGGATTATGACTGGCCGTGACTATAATTCCGCCGTCAACATCAAGATGGAAAGAGGCAAAATAGATCTCCTCGGTGCCGCACAGGCCAAGATCAATCACGTCAACGCCCGCGTCCATGAAGCCTTTGGCCAGGGCCTGGCTCAGGCCGGGGCCGGAAAGACGGATATCATGACCGATGGCAATTTTTTTGGGGGAAAATTGGGCCGTAAAGGCCTGACCGATGCGGTAGGCGAGATCCTCATCCAAATCATCCGGCACCTTGCCGCGAATATCATAGGCTTTGAAACAGTCGAGTGATGACATAGTTCTTCCTTTTGAGTTTCGATTTTCTAAGTTCAATGGTATTGTTTACCCCTTTGACCCTTTGACCCTTTGACCCTTTGACCCTTTGAACCTTTGAACCTTTGAACCTTTGAACCTTTGAACCTTTGAACCTTTGAACCTTTGAACCTTTGAACCTAAATAATAGGTGATCCTGATCATGACCACAATACAATTTCCTGAAGAAACCTCAATTCAGGTGGCAGCACTCTACCGTGAAATGGAAGAAAAATATGATGAACTGGCCAAAAGTCTCGACTTTACCTGCCAGGGCTGTCCCGATAATTGCTGCGACAGCTATTTCCTCCACCATACCTACACGGAATGGGCCTATCTCTGGGAAGGACTGAATGAATTAAGCGAAGAGCGGCGGAATGAGCTGATTGAACGGTCCAAGGAAGTCATGCTGGAATGCGAAAAAATGTTGGGCCGGGAAGAACGGCCAACCGTGATGTGTCCCTTAAATGACAATGGACTCTGTTCGCTCTATAAACACCGAATGATGATCTGCCGCCTCCATGGGGTGCCATCTTCCATGACCAGGCCGGATGGCCAGCAGATGAAATTTCCTGGTTGTTTCCGCTGCCAGGAAATTGTCGGTGACCGGGATGTCGATCATCTCGACCGAACCAGCATGTACCAAAGGCTTGTCCAGCTGGAAATGGGCTGGCTTGGCCCTAAAAGAAACATCCTTCCCAAGGTGAAGATGACCATTGCCCAGATGATCGTCAAGGGACCGCCCGAGTTGAACTTTTGTTAAGTTTAAAGCTGCAAATATGATGACTTTGAAAAGGGTAAAAACAAAAAAATTTTGTGTTTTTCGTGGGGTTCGTAGCTGAAAACAAGATTTTTTGCTTTAATTGATCTCAAAAAGTTACACATGCCTGATCTGGGTATGATTTGATATCTCGGAATTCGTCGTACAGAGATCTTTGACAGACAGGCCATGGACGTTATCATGACCGGTCAAGCGGGCAAAATCCTGCAGTTCAGCCGTGCAGACCTTAAGAAAATTATGGAGCTGGCTAGCTGCCCTGTCGATATCGAGTCGCGCCCGCAATTCCGGGTCCTGAGTCGCGATGCCCATGGGACATTTACCGGTGTTGCAAATCCGGTACTGTTGACAGCCGATGGCCATCAGGGCACTGGTGCTGATGGCCACCGCATCGGCTCCTAAAGCCAGGGCCTTGGCAAAATCCGATGACACCCGTAACCCGCCTGTACAGACCAGGGAGACGTGAAAGGCTTTTTTCTCGTTTAAAAATTTCCTGGCCCGGTAGACGGCAAAGGGGGTGGGGATGCCGACAGATCCTTTAACATATTTGGGCGAAGCACCGGTTCCGCCTGCCCGCCCGTCCAGGGTGATAAAATCCGGTTCTGCATACAGGGCAACCTCAAGATCCGCCTCAATATGACCGGCGGCAAATTTAACACCGATGGGTCTGCCGCCTGAAACCTCACGCAGCCAGGCAACCTTTTCCTTCAACTGTTCCCTGGTCAAAATGTCCTCGTAATGGGCCGGACTTATTATATCCGTGCCCTCTGAAAAGCCCCGGATAGCTGCGATCT
>JAYEPA010000275.1:10739-44944 GCA_034723545.1 Thermodesulfobacteriota bacterium | reverse complement strand
CTGCCGCCTGAAACCTCACGCAGCCAGGCAACCTTTTCCTTCAACTGTTCCCTGGTCAAAATGTCCTCGTAATGGGCCGGACTTATTATATCCGTGCCCTCTGAAAAGCCCCGGATAGCTGCGATCTCACGGGTAACCTTGTTGCCGGGCAGATGGCCGCCCATGCCGGGCTTGGCGGACTGGCCAAATTTTATCTCAATGGCGTCAGCGCGGCGTAAATTCTCCTCGCTGACGCTGTAGCGGTTGGGCACGTATTCAAAGATATACTTATAGGCGTTGTCCCGGGATTCCGGCAGAATTCCACCTTCTCCGGAGCCAATGGCTGTCTGCATGGCCTTACTGCCGCGGGCCAGCGCCATCTTTGCCTCTTTCGACAGGGCGCCGAATGACATATGGCTGATATAAATGGGCGTTGCAATGACCAGCGGTTTTGCAGCTTGCGGGCCGATAGTGGTTGTCGTCTCAACCAGATCATCGTGATTCAAAGGAATTTGGGCCAGTTGGGCACCCTGGATCAGGATATCCCCCCAGGAAATAACAGGTTTTCTGGTCTGCATGGGCTCGATAATTGACTGGCCGGTTTCAGCCATGGTGTGGATGTCGGCCAGGTACGATTCATGGGAATCTTCCGTCTTCTTAATTTCAAAGGAGAGATCACGTTCCTTGGTGGCCTCTTGGATATCCTCGGAAATATCCGGTTCCGCACCGACCCGGCGCCAGAAACCCTTGCCTGAATCACAGACCGGACAGGTAAAATCCGAGGGTAAATCATTCCAGCGTGCAGATTCCTTATCTTCGTCGTATTCGGTGTCACATACCGCGCATACATATACAGCCATGATTGTTTCCTGTTGATATTCTGCTAAGCGATGCTGCCTGTAATGGGGCAGCATCGCCTGGAGTGGTTCCTGAAAACTAAAAAATTAGATATCCATGTTGGCTGGTTCATAATACTCTTTGGGATGCTTGCAGGCCGGGCATTTGGGCGGTGGCTCGGTCCCTTCGTAGGTAAATCCGCACTTGGAGCATTTCCATTTAATGGCTTTTTCACGTGTAAAGACCGTGCCGTTTGCAACCATCTCCAGGCAGCGTTTGTAACGGTCACGATGATGCTCTTCAACCTTGCCAATTTGCTTGAACAGGATGGCTGCCTCCATGTTCCCCTCTTCTTCCGCATCTTTAGCAAAGGTAGGATACATTTCCGTGGTCTCGTAGTCCTCGCCGCCAATGGCTTCCTGCAAATTGGCGGCAGTATCACCAATACCGTTTAACAGCTTGAAATGATCCTTGGCATGGCGCTCTTCGTTGGCTGCACTTTCCTCAAAAACCTTGGCAATGTAATGATATCCTTCCTTGCGGGCAACTTTGGCAAAAAATGTGTACTTGTTCCTGGCCTGTGATTCGCCAGCAAATGCTGCCTTCAGGTTTTCAATGGTCTTACTCATGGTTTCTCCTTATATTGGTGTTTGGCAACTATTCTGCGGCACCCCGCTGAATAGTTATTTTGATTTTTAATTAAAATAGATTAATTTTAATTATATGTCAATAGTAATTATTACTAAAAATAACTTCCCTCAATAATACCACAAAATCAGACTCACAATAAAAAAAGCCGGAACAGGCTTCCCCATTCCGGCTTTCTTATTCTGAATCCTGTCTTCTAAATTCTTACTTCTGTTTCTAACACCTAACTCCGAATCATCTCCGCAATCTGAAAGGCCAGTTCCAGACTCTGCTCATTGTTGAGACGAGGATCGCAGTGTGTCTGATAATTTTTTTGCAGATGCTGATCCAGGATATTCCGGCCACCGCCGGTACACTCGGTGACATTCTCACCGGTGAGCTCGAAATGCACCCCGCCCGGCACTGATCCCTCGGCCCAGTGAATTTCAAAGAAACATTGAATTTCCTGGAGAATATCATTGAAGTTTCTGGTCTTCAGTCCCCCCTCGGCCGTGTAGGTATTGCCGTGCATGGGGTCGCAGCTCCAGACCACCTTGCATCCCTCTCTCTTGATTTCCCGAATCAGTGATGGCAGATAATCATCAATCTTCTTGCAACCAAAACGGGTGATCAGGGTCAGCTTACCGGCCTCGTTTTCCGGATTCAACTTCGCGATAATTTTCTTGATGGTATCGATGTCATGATTAGGACCGACCTTCATGCCAATGGGATTGCCCACACCCCGAAAAAATTCAATATGAGCCCCGTCCAGCTGGCGAGTCCGATCGCCGATCCACAGCATATGGGCGCTACAGTCATACCAGCCGCCGGTAATGGAATCCTGCCGGGTCAGGGCCTGCTCGTAGCCCAGGAGAAGGGCCTCGTGAGACGTATAAAAAGCGGCCTGATTCAGCTGGGGCGTATCTGTGTCCAGGCCGATTATCTTCATAAAATTTAAGGCCTGATCGATATTCCTGGCAAGACGTTCATAGGAACGGCCCAGGGGTGATTTTTTGACAAAATCATTATTCCACTCCTGCACCCGATGCAGGGCCGCATAACCACCACGGGTAAAAGCCCGAAGGATATTCATGGTGGCCGTGGCCAGATGATAGCCTTTCTGCATCCGCTGGGGATCCGGGATCCTGGCCTCCATGGTGGGTTCGGGGCTGTTCACCATGTCGCCGCGGTAGCTGGAGATCTCCTTGCCGTCCACCATCTCGGTATCGGATGAACGTGGCTTGGCATACTGACCGGCCATGCGGCCGATTTTGATCACAGGCTTGCCGCCGGCATAACTCAAAATAACCGCCATCTGCAAAATGACCTTCAGGGTCTCGCGGATACCAGGGGCCGTGCAGTTAGCAAAATCCTCGGAACAGTCTCCGCCCTGAAGAACAAAGGCTTTGCCCTCGGCCGCATCGGCCAGCTGACTCTTCAGGTCTCTGATCTCCCCAGCAAAAACCAGCGGCGGCAGCAGGGAAATGTTATCTATAACTTTCTGATATTCAGCCATGTCAGGCCACTTGGGCTGTTGCAGGGCTTCATAATTTTGCCAACTGGATTTTGTCCATTCAGACATCTTGTTACTCCTAACTCGTTAAGCTAAAGATTTGCAGATTGCAGATCAGCCTTCCTTGGCATCAGGCAAGGCGCAGGGACCGCCCAGACAGCAGATTTCGATGTCAAAGGCATTCATAATACGGAGTTCCCTTTCTCGCCGTTTATCATCAACAAAAGGTTTAAACTCCAAGGTTTCAATCATTTTTTTCGCTTCATCCCTGGATGGGATCGCCTCGAGGCCATGGGCCAGAACCTTTCCGTTGTAAGTATCCAGGAGCTCAGCGTCTTCACCGTTGGTGACCACGGCCAGAGGGATCTGGTATGAGTCCTTCAACACACGGGCTGCGGCAATGGCGGAACGTTCCCGAGTAACCAATGAGCCGGGACCGTAACGAAGAATCATAAAGCATTGGCCGTCCAGGCTGAGGCCCACATCAATTTTCGAGGTGACATACTGTTTACTGAACAACGTTTCAATGGTCTGCCGCATGGTCAGTTCATTCTTAGCATACCCTTTTTCATCCACCAAAAAACGAGCCAGCTTCTGCCGGTAACGTTCATCATCGGTATCGACCACGGATTCTCCGGTGACAAAGTCCGTACAGGTTCCATAAATGAGATGGTGGGTGGGACTATCGGCCATAGGACTCACCACTGAAAAAGGGTAAGTATCACCAGCACCTCATCTTCGCCCGTTTTGGCCTTCTCCCATAGAGGGGCCATAGCTCGACGTCCCAAACGAACGAACCTGAGACACTGGTAAATACTTACAGCCCTGAGTTTATCAAGGTTTATAGCCTCTGATGAACTATTACTGAAGGGGCCTGAAAAACAAGCCCCTTATCCTGCCATTGGTTTTCAGGATGTCTCTTTACAGATCCAGCCAGGATTCGGAAAAGATCGTCTGGCCGGACAGGGACTTGTAGGTTTTGTAATGCTGCAGAGCTATCCCTTCCAGGGTTGACGGATCCGGATCATTACCATCCATCATGCCATGCACCATATCAACATGATTCTGACGTTCACCCTTACAGATCGCCATCAGCTCCTCGTCATAGGAATTGACAATGGCAGTAGTCAGGCCGTATTTCATCAGCATGATCAAATAGGTGCGATCCAGGTATTTACGCAGGTTGTCAGCCACACCATTGGAGACATTGGAGAGCCCCACGGTGGACCCGGCGCCCGGAGCAATATCCTGCAGCATGCTCAAAAATTCCAGACCGGCGGCAATCTGATCGGCGCCCAGGGTGATGGGGGTGGCAATGGGATCAAAGATCATTTTTTCGTTTGGAATTCCGGCCTCCATCAAAGCCATCATCAAATCCACGGACATAGCGGCCCGCTCACTTGAGTCACGGGGCATGCCGTCAGGTCCCCAGAGCAGTGCAATCACGTTACAGCCGGCCTCGGCGGCCACCGGGATAAGTTTTTCCATCCTTTCCGGCTGGGCGGAAATCGAGTTCATGATCGCGACCTCCTTATTTTTTACGACCTTAAAACCGGCAGCCATGGCATCGGTATTTGTCGTATCGAGACAAAGAGGCAGATCGCTTGCTTCCTCAACCGTTTTCACAACCCAGGGAAGCAGCTCAGTACCGTCTTTGCGGGCCGGGCCGATATTCAAATCAAGATAGGAAGCTCCGGCAGCAGCCTCTTCCTTGGCCATTTCCTGAACCGGGCCGGGATTTCTTTCCTTCATGGCACTACCACTACGGGTTCCCATGATATTGATACTTTCAGCGATTGCTAAAACTGTGGACATTGAGTTTCTCCTTATTGAAAAATTTTCGTAATTCGTAATTTCTAAATTTCAATTCCGCCAACGGCGGCTTAGGTAAACAGGCAAAATAGCGTTTAAACCCTGACTTGTCAATAACCAAGAAAGAATTTGAAATCATGAAAAAAAATTAAAAAAAATGCTTTCTCCGTAAAGCTACCTAAAAGAATCAGCCACTAACCAACCGGGCAAAAACACGTAACACACTTGAATAACAGAATAAACTGAAGAACACGACAAGATTGACACCGCACAGATCCTGAAATTGCATATGATTGCCGCAGGAGAAAAAAATCAGCGGCAAAACCATTTTTTATAAAAAAAGAGAAGTCCGTCCTGGAATCTCGCCAGCCAGGGGGTGGCTGTGAGGTCAAAAACAGGGGGCCGGAAGACGATCCGGGATGCAGGGATTAAATGGATATGCCAGCCGGCCCGGTGGAGCCGCCGGCAATACTCCAGGGATTCGTAACAGGAAAACCTTTCATCAAAAAAGCCGATGTCGTCCACGGCCTGACTGTTGACAACCAGGCAGATACCCGGCAACCAATCCATCTCTGCCGGGCTGTTACACTCGGGCACGGGAAATTTTGCTCTGATCAGTCCATTGCCTGAAAACAGAAGTGAAAAAAAGGATGGGAAAATGGCTGGGGAAACAAGAGGCCGGTCATCCAGGGTGACCAATTGGGGTCCGACAAGTCCCGCATCGGGATTGTCATCAAGAAAATCGATCAGAGACGGAAGCGCTGCCGGTTGCAGCAGTGTCTCATCGTGCCAGACCGAGACATAGCGCCCCCGGCCCAGCCGGAGCGCCCGGTTCCAGGCCTTTGCCGAGGGCTCTTCCACATTGCTCTCAAAAATGATCACATCCGGAAAGCTGTTGGCAATAAAATCCAGCGACTTCTCCACGCCCATGTTGACGACGATGACCTGGAGGGAAACCGGACCAGCATGATCAAACAGGGAATTCAGAAAACGATTGATGTATCTTCTGTTTTTTGTTGCAACACAGACGGTGCAGTCGATTTCATTGTAAGCGTTCACCAGCACCTCATCTTCGTCCATTTTGCCCTGCTCGAATAACACCAGTATGCTTCGCAGAACAAAATGAACGAATATGAAGCACTGGCAAACGCTTACAAGACCGTGGCTACCGTAAAATCAGTGTCCCGGTGAACGGTTACATTTCACTTTCCATGAAATTGCATGGCGGAACCTAATGCCCTTCGGGCAAAATAATTACGAATTATGAATGACGAATTACGAATGAAGGTACTTAATCTAATCAGACATTTCCTTCAATTCGTAATTGTTAATTCGTAATTTCTAATTACCAGCTTGAGAACAAACAATTAGGGAATAATTCTTACAGAAACTTTATTTTTCCGATACATGGACATAGTGGGCGAAGATGGAGTGCAGCTGAATAGTTACCAAAAATCTAATGTTTTCTTCCGCTTTAGCGGGTTAGATATTCCGCTCTATCCCGGCAGTTTATCCTTGATCGTCGGAAACAGTGACATATCCGTATGAGGCAGAAACATGGCAGCCATGTAATGAGTCATAAAATCCGGATTCTCGCTCAGCTCCATATTGGTGATCAACTTGCTGACCTGAGACCGCTCCCTGAATCTATTATGATCACAGAGACTGATCTGGGCGCCGACCAGGGAGGCATTGCCGAGATAATAAAATTTATCCCGGTCAATATCCGGCAGCAGGCCGATGCAGATGGCCCGTTCCAGGTCGATATAGGCACCGAAATTACCGGCCAGGATGACCCGGTCAAGATCGTCGAACCCCATGCCAACGGATTCCAGCAGGGTGATATAGCCGGCATACATGGCACCTTTAGCCCGGATCAGGTTGTCCAGATCCACTTCGGTGATGACGATATCCTCGCCAATGAGTGAATCCTTGGACCAGGCCAGGACATACTCAAAACTATCCTCGCCCTGCCTGATGCGGGGATGATCAATGGTGCGGTTGAATTTACCCTGCTGGTCAATAACGCCCGCCTCAAGCAGTTCGGAAACAATGCTGATCAGACCGGAGCCGCAGATTCCCCTGGGCTTGGTGCGTTCGATGGTGATGATCATAGGATCAAAGGTTTCCGGATGAATATGAAAATTTTCAATGGCGCCGGCGCTGGCCCGCATGCCGTGCTGAATGCCGCCGCCCTCAAAGGCCGGTCCGGCGGAACAGGCCGTACACATCATCCAGTCCTGGTTGCCGACGACAATTTCGCCGTTGGTGCCGATATCAATAAACAGGGTCAGTTCCGGACTCTTATGCATCTGGCAGGCATGGACGCCGGAGACAATATCGCCCCCCACATAACTGGCCACGGCCGGGTAGAGAAAGAGGCGAACCGAGGGGTGGGCGTACACGCCGAGATCAGCGGCCGTGGTCAGCGGGAAATGGCTGCTGGTGGGCACGTAAGGCGCCTCGCGAATGTACTTTGGATCAATGCCCAGAAGAAGCTGGGACATGACAGTATTGCCGGCCGCCATGATGTAGCTGATATCACTGGGACTGATGATCATCTTTTTGCAGATCGTCTCAATGATGGTATTAATGGTATAAACCACCTTGCCCTGCAGAGCCTTCAGACCGCCGGCCCGCTGGGAATAGATGATCCTGGAGATGACATCTTCCCCATAGCCGATCTGGGAGTTGTAAGCCGAGGCCTCGGCTATGACCTTGCCGGTGTTGAGATCTATAAGGATGCCACACAAGGTGGTGGTGCCGATATCCAGGGCCAGACCATATAAGCGGTCGGTGGTATCCCCTGGTTCTATGGCAATAATCCGATCCGGTTCCCTTTGCCGCTTGCCGCGCAGCAAAATAGCCGTGATCTCCCAATTTGACTCACGCAGGGTAAAGGGCAATTCTTTCAGGAGGGCCGGGTGGTCATAGGTGGGTTCCTTGCAGTCGGAACATCCCTTGCGGATGCCGCGCAGCACCCGTTGCAGATCGGCGATATTATCATCCGTCGAAGGAGGATCGAGCTTAAGAAAACGTTTCTCAACCGGTGGAGAAACAGTCCATTCGCCAATCAGGGAATCCAGCGAGCGGGCCGAAATGGAACGGGTGGTCTTGGGTTTGCGCTTCAGGGCCTTGCCGTCTTTTTTGATCTCTTCCGGGATCTCCACCACCAAATCTGAGATAATCGATGCCTGGCAGGCCAGGCGATAACCCTGATCATGCTCCTCTTTTTTGAGACGCTTGGCCTGATCCGAGGCAACCTCGCCTTCCTTGATTCTAACCTTGCATTTACCGCATACCCCGTCACCGCCACAGAAGGCATGAATATAAACTCCTGCGTTGGCGGCGGCAGCCAGGAGATTTTCTCCCTCTTCCACGCTCACCTTGACGTTATCGGGTAAAAAATGGACTGTTTTGCTCATAATTTTGGTTGTATTGGTTATGTTGGTTGAACTGGTTGTATTGGTTGAGTTAGTTGAATTGGTTAAACCAGTCAAACCAATTTAACGAATAAAGAAAGCTTGTCAAGAAAGAAGCCGACAAAATTAACTTGTCATGGCGAGGAACAATCATTATATATATTTTCTACCTATTTGTAATAGAATCAAATTTCTCACTGGATAACTATTTAAGGAGAACACAATGGCAAGCGATAAAATAACACATGTAACAGACGGTGATTTTGACGCCCAGGTAAAGCAGGCGGACCTTCCAGTGCTGGTTGACTTCTGGGCCCCATGGTGCGGACCCTGCAAGGCCATCGGCCCGATGATTGATGAACTCGCCAACGACTATGACGGCAAGATGAAATTCACAAAGATGAATGTGGATGAAAATCCAGAGACTCCCGGTCAATTTGGTATCCGTGCCATTCCGACCCTGATTCTTTTCAAGGGTGGCGAGATCGCCGACCAGATCACCGGCGCCGTAGGAAAAACCCAGCTTGTTGCCATGCTCGACAAGGTTCTTTAAGCTCCCATGGCAACCGACTATCAACTTGTTATCATAGGCGGCGGGCCGGCCGGACTCACTGCGGGCCTCTACGCGGCCAGGGCGAAGCTTCGCGTGCTGCTGCTTGAAAAGGGAATCCACGGCGGCCAAATCACAGTCACTGACTGGATTGACAATTATCCCGGTTTTCCGGACGGTCTTTCCGGCTTTGATCTGGCCGACAAAATGGCGGCCCAGGCAGCCCGTTTCGATCTGGAAACAAAATACGCCAATGTCGTTTCTCTGGATCTTGCCGGGCCGGTTAAAAAAATCAATCTGGAAGACGGCTCGCAACTCACGTCACAAACGGTGGTGATAGCCACGGGCGCCAGGCCGACCCAGCTGGGCATTCCCGGAGAAACCGAACTCATCGGCAAGGGGGTTTCCTACTGCGCCACCTGTGACGCTCCCTTTTACCGCAATCTTGAAATCTCCGTCATCGGCGGCGGCAATACCGCTGTCCAGGAGGCCATCCACCTGACGAAATTCGCCTCAAAGGTAACAGTCATCCACCGCCGAGATCAGCTTCGCGCCACCAAGGTAATCCAGGAAAAGGCCTTTGCCAATGATCGGATCGAATTCATCTGGGATACGGTGGTCACTGAAATTCTGGGTGCCAAAGAGGTTGAATCTCTTAAACTGCAAAACAAAAACGGCAAAGAAAGCACATTGGCGGTGCAGGGAGTGTTTGTCCTGATCGGCGTCCAACCCAATAATGAAGTTCTTCCCCTTGATCAGCTGGAACATAAATCTGGTTTCCTCATCACCGACAAAGAGATGCGGACCTCCGTCCCCGGCGTCATGGCGGCGGGTGATATCTGCTGGAAAGAGGTCAGGCAGGTTGTCAATGCAGCCGGCGAAGGCGCCGTAGCGACACTGGCGGCAGATCGATATCTCGAAGAGACGGGCCACCAAGAATAAAGGACTGTAAACTGTCCATAGTTTTCCGGGTTACAATTTCATGCAGCATCCTCACACCTCTCCGTTTCGGAAGGTTTTTCATATTTTGACGCTTTTTTTGACGGCGGCTTCCCTGCTGATCATGCCGGGATGCGGCAAGAAAGACGATCAAACCCTGGATTTCCAAACGGACTCAGCCCAATTACTGGTGATGGAGGGAATGGAGGAGTTTAATCGAGGAAAATATCACAGCGCCCTTGAAATTTTTCAGGACATCCGGGACCGCTATCCATTCAGCCAACCAGGCCTGCTGGCGGAACTGAAATCCGCAGACTGCAATTATTACTTGCAACGTTATATGGAAGCGCTCATGCTCTATGACGAGTTCGAGAACGGCCATCCAACCAACGAAGCTATCCCCTATGTTATTTTTCAAAAAGGCATGTGCCATTATCAACGAATTGACACAATAGACAGGGATCCCGCCGGGGCCCAAGATGCCATCCAGGCCTTTTCCCGTCTTGTCCGGGCCTATCCCCAGTCGCCTTATGTCGAGGAAGCACGGGTCCGTATTGAAGAGGCCCGGGATTTTCTGGCCAAACACGAAATGTATGTTGTCGATTTCTATATCAACACCAAATCATACAGACAGGCCGAGGCCCGCCTGGAGTACCTGCTCGATCATTATGCCGATACCAGCGTCGTCCCCAAGGCCGAGGAACTCCTCACCCTTATCAAGGCAGGGACCCCGCCGAGAAGCCGCTGGCGAGACTGGATCCCGGAAATTGGCATGCCGGACTGGGCGCTCTTTAAACAAATCGGCGGCATGTTGGGCGACAGCGGTGATTCTGAATAATTTCTGATTTTGGATTTTTGATTTTGGAATTCGGATTTATTCTAAGTTCCGAGATCCGAAATCAAAAATCCAAAATCATTTTTTCCTCATCTTCTTGTCATACCGTTCCTGCTCACTATAGATGCAACCGCAATAAGGCTGCCGATAAAGGCCCATATCAATGGAACGGTCAATCCCTTCCTGCCACCCCTTACGGAAATCCTCATAAAAAAATGGAATGCCGGACTCTTCGGCAAGTTTTTCCGCCTGCCTGCAGATCAGTTCATGGTTCTGGTATTTACTGTAAAGCAGGGTTGTGGTAAAGCCGTCTGCGCCGATTTCCCTGGCATGTTTTACCGTCTCCACAAGCCTCATTTCATAGCAGAAACCACAGCGTTTCTCTTCATGAAACACAACCTTACGCAGATATTCTTTCAGTCCATAATCACGGACAATATCCACCTTGAATCTGGTTCGGCGGGCCAGATCATCCAGGGCGTTGATTCTTCTTTTAAACTCTTTGAAAGGGTGGATGTTGGGGTTAAAGAAAAAACCAACAGGATCATGGCCCTGCTCCCGCAGAGAGGAAAGAGGATAAACCGCGCAGGGTCCGCAGCAGACATGGAGTAAGATTTTCATACCTTAACCCTTTTCAGGTGTGGTTGCATAATTTACCTGAACACCATACTGTAACTTATAGTTGTTCAGAGGTAAGCGAGGGACGAGACTCCGGGTGCTCCATATGTGCGCAGATAAGCGCAGACTTCGAGCAGGCTGGAGAACTATAGTAGTCCTATGTGAACCAGCCTGATCGCGTGCAGGTAGCGTAGACTCCGGATGGGGTGCTGCTGAACAGTTACTTCATACCTTAAAATCCTGCGGCCGGATGTGATACTTGTGAATTTTATAATTAATAATACGAAGGCTTGTATCGATTTGCTTGGCGGCCTTTGTCTGATTACCCTTACATTTTTTCAAGGCGTCAATAATCAGTTCCCGCTCAAAATTCTCGACAGCCGTGGCCAGAGACAGAGGATTGCGATTACCAGTGGTTTCAGCGGTCTGCAGGGTGGGAGGAAGATGATAGCTTTTGATTGATTCCTCATCACAAATCAACACCGCCCTCTCAATACAGTTCTGCAGTTCCCTGACATTGCCGGGCCAATGATACTGCATCAGGAGATCAATGGCCGGAGTGGAAATCCTGGAAATATTTTTATTGTTTTCCTTGTTGTACTCTTTCAAAAAATACTCGGCCAGCAGGAGAATATCGGTCCGTCTATCCCGAAGCGACGGCAGATAAATGGGAAAAACGTTGAGACGGTAATAAAAATCCTCTCGGAAAGAACCTTCTTCCACGGCTTTTTCCAAATTCTTGTTGGTGGCGGTTACCAGCCGCACATCGCATTTGATCGGCCTAGCCCCGCCCAAGCGCTGAAATTCACGATCCTGAACGACATTAAGCAGCTTGACCTGAACGGCCTGGCTCAGTTCGCCGATCTCATCAAGAAACAAAGTCCCGCCTTCCGCCAATTCAAATCTGCCTTTTTTGGCGGAATTTGCCCCGGTAAAGGCCCCCTTCTCGTAACCGAACAGTTCACTTTCAAGCAGGGTTTCAGGCAGGGCCGAACAATTCACCGCCACAAAGGATTTCTTTGCCCGTTTACTGCTAAAGTGGATCGACTTGGCCACCAGAGTTTTACCGGTGCCGGATTCGCCCCGAAGAAGAACGGTGGCATTGCTGTCCGCAACCCTGGAAATCATTTCAAAAACCTCCTGCATACGGCTGCTGCCACTGACAATATTATCGATCTGATACTTACCGCTTAATTCGATTTTTAAACGGGTATTTTCCCGCTCAAGCCTCCTTTTTTCTTCATTAAACGCCCGAATACGGATCACGGTCTGGGCAATCAGGCCACTAAGCACAGCCAGAAACCGCAGGTCCTTCTCAAAATCCCTGCCTTTTTTATATTCACGGTCAATACTCAAGGCACCGATGGTCTGTCTGCCATGCTTGATGGGCACACAGATAAAGGAAAGCATTTTCTCCTTTATATTGCCCCTGGACCGGGTTCTGTTTAAAAACAGCGGCTCTTCGCTGATCTGGGGCACGACTATGGGAGAGCCTCCGGCAACCACCCGGCCGGTGATCCCCTCGCCCAGCTTGTATTTTCCCCTTTTCCGGGCTTCAGCGCTCAGCCCGTGAGCCACTTCGATTTCCAGTTGCGCCGTAGCCGGATTGACAATGGACACTGTACCGTTGATCATTCCGGTGCTCTCGGAAAGAATTGCCATGACCTGCTGTAAACAGTCACGCAGGTCTACAGATGAGGCCAGCACCTTGGTAATTTCGTACAAAATGCTGATATCAACTAATTTTTTGTCAGCCGTTTTCTCAGACATAGAACAAATTTATGGATTGTAATTGTTGATGATCTCGTAAAAACTACAAATCAACCACAGAGCGCACAGAGTTCACAGAGGTAACATATTGTAATAAAAAAGATTTCTCTGTGGTCTCCGTGTTCTCTGTGGTGAAAAAAGACTTTTTACGGAATCATCATTGTTGACAAACTCGTAAAAAGTTCAACTTCAACGCAAGACATGCAAACGTAACTACTTGGTTTTAAAATAAAAAACTTTTGCGCCTTTCGCGTCTTTTGCGTTAAAAAATTGTTATTTAACAGTAACTATTCAGCAAGGGCAATAAATTACCCTTTACTCCGGACTGTAACTGTTCAGATGTGCTTCATATTCGGAGTCTACGCTTACCTGTTCATTTTGGGCTTTGAAGCATACTAGTGTTATTCGAGAAGGCCAAATATGGGCGAAGATGGAGTGCAGCTGAATAGTTACCATTTAACAAAGGTTTAAAGGGCAGAAAGAAAAAAGAAACGCGGCGAGAATTGTGGGAATCGGCAAGTGTACGGAGAGTGACAAACCTGATAACAAAAAAATCAATAATGACACATGAACGACGGATCAATATCAAAAAAACTCACGAAATTGACCAACAATCACTTCAACAGCAATTTCTATTCTTCACTGTCTGCTGCTGGATAGATAATCGTCACTGCGTTTTTATTCAAGTTTAAAAAATCTGTCTTGGCAAGAATCTTATTATTTTCAATCTTTCTGACAACCGCTTTGGTAATGGGTAAAAACATATCTGAACTGGCCGACATGAAATCCGTCAGACGTTCCTGGGGCAGAACGTGTAATAATCCGGTAATTTTAAACATCCTTGTGAAAATAACGATCTCAAAAGGCTCTCTATCCACTCTCATAACGGACACTCCATACTATGAAAATATTATTAGTCAAATTAAGCAATTAGAAACTATTCGCCCCCTTTCTTACCTCTTTTACATTCATACATCAGGGAATCGGCCAGAGAAATAAATTCCTCCAGAGAGCAAGGATTATTTGAATCATACCTGGCAATACCGACGCTTAAATCCACTTTAAAATCGAAGTTGTTGATTCTGTTAATTTCTTCTAAAGCCTCGGAAAGACGTTCACAGGCGCCAACCCGCCCTGGATCAACATCGCTGGTGGTCAGCACGGCAAACTCATCACCACCCAGCCGGCCGATAATATCCGACTGGCGGAATGTCCTGTTTAAAACCTTTGCCGTTTCAAGCAGGGCCTGATCACCTGCCTGATGGCCATTGTAGTCATTAATTTTTTTCAGGTTGTCAAGATCAGCATAAATCAGGAATAAATCATCTTTCTTTCTGTCGGCAATTTTGAACTGTTTATCCGCCATTCTCATGAACCCCCGGCGATTGAGCAGACCGGTCAGGTCATCCGTAATGGAGACCCTGCGCAGCTTCTCCTCCAACTTTTTCCTGTTGGTGATATCCTGAATCATCACAATTATGGAGTCATGATCATTATTAAGGATTGGTAGTAAATTGAGTACAACCTGTTTACCGTTGACGAAAAGTGGCTTCTTTTCACCGCTTGAACGGGAGTTTTGCCGGGCATCTTTCAGCAATGACCGGACCCTCTCCTGCTGATCTTCAGAGAAAAAATCCGTAAAGGAGGCACCGAGCATTTCTTCTTCCGGCATATCAAACAGAGATGTTGCCCTGGCATTGAGATAGATGATCCGTCCCGGAAGAATAATTTCAAAAAAAGCCTCAGACATATTATCCAGCATAACTTCAAAATGTTTCTTCCAGGTAATCAGCTCTGCAGTAACCTCCCGCTGAAAAACATCATCAAGACCAAGCACTGTCCGGGGATTGTTTGACTTATCTCTCCTGCCAACCAGTTCAAGAACGGATAACACATGTTTGGCGGTTTTCTTGAAAGGCCCCTTGGCAATGCAGGCATCAACCCCGTCCGGCGGGCTCTCCTCCTGAGACTCTTTGGCAATAGCGGAGAGAATAACCAGAACAACATCTTTCATCTGGAGTTTACTGCGGATAATCCGGCATAATTTAGCGCCGCTTATCTTTGGCATGATCAAATCAACATAAATCACTTCCGGAGTAAAACCATTCAGGACATCCAGGGCTTCAAGACCGTTGTCCGCAGTCCTAACCTCATGGCCCTCCTGATCGGCGAGAAGGTTGGTCATCAGCTTCAGGATAACCGGGTTATTATCCACTACCAGAATTTTTCTCTTCATCTCTTTCTGCAAAATTTTATTGCCGTGAAACTCAAAATGTTTGATTTGACCATATTCTCTTTTCAACCTGACCAAAACTGTCCTTCACCGAATTATCACAGCGGAGAACGCACTGTAAAATTATTATACCCATATAAACCTGCATTTTGGCAAGATTTTCTATCCTTTTTCTTTAAATTTAAATTTTTTTCTTTATAAAAAAGACGCTTCTCTCTATCTTGCGAAAGAAAAGATGAGTAAACAATGCCTTAAAAGCTGCCCGGAGAACAAATCATGACTACACACCCTAACACCTTTAATCAGCTTAAACCATACCGTCTCCTGCAAAAACTGACTCAAAATCCTTTTGACCTGACCGGTGCCGGTTCTTTAACACCTGAACGAATACAGCGTTTACAATGCCGAACGGGAAATTTTCGTCTGCTTTACGCAACCCAGCGGCTTGATGAGGATGTGCTGGACGGACTTCAGCAGCTGGCGGATGAAACCGGTGCGGTTGACCAGTTTGTCATGATGAAAAAAGGGACTGTCATGAACCGTATTGACGGCTATGACTCGGAAAACCGACAAGTTCTGCACACGGCATGCCGCGACGTTTTCAGTGATTCTCCGGCCGAACCTTCCGCCGCCCGTCAGGCTCTGGATGAACTTGATAAACTAAAAATATTCCTCGATGATCTTGACCAGGGAAAACTCCATACGCCCCAGGGCAAACCCTTTACGGATATGATCCAGGTGGGCATTGGCGGTTCGGATCTCGGGCCACGGGCCATATATCAAGGCCTGGCCGCCTTTCAGAAAGAGGGGCGGAAGGTCCATTTCATATCAAATGTCGATCCTGATGACGCTGCCGGGGTTCTCCGTGATCTGGATCTTTCAACCACCCTGGTCAACGTGGTGTCGAAAAGCGGCACAACTCTTGAGACCCTGACCAATGAAAAACTGGTCCAGGCAGCATACCAAAAGGCCGGTCTTGATCCCAGCCGGTTCTTTGTAGCGGTCACAGGCCAGGGAAGCCCCATGGATAATCCGGAGCGTTATCTGCGCTCATTTTACATGTATGATTATATCGGCGGCCGCTACAGCGCTACCTCAATGGTGGGTGGTGTGATGCTCGGATTTGCCCTGGGGCTTGACAGTTTTCTCGAGATTCTCAGAGGAGCCAACGCAATCGACCTGGAGGCCGAAGAAAAAAATATCAAGAAAAACATCCCTCTTCTCCTGGCCCTGCTCGGGATATGGAATCATAATTTTCTCGGCTGTGAGACCTTGGCTGTGCTGCCATACAGCCAGGCCCTGATCCGCTTCCCGGCCCATCTCCAGCAATGCGACATGGAAAGCAACGGCAAATCGATTTCCCGCCAGGGAGAGCCCTTGTCATATCAGTCCGGTCCCGTCATCTGGGGAGAGCCGGGCACAAACGGCCAGCACGCCTTTTACCAGTTGATTCATCAGGGAACGACTGTGGTGCCGGTGGAGTTCATCGGTTTTCGTTCCTCTCAGTCTCAGCGGGATATCGAGATTAAAGAGACGTCCTCCCAGGAAAAACTCGTCGCCAATCTGCTGGCCCAGTCCCTGGCCCTGGCCACAGGCCAAAAACATGAAAATCCCAACAAACGCTTTCCCGGCAACCGGCCGAACTCGGTGCTCATGGCCGAGCGTTTAACGCCCCGTTCCATGGGTGAACTGCTGGCTATTTATGAAACAAAAATCGCTATGCAGGGATTTATCTGGAATATCAACTCGTTTGACCAGGAGGGGGTTCAGCTCGGGAAACTGCTGGCCAACAGGCTTCTAGATCATTTCAGCGGTATGCGGCAGGACAAAGAATATGACGGTTCAGGAACGGACGAACCAGGCTGGGCCATGCTCAAAGCGGCAGGCATGGTTTAAGGGCATGTTCAAGCTAGGCGCCCCCCCGATCTCGCTCAGGCAATCCGTATGGCATCTTCCAGCATGATTTCAAATTCAGCCAAAAGTATTTCCTTCATGCGCAGATTTACGGCTGCAGGCAGGGTGGCCAGTACGATGGAAGGATCATGCCGGCAACCGATGCCGAGCTTCACGCAGGCTCGGTCAGCAACCCTGACAATCATCATGGTCGTGCTGCCGGCATTAATCATGTCATCATGGTGATCACGGGCAATGCGGCAGTACACATCCGGGATATTCCATTTTTTCAAAAGTTCATACCCTTTTTCCGCATGCAGGACATCAATCAGCTCCCGGCCCAAATCATAGGACAGATTAAAATTCTGTTGCTCGGCAACCTGAAGGTGATCGATCACCTTCAATAAAAACAACTTGCCGATATCATGGATCAGACCACCGATAAAGACTTCAGTTGCCCTGTCATGATAGTTTAATTTTCGGGCCAGCCACTGACCGCCCACAGCACAGGCCACGGCATGCTGCCAGAGATGTTTGACAAGTTTGTTCAACTCAGGATCCTTGGCCTGGTATTTATTCCGTTCAGCCGCAAGCATCACCAGATCAGCCACCTGTCTGGTCCCGAGGCGGACAATGGCATCCTTAATAGTGGTAATCTCCTTCAAACCGCCAAAAAAAGATGAATTCGCCGCCCGCAGCACCCCGCCTGCCAGGACCTGATCGTGGAGGATCAGTTTTTCCACGTCCTTGATATCAAAATCGTCACTGTGCAGAAGAGATTGGAGACGGAGGCTTACCTTTTCAAACACCGGCAGCTCAAACCCCTCCTCCCTGACATAATCATCAATCTGTTCCAGTATGGATTTTTTTGTCACCATTAAAACTCCCCCTGCAGACGACTGATTTCATCGGGATGCCTGGGCCGGTCCAGCCTGGGCAGCTGACGGATAATCTCCTGATAGCTGGTCACGCCATGAACAGCCTTGTAGATCCCATCCTCAAGCAGGGTGACAAGGCCGGTTGTTTTCATGCAGATCTCCCGGATTTCATGGGATGTTTTTCTGGCAATGACTGCGTCCTTGACCATCTGATCCGGGATCAGCAGTTCATGGACGGCCGCTCTGCCCTTATAGCCTGAAAACCGGCAATAGCGGCAGCCCTGGCCCCTTTTAAAAAGAAGACGCGGGACCTGGCCGGGGTGAAAGCCCAGTTGACGAATCTCGTTCAAATTAAGATGATGATCCTCGACGCATTTCGGACAAATCCTCCGCACCAGCCGCTGGGCCAGCACCGAAACCACGGTGGAAGCCACGAGAAAGGCCTCGATATCCATATTCAGCAATCTGACCAGAGCGCCGGTGCTGTCTTCAGTATGAAAGGTTGTGAGCACCTTATGACCGGTTAAAGCTGCTTCAATGGCCATTTCGGCTGAGAATTTATCGCGGATCTCACCGATGACGATAATATCGGGATCCTGCCGGACAATATGCTTCAGGGTCTCTTCAAAGCTCAAACCGATTTTTGGATTAATGGAACACTGGGCCACCCCGTCGATGACAAACTCCACCGGATCCTCGGCCGTGATAATGCTGGTGCTATCATTATTCAGATAGTTAACCGCGCTGTAAAGGGTGCTGGTCTTTCCCGAACCTGTGGGGCCGGTAACCATAATAACCCCACTCGGGGCCTGCAGGGTCTCCTCGGAGAAACGCTGGAGCATCATCGGTGACAGGCCGAGATCCTCCACCTTGAGCAGTTCGCTCTGGGAACCCAACAGCCGCATAACAATTTTTTCGCCGAAAATAGTAGAATAAATCGAGACCCGAAAATCAAGTTTATGTCCCTGATGTTCAAAAAAAATACGTCCGTCCTGATGCCTCCGCCTCTCAGCAATATCGGCCCCAGCCATGATCTTGAGGCGGCTGGAGATAGCCGGGGCCACCTCCAGGGGATAATTTCTGTAATTCATCAGCACCCCGTCCTGGCGAAAACGGACTCGAAGCTGATCCTTGGTGGGCTGAATGTGGATATCGCTGGCGCCTTCCTTGATTGAAGCAAGAAGGATATCGTTAACCGTATTAATAACGGCATTATCATCCGGCTCGACAACGGCAGTCCGGTCCGCCATTTTAGCGGAATCCGTTTCCAGCCGTAAAAGGGTTTCCTGAATCATTGACCTGCGGCCAATCCCCTGGACAATTTCATGACCAAAAAATTTTTTGGCGGTATTGAGCTGTTCAACATTCAAGGGATCGGCAAAAACGATCAGCACCCCGTTTTCCTGCCGGCGCAGGGGAATAAAGTCGTTTTCCTGATACACGGCCAGGGGAGCACGGCCGAAAAGCTCCGGATCTATCTCTTCCAGGGCTGGATCAAGATAAGAAAAACCGAGTTGAAAGGAAAGTATCTGCAGGAGTTCATCTTCACCGATCAGGTGCAGATCAACGAGAATTTCACCAAGACGGCTTGATTTTTTCTCTTCCTGGCTTGCCAGGGCAGCCTTGATATCAGCCTCGGAAAGATAGCCAAGTTCAACGAGAAGGGCTCCAAGGGGAATAGCGACAGGATTGGCTTGGAGGGTCTCTCCGACCTGAGAGCTGCTGATATACTTCAATTCCTCCAGAACACTGAGCAGTGGACGAGGCGTGGACAGCTTGGAGAGAACACGCTGACCATATTGAAGTTGCTCTTCAGAGAGAAGTCCTTCCTTGATCAGCAGTTTGCAGATTTCATCCCGTTTGGGCTCAACCTGTTGCCTGACGGATTGAGCCCTTGATGATTTCTCGGGAGCTTTGGTTTGCCAATGGGTACGTGCCATAAAAATTCAGCTAATAATTTATTTTATAATTAATCAGTTTCAAAATTATGTTCGTATTTTCCGCAGCTTTTTGCAAGCCAAAAAATCGCTCCCTCAGCTTTTCCCGTGGCTTACCTGATTTTTGCAAATCGTTTCCAGAAATCAGGGAAAGATTTGGCCACACAACCCTCATTCTGAATGCGAATTCCTGGTATCACCAGTCCGGCTACTCCGAAACACATGGCAATACGATGGTCGTCATAGGTATCTATGTCAGCACCATGCAGTCCCTCCGGCCCTGCGCCGTCAATTATGAGTTCGTCAGGCCCTTCCTCCAGCCGGACACCAAGTTTACTTAACTCGGTGGCCATGGCATGTAACCGGTCACACTCCTT
This sequence comes from Thermodesulfobacteriota bacterium, assembly GCA_034723545.1. GTDB lineage: Bacteria > Desulfobacterota > Desulfobulbia > Desulfobulbales > SURF-16 > JAGHCC01. Next base: position 24,724 of record JAYEPA010000275.1, on the reverse strand, counting down.
GATACGCAGATGGGCCACGTTTCTGATCACAGTGCGCCCCCTAGCCATGGCCGCCGCCACGGCCAGGGTGGGGGCCACATCGGGACAGTCCCCCATATCCACTTCAATACCTTTCAACTCCCGGGGGCCGGTCACGGTAATGCCCTTATCATAGTCAATCCGGCAGCCCATTTTTTCAAGCATCCCCACCAGAGCCGTATCCCCCTGGAGGGATTCACGCGGGACATTGGCCACGGTGACCGTTCCACCGGTTATCGCGGCAGCGGCAAAAAAATAAGAAGCGCCCGACGCATCGCCTTCAATGGGATAATCCCTGGACTGATAACAGCCCTGATCAATCTCAAACCGGTTCAGGGAATCATTGGCTTTGACCTTAATGCCGAATGAATCCATCACAGCCATGGTCATGGTGACATAGGGTTTTGAGGGCAGGGTGCCGGCCACTTCAAGTTCGGCCTTTTGCCGGGCATAGGGCGCAACCAGCAGCAGGGAGGAAAGATACTGACTGCTTTTTCCTTCCGGCAGCAATGTTTTACCGCCGTCAATGCCATTGGCCCTGATTTCAAGCGGAGGACAACCGGTTCCTTTGATACTTTTTATATCAACTCCCCAGCCGGCCAAAGCGCTCATCAAAGGGGCAATGGGCCGTTCTTCCATGCGTTTTTCTCCAGTGATGGTAAAAACACCCTTGCCCAGGGAAGCAACCGAAGTCAAAAAGCGGGTGGCCGTGCCGTTATTGCCCAGATATATTTCCTTGGCCGGAGTCTTGATCCGCCCCCCCCCTCCCTTGACTCGCCATTGGTTGCCCTGGGATTCCACCTCAATACCCATGGCACGAAGGGCCATGGCGGTAAAGGCGGTATCATCGCTGGCCAGGGGGCCGAGAAGTGTGGAATCGCCATCCGCCAGGGCTGCGGCGATCAGAGCCCGTTGGGTGATACTCTTGGAGCCGGGCACCTCAATGGTGACATTAACTTTTGATACAGGAGTAATTTCTTTCATTTTCTCATTCTTTAAAAAATGGTAACTGTTCATCGGGATGCTGCTGAACGCTTACGAAGAAGTCAGGCCAAGACCGGCCAATAATTTCCTCTTCATGATCGCCACAGGAGCTTTTTTGCCGGTCCAGAGTTCAAACTGGGCCACGCCCTGATAAAGAAGCATGGCAAGGCCGTTGATCGTTATGCAGCCGGCCTCCTCCGCCTCCCGGAGTAATCTGGTCTTTAATGGTGAATAGACAATATCCATGACAACAGGATAACTGGCCAGGGAAGGACGGGGAACCAGGGATTCCTGATCCTGGGGCGCCATGCCCACTGAAGTCGCGTTCACCAACCCATCAGCCGATAACGAGGCAACAGCGGACAGGGGATGCCAGTCGCATTCAAGGCTCTGGGCCAGCTGTTCACCGCTTTCTTGTGTCCGGCTGGCAATCATGACACGCGCCCCGGCCTCAATCAAACCAAAACCAATGGCCCGGGCCGAGCCGCCGGCGCCAAGGAGCAGAATCGTTTTCCCTGACAAATCAAGATGCTCTTCCAGGGCGCGATTTGCGCCCAGCCAGTCGGTATTGAATCCTTTGATGGTACGATCATTGTGAATCAGCAGGGTATTGACCGCGCCGATTTTTCCGGCCACCGGATCAATCTCATCAAGCCAGGAAACCACAGCCTGCTTATGGGGAATGGTTACGCTCACCCCTTTGACGCCCAAGGCCCTGAAACCATCCATGGCAAACTTCACATCTTTAACGGGAAAGGCAACATAGACGCAGTTGAGGCCCAATTCGGCAAAAGCCGCATTATGCATGGCCGGGCTGAGGCTGTGGGTCACCGGATCGCCCATGATGCCATGGATTACTGTCTTACCGTTAATTTTCATAATGAAGTCTGTTCAGAAGATGATGCAGGGTTGAGACGGAAAGCTGGCCCGGCGCCGTACTTTTGCCTGCTTCCGGCGCCGCGTAGGTCATATAGCCGCCAAGATCAAGGGTGGCCAAGCGGCTAATTCTGCCGGCTTCACCCATGCAGAAGGAAATCAGGGGAAAATTCTTTTCATGGGCCATGGTCTGCAGCGATAATACGCGCAGGACGTCATTATAATCATGGGCCATGGTGACGATTTTACCGATATCCGCGCCGGATTCGATCTGCTCATGGAGAATATTCTCTAAGTGAGCGGCTGATGGGGTGGTCTGAAAATCATGCCAGGAGACAATCGTTTGGCTTTCATTTTTCCCGGCCAGATCAATGATCTCCCGCCGAAGGGACAGCTCTGTACGCAGTTCAATGTCAACATAGGCGCCATGGGCGCTAATCGCCTGTTTAAGAAGCGCAAGCCTTTTAGTTTCATCCTCGCACCACAGTCCCCCTTCCCATTCAGGCCGATTGGTAAAGAGCAGCGGCTTTTTCGTCCTTTCAATAAAAGGAGCAACCTCAGGCTTTATCAGGCCATCGAGACGAATCTCAATGACATCGGCCTCCCCTTCCACTCGCAAGGCGCTGGCAAGGGTCTCGGCAACATCATTTCCGCCGATGGAAACACAAATCTTTCCGGGCAGAGGTTTATTTTCCGTGATTACATTCATTTTTTAAGTAATAAAGAGTGGTTGATGGTAAAAAAAAGTGCAGTAATTATACTTCTATTCTAGAATACCTGTGTTGTCAATGCAGGTATGATTGCGGTTTCTTCTTCCCGCCATGCTGTGCGCCACAGGTCGTTTGCATTTTGCAAAACAGCAAAAACTATTTTGGATTTCAGATGTCGGATTGTGGAATATTTCACATGATCCGAAATCCGCATTCAAAAATCCGAATTCGCGCGAAAATACTACGCAATTCGTAACTATTCAGCGAGGGCAACAAATTACCCTAAACTCAAGACTGTAACTGTTCAGATGTGCCCCAGATTCGGAGTCTGCGCTTACCTGTTCATTTAGAAATTCGAAGCGTACTAATGCTACTCGAGAAGCTCTAAATGGGCGAAGAGGTAAGCGAAGACTCCGTGGGGTGCAGCTGAATAGTTACAGCAATTCTTTGATATTGCGACATTTCAGACAATAACTATTTTTTTTATACGAGAGAACCAAGCACCTATGATCAGATTATTTGTCGCTATTGATTTTCCGGAAGATATCAAGGAGATGCTTGGCCGTCTCTGCTATGGTCTGCCCGGCGCCCGCTGGGTTTCCGAGAACCAGCTCCACCTGACCCTGAGATTTATTGGCGAAGTTGACGGGGGAATATTCCTTGATATCCGCGACAGTCTTGCTGATATCAAGGCAGATCCCCTGACTCTCGTTCTGGAGGGAACAGGTTTTTTTCCGCCACGAAAAAAGCCCCGGGTTCTCTGGGTCGGTCTGGAAAAAAACGAACGCCTCATCAGTCTGCGGAACAGTGTTGAAAGGAAGCTCACCACTCTTGGCCTGAAACCGGAATCCAGAAAATTTTCACCCCATATCACCCTGGCCCGTTTGAAGAATACTCCTGACTCCAAGGTAAGCCGGTTTATGTCTTCCAACAATTTATTCAGCACTCCACCTTTTCCGGTCCGGGAATTTCACCTTTACTCAAGCTTCCTCACGTCTAAGGGAGCCATTCATCAGTGTGAGGCGTCATATCCCCTCACAACAGATAGCAAGAGTTAACAAACCATGAAACTGGCCCTGATCGCATCTCCCCATACCCATCCCACCTGTCCGCCCCTGGGACCGGCTGTTCTTTCCGCCTATCTGCAAAAAAAACTGCCGGATGCAACTATTTCTGTCTTTGATCTCAGCCTGGATTACTATCTGAGCAGTTTTGATAAAATTAAAAAAGGGATTCTTGGTATCCGACTCTACAAGTGGGATGAAAAGACAACCGCTCGTAATCTTGACCAGGCGGTCTCCTTTCTCAAAAACTGGCAGCCAAACCAATCAGACTTGAAGGAATATCATCATTGGGCGACGATTTTTTTAAGTTTTGAAAATATTTATAACGCTTTTATGGCGGAAATGGCCAGAAAAGCTCTGTCCGGCCAAAACATCCCGGAAAAAATAGAATCCTTTTTTGAAGACCTGATCCAACCGGTGCTGGCAGCCAAGCCTGATCTTGTCGGATTTTCTATTCTGTACCAGCAGCAGGTCGTCTTTGCCGCCCTGCTTGCTAAACTGATTAAAAAACAAAGCAAAGCGAAAATTGTGGCGGGCGGAGCAAAAATCAGCGTCATGACCGCGCCGGAAAAAATGCTTATAACCCCGCTAGCGCAGGCAAAAGAGGACGCTCCAGAAATCCTCTTTAAAGATTTTTTTGATTACCTGATGCCGGGCGAAGGGGAAATCGGCCTGTATCATCTCTGCCGGGCCGAAAATTCCGCAGATCTTGCCAATGTGCCGAATCTGATCTATTTCAGCGGCAACGATCTGCGGATCAATCCGCCGGCCATGACCGAAAGCGATACCCTTCCCTATCCTGATTTTTCGCATTTCAAACTGGATAAATACCTGACCCCGGAGCCGGTGCTGCCTCTTATGACCTCACGCGGCTGTCCCTGGGGAAAATGCAGCTTCTGCACCCACCATCATTCCTACCTCCGCTACCGCACCCGCAGGATTGAAGATTGTGTGGCGGAAATCAAATTCCTGCAAAAAAAATACGGCTGCAGTCTCTTTTATTTCTATGACGAGATGATTCCACCCCAGCGTTTTACAAAGCTGGCCGAACAGATTATCGATGAGGGGCTTGTGATTCATTATGGCGCTTATGCCAAACCGGTTAAAAAATTCGACTCCGACCTCTGTAGATTAATTCAGCGTTCAGGCTGCCGGGTTCTCCAGTGGGGGGTGGAAGCGGCCAGCCAGCGGATTCTGGACCTGATGAGCAAGGGAACCGATATTCATGAGGTTGAGAAAGTCCTCATTAACTCCACCCAGGCCGGAATGTACAACCTGGTCTTCATTCTTTTCGGCTTTCCCTCGGAGACAACGGAAGAATTCCAACAAACCCTGACATTTATCGACCGTAACAGAGAAAATATTCATGTCCTGAGTTCCGGGACATTTGTCCTGGCCGAAGGATCACAGATTCACAGGGAACCGGAAAAATTTTTCATCAGCCGAATTTGGGAACGGGAAAAATCATCGATCCTGCATCCTGTCCTGGATTATGATGTCAGCCAGGGCATGACCGCCAAAGAAGCCTGGCAGCATTTCAATGATAACCAGAAATTTTTAGACGGGATCCCTCTTTCACGACGCTTTGGAACCTACCGCGAGCATCTGCTCATTTATGGCGCAAGAGATAGTGAAGGGGAGGGATGAAAAAACAGGTCTGTTCATTAGGAATTTTGACAATAAACTGAGGGAGATTATTATGAAGAGAATATTCTGTTTGATCTTTTTGCTCATCATTTCCTGTGGTCCGGGACCTGATGAGTTGTTTGAAACGGCTGAACTGGAGGTTCTGCAGACAAATTACCCGCATGCCACCCGGCTCTACCTTGAAATTATAGAAAAATACCCAGACAGTGATGTTGCCGCAACGGCTCAAAAACGGCTGGAAGAAATCAAAAAGAAGACGGAAAACAATCCTGTTGAAAAATAAGATGAACCCGTAAAAAATCTTTTTTTCTCCACGGAGCCCACCAAGACAACTAGCTGTAATAAAAAGAATTTATCTGTGATCTCTGTGTGCTCTGTGGTTAATTTGTAGTTTTTACAAGTTCATTAAAAATAATAAGTCACTTCCAGTTTGACAAAATCATCTTCGGCAAGACTGTAAGCCGGGTCTTTTTTGCTTATATCGACAAAAAAAGATCCTTCCAGATTGATTTTGACATTCTCGCCCATCCTGCGGCTTGCCTCAAGGGTAATTATTTTTGATGACATTTCCAGATCCTGAATCAATCCCAGCAGAAGCTCCGTACTGTCGGCGTCATTGACGGCCAGACGCAATCCCAGCATGACATCGTGATCATAGACGATCGGAGACCGGCCGTCATCACGGTCATCAAAGACGTATTCGGTGATCAAACCAAGATCCATCGCGGTTTCAGCGATGCCCACAAAGGTGTATTCAAAGCCAAAGGTTGTCGCCGCAAACGATCGCCCCATCCCGGTGCGGTAGAGCGCTTCACCCTTCCAGAGCCAGTTGCCGGCCACAAGCTGCAGATCAAGCCCGGTCTGGCCAATCTGTTCATAATAGGGAATAAGTGCAAGCCGGCCGTTTTTGTACGGTTCAAGGATCAGGACCGGATCACGCGAGGTGCCGAGGAAATGATAGAGGCCGAAATCCATATCCCCCAGGGTGTGACTGTATCGCAGGGCAAAATCAAGATGATTTTCCTCGCTGCCGCTTTCATATTTCACCTTGTCGGTGTCCACTTCCAAGGGAAAACGCAGTCGGCCTTTTTTGCCGGCATAGGTTCGTTCCCGAAACCAGGGCAGAATAAAGCCATCCACGGTTCCCCAATCGCGGGGAATCGAAAGCTGAATCATGGGCTGGCCCAGTTTTTCCTCGCCATCCAGGGCCTCCACCAGATCGGTCTGGTTGATGATATCCACCAAGTGGACAAATTCCGTGGCGCCCCAGAACACCTTCCCAACGCCCATTCTCATCTCCCACGATTCAGCCAGGTAGAGAAAATTTGCCTCGCGGACATCTGCATGGGTACGTTCATCATCCGCCGAGTCCAGCCTGAAAAACGGGGCAATGATGAAACTTGAGCCCGAGGGAAATTCATGATAGAACTCGGCGTTAACGGCAAGAGAACAATTATTACGCCTCTGCTCCGGGTAGGCTGACGAATGAAAAAAACCTCTCCCTTCCACGGTGACATCGCTGGTAAATTCAGCGGCCGCGAGAATTTCCGGCATCAGGATTATGCTGCAAAAAAGAAAGAAGGGCAGGTGGGGTTGCGGTATTTTTTTTCGCATAAAAATTTCTCACAGAGTCCGTAGAGACGCAGAGAAAAACCTCTGTGTCTCTGTGCCTCTGTGAGAGCCTTTCATTTAATCTATTTTGCCCGCTTCAGACTGTTTTTGTCAAAATTCCGGTCCGAGAGTCCTGTCTTGAACTGATAATTTGTCCATAGTAATTTTGTCGATTTCCCGTTCTGATGATTGACCATTTCCATGTCCGCAGACCGCCAGTATTTACCCAAATATTGATTATAGTCCTTAAAAGTCAAGGTTTTGAGATGGGCTTTTTTCCGATCATAATATTCCACCTTCCAAAGCCGGTATTCATCCTTGTCCCGCCATGAAACCAGGCGGGTATAGCCGGAATTTTTCAGGTCAACAGGATAACTTTCATTAACAAAACAGTCGCGCCCTTCATAAGTTTCTTCACGAAGAAATTTGTAGGTATATTTTTCCACTTCCTGGCTGGCGATATCTTCATAGGCATACTCACTGCCCATGAAGGAACCTGATTTATTTCGTGAACTGATCCTTTTCACCCTTTTCAGGGCCGGCAAATAAAGCCACTGGTCATCATCGCCCACCTTATGGGAAAAGGTAAGAAAAGCGGTTCCCTTCACGTCCCTTGGCGTGTCAAAAATCGACAGACTCTTGTCGCCGTCATTCTCCACTTCAAGGGTTCTGATACGGATCTCACGTTTACTCTCCCTGCCATGTTTATTGCGGAGAACCATTAACATATCGGCCGTAAAATCAGTAAAACCAGCATCGCGGCGGTCCGCTTCAAGGGCAATGGCCAGTCCCTTTTCCTCCGGGCTTTCGGCGAAACATCCGACCGGGACACTTAACAACAGACAGGTAAAAAAAAGTGAAAAAAATCTCATTTGTTTCCCTCCGGGGAAAATCAGGTAGAAGGTTGAAGGTTGAAGACTGAAGGAAGACAAATACACTGAATCTTTCTGATCAGACCACACCATAACACCCTGAAATTCCTTCCACCCTCTATCTGCCCCCACCCTCAAGTTTCATGAGCAGGGTCGGCAAAAAGAAAAAATCCAGAATCAGGGCAAAAACAATGGTGATGGCCGTCATCAAACCCATATGGGCATTTATCTGAAATCCTGAAAAAGCGAGAACAGTAAAGCCGGCCATTAAGGCGACGGTGGTGATCCAGATTGCCGAACCTACCGTATTAAAGGCATATCGCACCGCATCTTCGGATGACATGGAATGCTCCCTCCGGGCACGCTGGTATTTAGACAAAAAATGGACGGTATCATCAACCACGATCCCCAAGGTCATGGCGATCATGACCGAAACCGCCAGCCCCACCTGTCCCACCACAATCCCCCAGACGCCAAAGGCCATGAATGCCGGGGCCAGGTTGGGGACAAGGCTTAAAAGTCCCAGTTTCAGATTCCGCAGAACTATGATCATAATCATTGAGATCAGAAACAGGGCCAGGATAGAACCTTTGAGCATGGACCGAATATTTCGTTTTGAAATAGACGAAAAAATAACCGATAAGCCGGAGCCGTATGTTTCCAGGGACGGCGCATTCTCCCGCAGCCAGCCACGGCCCCGTTCTTCCAGATCCAACACGACACGAGTCCCGACATTAGGCATGTTAACCGTCATGCGGCTTGCCGATTTATCCACGTTGATCCGGTCATTTAAATCCAGACCAAAGGGCAGGCTCATCTCATAGAGGAGCAGAGACTGGGCCGCCAACTGCCGATCCGCCGGCAAACGGTACCAGGCGGGATCATCGCCATGCATATTTTTATTCAAACGCTTCATGATATCCGTGATGCTGTGGACATGCCTTACTTCCGGTTGCGAAGCAAACCATTCACTGAAAGCCTCTATTTTGGCAAGATACTCCGGATTGTTGATGCCTCCCTCTTCACCAGAATCAAGATCCCAGTCGACAATGCTCATTCCCGTCATATTTTCCGCAGCATAATCCGTGTCCACCCGGAAATCATAACTTAGGTCAAAATATTTCACAAAATTATCGTTCAACTCGATCCGGGTCATACCGGCGGCCGTAAGAAACATCAGGAAAAGAATGAACCTGAAAAGGGGGGTTCGCCTGGCCACGACAAAGTCGCCAAGACGGATGAAAAATCGACTCTGGTTTCGGGAACGGCTTGAAACCTTCAACGGCAGTACAGCCATCAGGGCCGGCAGAAAAAAAACGGAATAGACAAAAGCAGCAATGACGCCCATGGCCACGATGTTGCCAAGGTCCCGAAACGGTGGGGCATCTGAAAAATTCATGGTCAAAAAACCGATTGTTGTGGTCAGGCTTGTGACAAAAACCGGCTGAAAATTAATCCGTAGTGACTCGACGATTCCGTGTAATTTTGTCTGTCCCTGGTGCATGTGATGAAACATGGTGACAAGGACATGGACGGAATCGGCAACCGCAAGAGTAAGGATAATTGTCGGGGAATTCGCCGTGGCCGGAGTCAGCTGAATTCCGAACCAGCCGGCAAGGCCCATTCCCGTGACTGTCGACATGACAATGACCATGAATGTTCCGGCCACAGCCAAAACAGAGCGCAGCAGAATAATCAGTAATCCCAAAAGGACAATAAACATCAGCGGGATCAAAGACTTGATATCTCTTGCAGAAGCCTCGCCAAAGGCCTTGTCTATCATCACCGCACCGGTCAGATAAAAATCAAGAAAGGGATATTTATCCTGCATCTGCTTCATGAGCGCCCGGCTTGCAGCACTCACTTCATCAGTTTCGCTCCTGTCCTTTTCCGGCTTGATAATATTGACGTTTACACCGGTAACATGCCCTCCAGGAGAAAGCAGTCTGTTGACCAGCAGCGGCTCAGCCAGGGCGATCCGCCTGATGGCACCAATCTCCTCATCCGTCAGGGCCATCGCATCGAGGACAAGATCCTCGACGATAAGTTCATCTTCCTCGGCCCTGGTATTCTGGAAATTGGAAATTGAGTCAACCCTGCTTGAATAGGGAAGCTTCCACGCCTCGTCCGTGAGTTCTTCCAGGGCTGCCAGTGTCTTTCTTTCAAAGACATTGCCGGAACGGGGCGCCACGACAAAAAGAACATTTTCCACCTTGGTGTAGGTTTCTTCCAGGGCTTCCAGGGCTTGGAGCTGCGGATTCTCCTTGGAGAAAAACATACGGGAATCGTTTGAGAAGGTCAAAAAACGCATCCCGCTTGCAGCCCAACCGGCAAAGACGAGTAAAGCGATAATAATCAGCCAGCGATGTTTTACCACATTGTGGCTGAGCCATTTTTCAAATCTGTTCATAGGGGATGATTAAATACGATTTCTGAGGACATAATGCCCTTCGGGCAAAATAATTACGAATTATGAATGACGAATTACGAATGAAGGTACTTAATAAAATCAGACATTTCCTTCAATTCGTAATTGTTAATTCGTAATTTCTAATTACCAGCTTGAGAACAAGCAATTTACCAGGAATAATTCTTACAGAAACTTTGTTTTCCCGATACATCGAAATTACTTCCCAACCGGGGCCAGCAGGGCCACGCCATGGGCGGCAATACCTTCTTCACGACCGGGAAAGCCCATCTCTTCGGTGGTTGTGGCCTTCAGGTTGATTGCATCCGGCCCGACCCGGCAGGCAGCGGCCAGATTTCCCTTCATCTCCTTCATATATGGAGACAATTTGGGTTGCTGGGCAATAACAGTGACATCAGCATTGACGAGAAAAAATCCTTTCCGGTGGACAAGGCTGATCACCTGCTCAAGAAGTAAAATGCTGGAAATCCCTTTGAATTTAGGATCACTGTCAGGAAAATGTTGACCGATATCCCCCTCGCCCAAGGCCCCCAGCACCGCGTCACACAGGGCATGGGTCAGGACATCGGCATCAGAGTGGCCAAGCAGCCCCATTGAATGGGGAATGCTCACCCCGCCAAGCACCAAGTGTCGTTCAGGCACGAGCCGGTGGGCATCATAGCCATGCCCCACCCTGGGGAAAGGATTACTTTTTATCTGTTTCTCTTTCTTAAAACTTTTCTTTTCCTGCATAAGCAGGGCCTCGGCAATGAGCAGATCATCCGGCCTGGTGATCTTGATATTTTTTTCCGAACCGTTCACCACCATGACGGCAATCCCCAAATGCTCCAGCAACGAGGCCTCGTCCGTGCCGATGAAATTGTCTTTTTTCGCGGCGCTAAAGGCCTGACGCAGAAGAGAAACCCGAACAACCTGAGGGGTCTGGGCCTGCCAGATTTTTTCCCTGTCAATGGTGCGTCGAATTTCTCCCTGGCGGTTGACCTCTTTCAGGGTGTCCTTGGCCGGCACAGCAGCCATGGCCGCCCCGTTTTTTTGTGCTTCCATAACGCAGGCTGTAATTAACTCGGGAGAAATAAGGGGCCGGGCCGCGTCATGGACGGCCACATAGTCGATTGCAGTGTCCAAAGCCAAAAGGCCGGCCTGAACCGAATCCTGGCGCAACCGCCCGCCAGGGACAATTTTGACGACCTTATCAAGTTTGAAGTCGCGGACAATTCTTTCGGTGTGCTCCAGATGATCCAGGGGCACCACCACGATGACAGATGAAATAATTGCTGTCTGCTGAAAGGCGAGGAGGGTATGGGCCAGGACCGGAATGGAGTTCAGCTCATAAAACTGTTTGGGAATCTCCAGGCCCATGCGGCTGCCGATCCCGCCGGCCGGAATGATAGCTGCAACCTGCTGTTTCATGGTAACCGTTGACCAAATGGCTCCAAATTTACGGAAGCCACCGTCCTGTAAACGTTTACCAGTGCCTTAGATTCGTTCGTTTGGTTCTTTGAATTATAGTCCCTCTATGTGCAAAGGACAAAACGGACGTAGATGAGGTGCTGGTGGACGTTTACATTTACATGGTAAAAAAATTGGAGTGGGCTATAAGCCGAATTCTGTACGCGGTTCAAAAGAACCGGCCATGATCATTTCTCTGGGATGCCGGTCGCCCGGCACCTCTAGCAACCTACCCGGAAACATCGGACGGGCCGCCCTCAAACGTTTCCCTATTTGGTCTTGCACCAGGTGGGGTTTACCGTGCCTTCCATGTCACCATGGAAGCGGTGAGCTCTTACCTCGCCGTTTCACCCTTACCCCGGAAAACCGGGGCGGTCTATTTTCTGTGGCACTTTCCTTAGGGTCACCCCCAGTTCGCGTTACGAACCACCTTGCCCTGCGGAGTTCGGACTTTCCTCCGATTTCAAAAAAACCGGCGATCATGCGCCCACTCCAAATCCGTTAAAATAGTTAAAACTATTGAAACCACAGAGCGCACAGAGATCACAGAGGAAGCTTGTTATAATAAAAAAATTCTCTGTGATCTCCGTGTTCTCTGTGGTGAAAAGGGGATCTGTTTACGGCTTCATCTTATCGTCGATCATCTATTCCCTGGTTCGCCAGCTCATCAGCCCGTTTATTCAGGTTCCTGGGAACATGGCTGACCTGAAAAGAATCAAATTGATCAAGCAGTCGGCGCACTTCAGCAAAAAGAGGTTTCAGCCCAACATTCTTAACCTTGTACTTCCCCTGAATCTGTCGGACAATAAGCTGGGAGTCTAAAAAAATGCTGATTTGCCGATTCCCTATTTTTCCAGCCTCTTTCAGGCCAAGAATCAGGGCCTGGTATTCGGCTACATTATTGGTGCATTGTCCCAAATACTTGCTGCCGGTTGCTATCTCGTCATTCTCTTCATTAAAAATAACAAATCCGGCTCCGGCCTCGCCGGGATTTCCCCTGGAGGCACCGTCGGTATAGATCGAAATTAAGCCGGGCTTTGTCTGAATTTGCCGATCTTGCAAAACATCTTCCGATGATTTCTTCTCTACCGGCGCCAAGTGATCCGCAGTCGCCAGAAGCATTTCGCGAATCTCCTGCGGTTTCTGGTAAGGGAAATAACTGATCAGCAGACAATCGGGTATTTTCTTTTCCAATTCCCGGAGAAAATCTCCGCACAGATGATCATTTTTTCTGCTCACTCAGTTTCAGCCTCGGGAAGATAATAGATCAGCCGTGAACAGGTGGGACAATTGGCCAGGCTCTCTCCCTTCATTAGTTCATTGTATTGCTGGGGAGGAATGCTCATAAAACATCCATGGCAGACACCATTGGTAACACTGGCTAAAGCAAGACCATTTCTTCTAAGCAGAATCTTTTCGTATTTCCGCAACAGATTTTCCGGAAGAGCCTTGGCTTTTTTCTTTCTCTGATTTTCAATTTTCTTCTTTTTCTTTTGCAAGCCGGTTTCCAGTTTCTCGACCTCCTGCATTTTCTCAGACAGCAACCCTTCTTCGGCCTCGCAGACATTTTTCTCTTCAGTCAATTTCTGGCCCAGACTTTCGGCCTGCTCCATAATATGAACAGCTTCCTCTTCCAAATTCTTGACCATGTTCTTACTGTCCTCAATTTCCTTAATCAAAGACTGATACTCCCGGTTGGTCTGCACATTCATCAGCTTGGTCTGGCGGTCTTTAATCCGGATTTCACTATCTTCAACATCAGCCTCGATCTCACGCCGTCGCAGTTCACCAGCATCAATCTTTTCCTGAAAAACAGCAATCGACTGTTTCCGTTTTTCGATTGTTTCCGTGCGTGTTTGCAGTTCTATATTGCCCGCCGACATTTCTTCTTCGAATTTTTTTATCTGAAGATCAATAGCCTGCAGATCAATTAATTTATTGATGTCCTTGTTCAATGCGCTCTCCTGTTTCAGAAATCATTACACCGTAAAGATTCTTCTAAAAATTGTAACTATTCAGGACCACCCCATCTTGTCCCATTTCGGAGTCTCGCATACTCGCTTACCTGGCCTTCTCGAATAACATAAGTATGCTTCGAAGGCCCAAATGAACCAGATAAGCGTAGACTTCGATATGAAGCACTCCTGAACAGTTACAGGCCGGGGTTAAGGGTAATTTTCAGCCTACGCTGAATAGTTACTAAAAATTTAAGTCAATATACAAAATTCAAAGGATTTTTCTGTTTGCTGGCCGCCTTAATCCGGAAAGCCGTTTTTTTGTCCGCAAAAATTTCTTTCAGCCGCGCCGTGAGACCTGGAACTACAAT
>JAYEPA010000275.1:0-10639 GCA_034723545.1 Thermodesulfobacteriota bacterium | reverse complement strand
CTAAAAATTTAAGTCAATATACAAAATTCAAAGGATTTTTCTGTTTGCTGGCCGCCTTAATCCGGAAAGCCGTTTTTTTGTCCGCAAAAATTTCTTTCAGCCGCGCCGTGAGACCTGGAACTACAATATTCTCGGTGGCAAAATGACTGCCATCGACAATACAAAAATGATTTGCCTCGGCCCAGCGGGCAACAGCGTGTTTAATCTCGGCGGTGATATAAAGATCAGCGCCGGCCAGAAAGGCTGTCTCGCTCAGATCCGAGCCGCTGCCGCCACACACGGCAACCTTACTGATTTTCTCCGGTGGTTTACCGGCCATGGGCAGCACGGAGATGCCGATCCGTTCCCGCAGCCGGGCCAGAAAAATTTCCGAATCAAGCGGTTCGTCAAAAACTCCCAGCCGGCCAAAACCACGAGTTTCTTCTGCGCCGAGGCGGCTCAGTGGCTTCAGCTTTTTCAGGCCGAGGAGATTTGCAAGCCGATCGCTTACTCCATCCTCCACGACATCAAGATTGGTGTGACAGGCAATAACCGCAAGATCGTTCAGCATACCTTTTTTAATCAATCTGCCGGCCGGCTGATCCGTGCGGATTGACTTCAAACCTTGAAAAATCAAGGGATGATGGGTCACAATCGTATTCAAGCCAAGCTCAACAGCCTCGTCAAACAGTTCTTCCGTCGGATCCAGGCCGACAAGAATGCCGGTCATCTCCTGACGGGGGCTGCCGAGCATGAGTCCGACATTGTCCCATTCCGCAGCCAGCGAAAATGGCGCCAGTTCATCCAGAACAGTGATAAGATCTTGAACAATCATGGAAAAATAACAAAGTCCGTATGGCGGAAATGAAAAAAGGCACAACCCCTTTGGGGCTGCACCTTTTTTCTAAAAAATCAGGTGTTTCAAACAAAAATCAATGAATGAAAATTTCAGATCAATTCTATATTTAATCAACGACAAAATCTCAACAATTTCATTACTCTGGTGGGCCTACCTGGACTCGAACCAGGGACCGACCGGTTATGAGCCGGTGGCTCTAGCCAACTGAGCTATAGGCCCGCAACTCAGCTAAACTTGATTATGTTATCAGTGATTTTTTTTTTGTCAACAAAAAATCCGAGTTCGTGTTTTTACGACAACACAGTGTAACTGTTCAGGTAGGCTATAAACTACCCTTAACTCCGTAAAGTAACTCTTCAGGAGTACCTCAGGTAAGCGAGACTCCGCTTGTTCATTCGGAGTCTCGCTTACCTGGGACTTCGAAGCATACCTGTGCTATTCGAGAAGGCCAGGTAAGCGAGTATGCGAGACTCCGAAATGGGCGAAGATGGGGAGCTCCTGGATAGTTACAATACAGTTTCCTTAAAGACATCAAAGCCAACCCTATCAATGGTCCGCCCGAGCCGCTCTGATTTTTTTCCGTTTTCCTTGAAAAAATTCATTACCTTATCGGCCATTACCAAGGCCTCCTCGTCGGAGAGGTCCTTGATCAACTCCTGGGCAAGCTGGGGTCTTGCGGCGGCATTTCCACCCACCAGAACAGTCCAACCCTTCTTTTTGCCGACAAAACCAAGATCCTTGATCGGCGTTTCGGCACAGTTGTTTATGCAGCCGGAAACGCCCATTTTGAACTTATTCGGCAGCTGAAATCCATGAAACTTTTTATCAAGCTCCATTCCAAGCCCCAAAGAATCCTGTTTGCCCCGGCTACAGATTGCCGTGCCCGGACAGGCCTTAATACTGCGAACGCACATGCCGACAGCATGTCCCGGATCTATTCCCAGATCTTTCCAGGCCTGGTCTATCTGATCTTCCTTGAAACCAACCATGGCGATACGGCTGGCGCTGGTTATTTTCATGACCGGAAGTTCATATTTTTCGGCTACATCGGCTACCTTCCTTAACTGCTCAGGTGTGACGAGACCCAGAGCAAAATGAGGGACTATGGCATAACTTTCTTTATCACGTTGCAGGACTGCTGCTTTTTCTCCATCTTTTAGCATGACAAACTCCTTTAAAAAAATTTCCTTAAATTTTAATTTAATTAGATTTATAGTAAATGATAATGATCATCAAATCTCTTTATTGAGAATGATTCCTGTTACTAATAACCATAATACCAATTTTATGCAAGCCTTTGCTGCCTAAATTTTGGAATTGAGTCATTTATTATGCAATTTCAAACATTCCTCGATTCAAAAATAATCTTTTTTCTGGCTGGATTATTTTCGGCCGCCTTGGCCGCCTACTTTATCTTTAAAAACAAAATCCGGCAAGCCGTTGACCAACGTGCTGCATCCTCGCAAACCGAAATCTCGCTTTTGAGTGAACGTCTGCGGGTAAAAATCGAGCAGGTGACGGAACTCCAGAAAAATTTGTCGGCAACAAAAAAAACAATTGATCATCATCAAAAAGAGATCAGGGAGCTTGAGAAAAAAGAAGTGGAACTGCAGGTACGGTATGAAGAGCTCCTACAAAAAAGTTCCGAAAACATAGCATTTTTGCAGAATGGCCGCCGGGAAATGTCTGACAGCTTCAAGGCCCTTTCCGCCAATATTTTGAAAAACAATAGTCAGTCTTTTCTCGAACTTGCCCAAACAGCCATGACCTCCTTCCAGGAAAAAGCCAAAGGCGATCTGGAGCTGCGCAAACAGTCCATCGGCCAAATGGTCACCCCCCTTCAGGAGTCACTGCAACGGGTGGATGAACAGATCCAGAAAATCGAAAAGGAGCGCATCAGCGCCTATGCCGGACTTACTGAGCAGGTCAGGTCCATGGCAGCCTCCCAGGTCAGACTGCATTCCGAAACTGAAAATCTTGTTCGGGCCCTGCGCACACCAACGGTGCGGGGCCGCTGGGGAGAGATCCAGCTCAGGCGGGTTGTGGAAATGGCCGGCATGGTGGAATACTGTGATTTTATTGAGCAGGAAAGCGTTAAAACGCAACAGGGAAGCCTACGGCCGGACTTGGTTGTTAAACTGCCGAACAAAAAAAATATCGTTGTTGATTCCAAGGCCGCCCTCCAGGCCTATCTCGAAGCTATGGAAGCAGGGGATGAGCAGAGTAAAAAAGCAAAATTAAAACAGCATGCCCGCCAGATTCGCACTCATCTCAGCCAACTTGGCTCTAAATCTTACTGGGAGCAGTTTCAACCGACGCCTGAATTTGTCGTTCTTTTCCTGCCGGGAGAAAATTTTTTCAGCGCCGCTCTGGAGCAGGATCCGGAGCTGATCGAATTCGGCGTGGATCAACGGGTCATCCTGGCAACGCCGACCACCCTCATCGCCCTGCTGCGGGCCGTTTCCTATGGCTGGCGTCACGAGAAGATCTCCAAACATGCAGAAATCATTGCCGAGTTGGGCAAAACCCTCCATGAAAGATTGAGAATCATGACCGGCCATTTTGCTGATCTGCGTAAAAACCTTGACCGTAGCGTGGAATCATATAATAAAGCAGTTGGCTCTTACGAACGCAGAGTGCTGGTTGTTGCCCGTAAATTCGACGAAATCGACACTTCCGTGGTCAAAGCCATCGACCCCCTTGACATGATCGACAGAAACACACGTGTTGTTCAAGAAGAAGAGACCCTTGATGAAAATTTATAATGATATAACAGAAACGATCGGCTCCACACCCCTGGTCCGGCTCAACCGGATTCCCGGCAACAGCGGGGCCGAGATTGTTGCCAAATTGGAATCCTTTAATCCGGGCGGAAGCGTCAAGGATCGAATCGCCCTCAGCATGATCCTCAAAGCCCGTCAGGACGGATTACTCCAGGAGACAAGCACCATCATTGAGCCGACCTCGGGCAATACCGGCATCGGCCTGGCCTGTGCGGCAGCAGCCCTTGGGCTTCGTCTGATCCTCACCATGCCGGACACTATGAGCGTGGAGAGAAGAAAACTGCTTGCTCTGCTTGGGGCCGAGGTTGACCTGACACCGGGTGACCAGGGGATTCAAGGTGCGATTAACCGCGCTTTTGAGTTGGCCGAAACAATTCCGGAAACCTTTATCCCCCAGCAGTTTACCAATCCGGCCAACCCTGACGTCCATCGCAGGACAACGGCCGAAGAAATCTGGAATGACACGGATGGCCGTATCGATATTCTGGTCGCCGGCGTTGGCACCGGCGGCACCATCACCGGGATTGGCGAGACAATCAAGGAAAGAAAACCCGAGTTGCAGATCATTGCCGTTGAGCCGGTGGAATCGGCCGTGCTTTCCGGCTCTGCTGCCGGCCCCCACCAGATACAGGGCATTGGCGCGGGCTTTATTCCCGATGTCTTGAATCGGGATATCATTGATGACGTGATCGCTGTTCCCTCCGGTGAGGCAATTCGTACCGCCGCTGACCTGGCAAAGCAAGAGGGCATCCTGGCCGGTATATCATCAGGTGCCGCCCTTTGGGCCGCTTTGCGGATTGCAAAAAAAGAAGAAAATAACGGCAAGCTTCTGGTTGTTCTATTTCCGGATACCGGAGAACGATATCTCTCTACCAGCTTGACAGACACTGTTTGATAGAATAGTTTTTGTATAGAATCATTTTCACCATAAACCAGCAAGACGGATACGAATTTATCGTAAGCGATCACAGGCACCGAATCTTGCTGCGATCAGGGTGTTTGACATAGAGGGCTATAGTCATCCGCCCTGCTTGCGGCAATCTCCGGCACCTGAGAACGCTTACCAGATAGGAGTTTGACCAAACTCTAGGTGATGTCACCCCGTGATTGGTTACAATTTATCAAAATGAAGGAGTCGGGTAAATGAAATTAGGGATTAATGGTCTTGGCCGAATCGGCAAACTGAGCTTGTGGCATCATGTAGGCAGAAAACATTTTTCCGGAATTGTTGCCAATACAGGCCGGGAAATTGGCAGAAGCCTCGAAGATCTTGCAGCCTCAATCGAACGTGACAGCTCGTACGGTCGGCTGGGTACTTATCTGCATGGCTTCAATGGCGGGCGCATGGTGGAAAATCTCAATAATGATGCCGGAACCATGACGGTCAACGGAGTCCCGGTTAAGATCCTGCGTGAAGCGCGCAACCCGAAAGACATCAAATGGAAAGAAAACGATGTCCGTCTAGTTGTCGATACCACCGGAGTCTTCACCGATCCCACTGCGCCTTCCGACGCAAAATGGGGCGCCTTCCGCGGACACATGGAGGCAGGTGCGGAAAAAGTTCTTCTATCGGCGCCTTTTAAAATTAAATCCCAGGGTTTAAGCATGCCGGATGATGCCGTGACCACGGTCATGGGCATTAACGATGAAGATTATATCCCATCTAAACACTGCCTGATTTCTGCAGCTTCCTGCACAACCACCTGCCTGTCCTACATGTTGAAGCCTCTGCTGGACCAGATTGGCGCAGATCATATCCTGAGCGCCTCCATGGTCACGGTTCATGCCGCAACAGGCAGTCAGAAGGTCCTTGACAGCCTGCCCAAGACCGGGGCTTCGGATCTACGCAAAAACCGCTCAATCCTGAACAATATCATTCTCACCACAACCGGTGCGGCCAAGGCCCTGCGCCTTGTCATCCCGGAAATGGCAAATATTGGTTTCATAGCGGAATCAGTCCGGATTCCCACCTCAACCGGCTCCCTGATCGTGCTGGTTCTGAACCTGCAGGACGAACTGAAAAATCCTATCAAGCGTGAAAAGATCAACTCAATTTACCGGGAATTCGCCGAGACATCCAAGTACTTGCAATACACGGAAGAGCAGAATGTCTCATCCGATATTATCGGCACTCCTTTCGCTGCAGCAATCATTGAGGGAACCGAAACTCATACCCGAACTGCGGCGATCCGAGTCAACCTTGAAAACCTCGGCATCACCACCGGACCTGATCAATCCGTTATTGATGTCCCTGTCACCCAGGCAGTCATTTATGGCTGGTATGATAATGAGCTGGGAAGTTACACTAACACGCTGGCCGACCGGACAGTTTCCATTGCCGAGTCAATGCTGTAGACGGTGGCTGATGGCTGCTGGTAACAAAATCTTGAAAACCTCAAGAGGGATCCGTTGTGAAGAATATCAAAGATCTTGACATCAAAGGAAAAAAAGTACTGATCCGGGTCGACTTTAACGTGCCCCTGGATAAAGACGGAAATATTACTTCCGACATGCGGATTCGCGGGGCTTTACCCACCATCAAACATGCCCTGGCTGAAAACGCGAAACTGATCATCTGTTCCCATCTTGGCCGTCCCAAAGGCCAACGCAGAGAAGAATTCAGTCTGGCTCCCGCTGCAAAAAGGCTCTCTCAGCTGATTTCCCGAGAGGTGAAACTGGCACCCGACTGTATCGGCAAGGATGTGGAAAATATGGTAGCCGGGATGGCTGACGGAGATGTGATTCTGCTGGAAAACTTACGTTTTTACAAGGAAGAGACGGAAAACGACCCGGATTTTTCCCGCAGTCTTGCCGCCTTGGCCGAGGTCTATATCAGTGATGCCTTTGCCGTCTCCCACCGGGCCCACGCCTCGGTAGTCGGGGTGCCCGGACATCTCGATCAGTGTGCGGCCGGCTTTCTGCTGCAAAGAGAAATGGATTTCTTCCATCGTGCCGTTAAAAATCCGATCAGACCACTGGCGGCCATTATTGGCGGAGCTAAAGTTTCCAGCAAACTCGCAGCACTCAGAAACTTGATGAATAAAGTCGAAATAATGATTATCGGCGGCGCCATGGCCAATACCTTTTTAAAAAGTCAAGGAATGGAAATCGGCAAATCCCTGGTTGAGGAAGATCTGCTGGAAACCGCATCTTCCCTCATTGAAAAAGCACGGGAAAAAGGGGTCAAACTCTATCTGCCGGTGGATTTTGTCGCAGCGGAAAGTTTTTCCGATGTTGCGGAAAGCAAGGTGGTTCCCGTCCAGGAAATGCCGAAGGACTGGATGGCTCTTGACATTGGCCCGGCAACCGCCACCCTGTTTTGCGAAGCGCTTGATTCGGCAAAAACCATTCTCTGGAACGGCCCCATGGGTGCTTTTGAAATGAAGACCTTTTCCAGAGGCACCATGACTCTTGTCCAGAAAGTGGCCACCTCCCATGCTCTGAGTATTATAGGAGGAGGCGATACTGATGCTGCTGTCCAAATGGCGGGATGGGCGGATGAGATTTCCTACATGTCCACAGGGGGCGGTGCCTTTCTGACCCTCATGGAGGGCATGGTCCTTCCGGGTGTTGCCGCATTGGAATAAAATTTATTTTGGTCGTTCATTTGGAGATTTAATCATTTCTACCGGCACAGCCGGACTAGGGAGAAAACCATGAACCGCAGACCTTTAATTGCCGGAAACTGGAAGATGCACCTGACCATTGCCGAGGCGAAGTCCCTGGCCCGGTCCATTGCGAGTGGAGGGATCCCCTTAGACCGGGACGTGATGCTGGCGCCTCCCTACACTGCCCTGGCGGCGGTCAACAAAGCACTGCAGGATTCGTCGGTTCTTCTTGCCTCACAGAATAACGGCTGGGAGGAGAAAGGGGCTTTTACCGGTGAAATTTCGCCGGTGATGTTAAAAGATGTGGGCTGCTCCATGGCCATAATAGGCCATTCGGAACGACGGCATATTTTCGGAGAAAGTAACCAACTGGTGAACC
The DNA here is from genome assembly GCA_034723545.1 of Thermodesulfobacteriota bacterium. Classification (GTDB taxonomy): domain Bacteria; phylum Desulfobacterota; class Desulfobulbia; order Desulfobulbales; family SURF-16; genus JAGHCC01. The sequence continues at coordinate 3,031 of JAYEPA010000275.1, read as the reverse complement.
ATCGTCTTTCTGGAGCCCTGAGATACGGCCTTGTCCCCATACTTTGCATCGGTGAAACCCTTGAGGAAAGAGAGGCAAATCAGACATTCAAAGTTCTGAAAACGCAACTGCGGGGCGGTTTGACCGGGGTTGCCTCAAGTGAGGCGGACAAGCTGGTCATCGCCTATGAGCCGGTCTGGGCGATTGGCACGGGTAAAACAGCCAGCGAGGACCAAGTCCAGGAGGTTCACGCCTTTCTCCGTAGCCTTTTGGAAAAGATGTACGAAAAAGATATTGCTAGCCAAATAAGAATATTGTATGGTGGCTCGGTCAAACCTGATAACGTAGACGCACTCATGTCCCGTGAAGATGTGGATGGGGCGCTGGTGGGCGGTGCGGCATTGCAGGCTGAATCTTTTATTCGTATAATTCATTTTAACCAATAAGCGTATAAACGCTTTTTTATTTTTTAATGCATACAATACTGATTGTCACTCATGTCCTTGTCTGTTTTTTCCTTGTTGTGATTGTGCTTCTGCAGCACGGCAAGGGAGCTGATATGGGCGCAACATTCGGCGGTTCCAGCCAGACCGTTTTTGGTACGGAAGGCCCCATGCCTCTATTAAACAAAGTAACCACGGGGTCAGCGGTTCTCTTTATGGTCACATCCCTCTCACTTGCTTACCTGTCAGCTAATATGAGCACAGGTTCAGTGATGAGTGATCTGGCAACTCCAAAACCGGCCGGCAATGCGTTGGAACGTGCTGTGGAACCGATTCCGCAACCTGATGTCCAACTTGGAACGGAGCAGGCTGCTCCGCAAGCCGTTGAAGAGACTGTCAGCGAACAGTCTCAGCCAACCGAAAAAGCTACAGCCGAAACAACAACAGACAGTCCTGCAACGAATTTTGAAAAAAAGATTGTCGAGGAAAATAAAAAAGCAACAACTCCCGTTGAACAGAAATAAAATTTTGCCGAAGTGGTGGAACTGGTAGACACGCTGTCTTGAGGGGGCAGTGGCCCACGGCCGTGCGAGTTCGATTCTCGCCTTCGGCACCATTTAAAGAAAAGCCTGTTGTTACTAACTGTAACAACAGGCTTTTTCTTTTTTATTCTGAGTAGTTGAGAGGGCTTCCCCATCATAATGGGTATCATCGTGGTCATTGGTCCCTATGTGATTTCAAGACCTCCGTATCCAATGAATTCAAAGACTCATGAGACAGCTTTAGAGATATTAAAGAAGCGGATATACCAGTGGGGAGATTAGCAAACAGGAGTATGAGCAGATTAAGAAGGATATATCGAGAAATTAGTCCCTGAAAAATTTGATTCCCAAATAACTAAGTGCTATAATCAAGTCAGAGGAAGAGCCTAACATCAAAAGAAAAAAACGGCAGCTTCAACGCATCGTATACTTAGGTTAGAGGCTCATTCCAGAAAGCAGAGTCATTTATACTGGCTCTGCTTTTTTTATCTTGATAAGACAAGATAAAAGTTGTCGGTCTTCTCTTGGTTAAGTCTTTTTTTCAACAATTCTGAAACAACCAAATTTTCAAACAAAGACCCTCGCCATAAGGGCATAAACAAAAAACCGCCTCCCCGAAGCAACTGCCCCAGAGACGCGGTGTTTGTCGTTAAAAAATGGTGGGGGGGGCGTCCATCGAATTGATCTCTCAACCAGCCGTAATCATAAGGGTATTGCTTTCTGTGGTTAGGGTGGTACTGTAAAAAGTACTGTATAAATAAAAAATTTCGTAACTATTCAGCGCAGGCTGAAAATTACCCTTTACGCCAGACTGTAACTGTTCAGATGTGCTTCATATTCGTTCATTTGGGGCTTTGAAGCATAACTGGTGCTATTCGAGAAGACCAAAATGGATGAAGATGGAGTGCAGCTGAATAGTTACAAAATTTCTTTACGTTAGCGTATCAACATAGACATCAAGCGAAAGAGAAAAAATTATTCTACAATCGCTGTAATAATCAGTCATGTTCTACATGTTCATCCGCAAGTATTTTTTGAAAAAGCGGTAATATTTCCGGAACATCAACACTGATGGTTTTTCACACGACTTCAGGGTTAACACCAAAATACTGGTGAATGAGGATGTCTCGCATGCCTGCCATTTCCCGCCAGGGAATGTCCGGGTGTTTTTCCCGTATCTCTACAGGAATTTGTTTAACAGCTTCACCGGCTACTTCAAGAGCCCTGATTACCGCAAAAAAGGTTTTCTCATCTTCTGTAAACCTTGAAAATTGCATCCCTTCTGTAAACTTCAGACATTTTTCCAGGGCTCAAATAACATCCCTGACATAATCAGTATAAACCCTGCTCGTCATACCTGCACGACCTCCTTGAGTATGCGACTGCCGATACCTGGTTTCAAAGCATCACGCATAACCAAGTCGACTTTGACCCCCAGCAGATCCGACAAATGGTATTGCAAACTGGAAAACTGCAGAAGCCCTGGGATGCGGGAAAAGGTGACCAATACATCCAGATCGCTGTCTTCCCGGTGCTCCTTGCGCAGACGTGAACCAAACAGTCCAAGGGAACTGACATGATAACGACGCTCCAGCTCCTGCCGGTGTCCAGCTAATATTTTCATGTACCGTCCCACATTTTCATTTTTTGTATCCATCGCTTCTCACCATTGATAGTGATCTGTATGATTCCCATTTGCCACGAGTAGCAATTGAGCCTGGGTTCTCAGTTATTTAGGGTTACGGTTTGGTTTTATTTTATCGTAACGAATTTTAAACGCCAAATATATTGAAAATACATAGTGTTATGCTGGTATTGTGTTGTATTGCACGTTTAATTTGCGTTTAATCTACTCTTGGTCTTGATAAACATATGTATTGTCATGGCTGTCTAAGAAAGTGGAGTATACAATATAATTTTTTTGTCGGAAAGCCTGTGCCCTTCAGTAACTCCTTAATGTTGAGTCCATGCTTGCTCTCTTATCAAGGCAATGCGCAACCAGAGCGATGGCAGTTGGTAGGCTCTGTAGGTCGTTTCGGGATATTGTTTTTCTGTTTCGTCCTTTGT
>JAYEPA010000274.1:0-7449 GCA_034723545.1 Thermodesulfobacteriota bacterium | reverse complement strand
AGGAGCAGCCAAACAGCTCGAGATGAGCAAGGAGGAGATCGCTGAGCTGGCCACCATCGGTGATATGCGGGCGCCTTTTTCCGCCAATGTCTGTGAGGTTGTGGTGGAGCCCGGTCAGAAGGTTGCGGCAGGAGACCGTCTGATCATGCTTGAGGCCATGAAGATGCAGACTCCGGTGGTCACTGAAGTTGCCGGTGAGGTTGAGAAGATTTCCGTGAAGGTTGGTGACGCAGTAAAACCTGGAGACAAACTGGTGAAACTTGTTATTGCCGAATAGAATTCTGTCTGTCAGGTCACAAAAAAAAGCTCCGTGGTCAATGAACCACGGAGCTTTTTTTTTGTGCATTTCAATCAATCAAAGAATCAAGACTATTCCAGATGTCAGTTTATGGTTGGTTGAACCCTCAATTCAAAAAGGCCCAAATTATTTGTACTCAATGACCTCCTCGCCAATGGTGATCACTGAATTGTCTGTGCCATGGATGTTGACATGGCTGTCTGAATTTTCCGGGTCAACCTGCCATTTATCATCAACGATAAACTGATATTCGTAACGGCCCGGTTTCAATTTGAGTTTCTTTTTGCAGATGCCGTTTTTGTATTTCCGCATGGAATACTGGGTTGGATCCCAATCATTGAAATCCCCTGCCAGATAGACGGACTCGGATTCAGGCGCGGTAAGGGTGAATTCTGTTGAAACAATAACTTTTCTTTTTTTCTTACTGCCTGCCTTTCCCATTTTTTTCTTTGCTCCTGTTTTGCACGCCATTTTTCTTCCTCCTGGAATGTCTGATCTTAGGGTCCGCTCAGCCTTTAGCCTTCAGCGTAACTGTCGAACTTTACACCTGATTCGTTATTAACTCTTACAATATTAGGGGCTAACCAAATTGGCAGAACCCCAATGGAAGTTATATATTGCGTCTCCTGAAGAGGCTTGTCAATCATTTTTTTTGATCTGATTTCCAGGCACTGACGTCGTGTTATAAAAATCAGCATGAGAATATCACCGCACAGCATCAGAGAGACAGGGAAAGAGCAGGGAGCTATTCCATGTCCCACCAGGTCAACAGGCCGAGATCAAACATGTTTGTTAAGCCCTTCTTGTATGGATAGCAACGAATGGAGAAGCCGATTTTGCCGCTGGAAAGACACAGCATTGATCCTTGGAAAGTGTATTTTTTCCCTTTGTTTTCATCTGTAGCAAACAATGGTAAAGGAGCCCCTTTGGGAATTTTACCCTCCGCATCAAGACGGCCGATATAGGCCTCAACCCGAACCTCCTCGGGCTTGAGGGAGCCAAGGTCGATGGTCACCCTGATGGGCAGTCGGTCTCCAACTCTGGGGGAGCCTTCAAAAGGCACCTGGAGGTCGGTAATTTTGACCTTGTCCCAGACCTTGTGGACATGTCGTTTCCAGGCCACCATGTCTTTCAGTTCCTGCCAGTTGTCCTTGTTCAGCGTCTGCCACATCATAAAGCTGGGAATATAGCCCTGGCTCGCATATTCTTCAACCATACGGTTGGTGTTGAAAACCGGACAGTTGGTTTTGATGGAATTTTTCATCACTTCCACCCAGCCGTCCGGAATATGATTCACGCCGGTCTGGTAAAAAGTCGGCACGACCAGATTTTCCAGCAGTTCGTAGAGCAGGTTGCTTTCAATTTCATCCTGCAGATGATGGTCGTCATAATCCTCGCCCGCACCAATGGCCCAGCCGTTATCGCCGCTATATCCCTCGCACCACCAGCCGTCCAGGACGCTCAGGTTGATGCCGCCGTTGGCTACTACCTTCATGCCGCTTGTGCCACTGGCTTCCATGGGCCTCCGGGGTGTATTCAGCCAGACATCCACGCCCTGCACCAGATTGCGCGCAACCTCGATATCGTAATTTTCTATGAACACAAGATGTTTTCGCAACTCCGGCCTTCTGGCCACCTGGATAATTCGATGAATCAGTTCCTTGCCTTCCTGATCCTGGGGATGGGCCTTGCCGGCAAAAATGATCTGCACCGGACGGTCGGGATTGGTTAAAATACGGGTCAAGCGGTCCAGATCTCTGAAAAGGAGAGTGGCCCGTTTATAGGTGGCAAAGCGGCGGGCAAAACCAATGGTCAGAACCTCGGGATCCAGGACTTCGTCTGCCTCCTCCAGTCTATGAACCGGAGAGTTTCTGTCTTTTAACTGTTTTTTGAGTCGTTCCCTTGCAAAGGAGATGAGCTGTTCGCGTAATCGTTCCCGGCTGCGCCAGATTTCAAAATCCGGTATGTGGTCAATACGTTTCCAGATGTCATGGTTGGTGGGTTCTTCAATCCAGCCCGAGCCGAGATAGCGATCGTAAAGACGCGACATCTCGCCTGACAACCAGCCCAGGGTATGAACACCATTGGTGATGTGACTGATCGGCACCTCGTCCTTAGGAATTCTCGGCCAGACGGAAGCCCACATCTTCCGGGAAACCTCGCCGTGCAATTTACTGACGCCATTGGTCTGGGCCGCCATTTTCAGGGCTAGAACGGCCATGCAGAATGTCTCTGAACGGTCGTCCGGGTTAATCCGGCCAAGTCCCATGAATCCATCAATGCCGAGGCCAAGCCGGTTGGCTTCGGATTCAAAATAGGAGCTGATCATTTGCGGTGGAAAACGATCAATGCCGGCCGGCACCGGGGTATGGGTGGTGAAAATCGAGGTCGCCCGCACCGCCTCCAGCGCTTCGTTGTAATTCAACTTGTCGTTTTCCATGAGATGAAGAAGACGTTCCACCGCCATGAAAGCAGAATGGCCCTCATTGATATGACAGACAGTGGGCATTTTTTTCAGGGCATCCAGGGCACGAATCCCGCCTATGCCAAGAACAATTTCCTGCTGGAGCCGAACTTCCAGGTCACCGCCGTAAAGATGAGAGGTGATCTGCCGGTCGTGTTGACTGTTAAATGGAACATCGGTATCAAGAAGATAGATGGGAACTCGGCCGACCTGGAGCGACCAGATACGGATTTTGACCTCTCTACCCGGCAGGTTCACCGCCACCATCAGCGGCTCACCCGCCTCATCCCTTTCCAGGGTCAGAGGCAGGTTGGTGAAGTCATTCATGGGACTTTTTTCCAGCTGCCATCCATCAGGATTCAGATATTGCTGGAAATAACCATGTTTGTACAACAGGCCGACACCAATTAACGGAATCCCAAGATCGCTGGCCGATTTCATATGATCACCGGCCAGTAGACCCAGGCCGCCTGAGTAGATGGGCACGCTCTCATGCAAGCCGAATTCAGCTGAAAAATAGGCGATAATTCCTTTGCTTTCCAGGGTGAATGTCCTGTCATACCAGGTTTGAAAGGAGAGGTAATGTTTAAGTTCGGCATGAACCTCTTTCATTCTGGCCAGGAAGATCTCGTTTCGTTCCAGTTCTTCAAGACGCGGCTGTTCAATGGTGCCAAGCAGGAAAATAGGATTGTGACCGCATCGGTCCCAGAGATCACGATCCATATCCTGAAAGAGGTTAATGGCTGCAGGCGTCCAGGTCCACCAGAGGTTTCTGGCAATTGACAAAAGTGGAATCAGGGGCTCGGGCAGCTTCGGCAAAATGGTTACGGTTTGAATCGTCGGCATGATGTGGTCTCTATATTTGGTAGATTTTTATACCTTCAGTGCAATGAGGTAGAGTGAATTGAAATTGTTTTACACCTGATCAATTATAGCTGATTCGATGTCAATAACTTAAGTAAATTTTATTCGATATTTTTTTCATCAGTTATCCGGCTCGTGCAGGGGCAATCCTACAGTGAAGATAGTTTGACCCTTTTCAGTATGGATGTCAATTTTACCATGCTGGGTCAGGATAAACCGTTGAATGATGTTAAGACCGCGGCCCTTGACTTCACCACTTTTGACCTGATCGATCTGATCAGCAGGTATTTCACCACTGTTTTCGATGCGTAGACATGCCATAGCACCATCCCGGAAGCAGCGCATCGTCAGTTTGCCGCCTTCCGGAGGAATAGCCTTGGTGGCATTGTTGAAAAGGTTATCAATAATACGTTCCAGTCCCAAAATAGGGCAATGAACCGGCAGGGGTTCTTCCGACGTATTCACTGAGCTGGTAATGTCAGGCCGCCTCGATTCCCTGATGACTGCTTCGTTGAGGTCAAAACGTTGCATAGCAATATGGCACAGATCAACCAGGTGTTCATTTCCCTCACCGCTCATGGTCAGGACCAGATCCTGGACTCGAACCGTTTCACTGGAAATAATGTTAAGATAAGTGGTCAGTTTTTCTTTGATATTTCCCGGTTCACACGTTTCAAGAAGTTTTTTTGCCCGGTTGGCCAGCCCGGCCACGGCAACAATGGGATTTTTAAGATCATGGAGCATATCGCTTAAAAATTCAAGCTTTGAGGCCTTAACAATCTCCTTGCCGAAGAAGATCAATAGTTCGATCTCCTCATCAGTGAAGAATCTTTTCTGGTCGGCGGCGTAAAAAGTCAACAGATGCCGGACTTTATTGTCGACCCTGAGGGGCACCAGCAGAATGGAATGGATTTGATTTTCTTTGACAAAATTGCGCATTCCCGAGGTGATCAGTGAACTGTGCAGGGGATCTTTTATCAATAGATAAGAAGGATCGATCCGCTCAAAGGCACTGTCTCCATGTTCAATGCCGCCGTGAATGGCGACGTTGAAGTAGGGGTGATGGGATACGGTAAAAGTGTAGCCGATTTCATGATAGGTCAATTCAAGAGGATATGGGACTTCCACGCGTATATGATGGCAATCACTGGAAACAGAGAACAGGGTACAGCTTCGAACCTGGAGAAATTTGTCGAGTTCAGGAATGATGAGAATAAAAAAATCCTTTATTTTAATTCCTTCCCGGTTGCTGAGTTTGACGAAAATCTTGTCTGATATCTTTTTTTTGCGAAGGTTCAGCTCCTGCAGATCCAGAATTTTTTTATTGGTCAGCACAAAACTGATTCTCCGGGACAACAGCTCGGCATAGATGATTTCCACGTTGTTGAATTTACGGTTGTCCTCGCGATAGTAAATCTGCATGGAGCCAAAGGTGTCGCTGCTGGTTGCCGAGAATTTGGGAATGTGGAGGGGAACGGCCAACAGAGAATGATAGCCTTTCCTTTCGATAATTTTTTTATCTTTATAATTGGGATCGTCGCAAATGCTGGACACTGTGATGCTGCGGTCTTCACGGATGACTTTTCCGGCAATCGTGTCCCGGGTCGGGATGGAAGACGGCCTTTTATAATTATCAAGTCCACTGGACCCCAATGAGAGCATGCGCAACGAGGTCGGATCAAGAAGGCGGATGGAGACAGCCTCGGCACCCATGGCCTTTACAATGATTCCGGCGGCCTGTTCAAGGATTTTTTCCAGGGGAAGAGCCGGGTCGATGTTGACTATTTTTTCAACTTCCAGGATCACTTCACTGAAACATTCCTGGAAATAATCTTCATCAACGAGCCGAATAAGTTCGGCCCGCTCGGACGGAGACAAGTTCAACTTCTGCAATAGCGGGCTGTTGCCGAGAAACTGCTCCAATCGTCTTTCCATGCTCATCCTTCTTGCGGAGATGGGGATAAAGGTTAAGTTGACTTCGTCCTAGTGTAACAAATCAGGAAGTGATTACCACTTGTTTTCAGCTGTGGTGAGGGGATCAACAGGAAAAATGTTCTTTTTTTGTAAATATTCGGCTTGACGCGGAAAAACAGCTAAAACCACAAAGTCGTAAATATTTGGGTAGCGCCCCAGGTTCGCTTGAGCCGGCTTGTGAGCTATATTGAGTCATATGTGAATAAGCCGGATCGGGCGAAGATGGGGTGCTAGCCGAATATTTACCTTTTTTGTCAGGGGTTTTATTGTTCTAACCAGCGATCAGTTCATTGCAGAGAGCGAATTGCCCTTGTGAGTTCGGTGCTGAAATCGATTACCATTTGATTCAACGTGTTTACTATAGCGCCGGATTCCAGTGATTGACTTTTCGTGGACAGGGTCGATTTATTACGCAGCAACTGGTTGCCCTGGCTGTCGTTAATAGTCCAGAAAGCAGTAAGCGTGGCCAGTCCATCATCGGTAACATCAAAACGACTTACATCGATTAGCAGTTGAAAATCGGGCTCTTTGGTTTCGTGGTTGTTGTAGTCATAAACTTGCGGTGTTGCCAGGAGTACGGAAAGGTTTTCGATGAGAACCCGTTGGAAGTTTTCCTGCAGCGGCTCTCCCCAGCGGCTGTATTCTTTGATGATCAGTTCATTTTTTCCGGATCGCAAGAGGAGTTGTTTCCGTCCCAGGTATGAGGGCAGACGAACCGGACCAACCGACAGGATCATTGGTGTGCCTGCCTGGACACCGATCGATTCCGCCCCCGGCAGTGATGTCAGCAGGTAGAATGTCGCTGGTTTGCTGCGACTTCCACATCCGGCAACTCCAGCCAGAAGACAGCAAAATAACAGTACAGTGGATTTTTTGAGCACGATGTTCAATTTCACTCTCCTCTTCCATTTTTCCCTCTGAGCAGGGCCTCCGGGTGACGTTCGAGGTAGTCAGTCAGCTCTCCCAGCGAGCGAACCGCTGAAGTTACTTCATCAAGCAAACGGTTCAGCTTAACCCTTGTGTCGGAATGGTCGACAAAACGATCCACCGTGCCAAGAGTGGTATCTGCCTGATTCAGTGCTTTTTTCGCTGAGTCCAGAGCCTTGATCAGTCCGTCGGAGACCGGCTGAACTTCCTGGTCTATCTTCGTCAGCACTCTGGTGGCGCTGTCTGCTGCCTCGGTAATACTCTCCTCTGTATTGTGCATAAGTGTATTTGCATTGGCAATCAGGCAATCAGCACCGGCTGCAGCGGAATCGATTCTATCGAGGATCTGGTCCACTTTCGGGTTATACAACAGCTCGTTGACACGATCCGATATTTCCAGCAGATTGTCGGAAATTTGTTTGATAGGCATATCTTTGAGCGTAGTGGTCAGCTCAAACAGGGAAGATTTCACCGTTGGAATTTCCGGGTACTCGTTTTCAAGGCCGCTGAGTTTTACAGGGGTATCCGGCAGGAAATCAAGCTGTATGAACAGTTGACCTGTGACAATGGATTGTAGATCAAGCTGGGCACGCAGGCCGCGTTTGATTAAGCGATCAAAATGGTCTTGGATATCGGGATGCTTTCCTTTTTTATGTTGAAACTTGTTTTCATTGATTTCAACGGTCACCGGAATATGGATACCGAGTCTCTGCGGATCACTTTGTAGTACAATGGACTTGACCGTTCCGATTTGCACGCCGCGAAACATCACCGGAGAACCAACCCCCAGGCCTTTGACAGATCCTTCAAAATAGAGAACATACGGCTGTGTATGCTTCCAGAGTGAACCGCTGCCGAAAAGAACAACCGCTGTTATCAACAGCGCAATAGCACTGATGACGAATCCTCCAATAACGGTTGT
>JAYEPA010000273.1:0-1735 GCA_034723545.1 Thermodesulfobacteriota bacterium | reverse complement strand
CCCATATTTGGCCTTCTCGAATAACACTAGTATGCTTCAAAGCCCAAAATGAACGAATATGAAGCACATCTGAACAGTTACAGACCGAGTTTTTCGGAATATTTTACCTACGCTGAATAGTTACATTCATTGATACATTTTAAACCTTGTATTTGCGGCAAACAAGCGCATAATTTGACGTTGCCACGGCGTTAATTCGTGTAGGAGCCCGCCCTGCGGGCGAAAGTTTATCGCCCGCAGGGCGGGCTCCTACAAGTGGGCAATAATCTGCCCAAAAAAATAGACCATAAAAAAATAGACCATTTAGTTTTTTTCGAGGTCTAGAGTCAGGGATCAGTAGTCAGTAGACATGAGTCAAAAAAAGGATCAAAAATGATGAAAGAACAAATCATATCCATGGCCAAACAGGCCCGGAAGGCGGCCCGTGGAATGCTGGCGCTGAGCACGGAGAACAAGAACAGGGTTTTGCTCAACATGGCCCGGGCCCTGGATGAGCAGAGAGATTTTATCCGGAAGGAGAATGAAAAGGATCTTGTGGCCGGCAGGGAAAAGGGGTTGGCAGCTGCCATGCTGGATCGGCTGACCCTTTCCGATAAGGTTATGCAGTCCATGATGAACGGCCTGCAAGAGGTTGCGGCCCTGCCCGATCCTGTGGGCGAGATCAGCGACATGGTGAAACGGCCTTCCGGGATTATGGTGGGGAGAATGCGCATACCATTGGGCGTAATCGGCATGATCTATGAGTCACGTCCCAATGTGACGGTTGATGCCGCTGCCCTCTGCCTGAAGGCCGGCAATGCCATTGTCCTGCGGGGCGGTTCCGAGGCCATACATTCCAACCTGGCCCTGGCCAAAGTTCTCCAGCAGGCCCTTGCCGAAGAAAATATTGATCCTGCCGCCATCCAGGTCATACCTGTTACCGACCGGGAGGCAGTGAACATCATGCTGACCCTTGAGGAAGATATTGATCTGATTATTCCCAGGGGGGGCGAGGGGTTGATTCGTTTTGTAGCCGAAAATTCCAGGATTCCGGTGTTGAAACATTATAAAGGTGTCTGTCACGCTTTTGTTGATGCCGGCGCCGACCCTGCCATGGCCACTGCCATTGTCATGAATAGCAAAGCCCAGCGGCCCGGAGTCTGTAATGCTTTGGAAACCCTGCTTGTGCATGTAGATATTGCCGAAAAATTTCTTCCTGTTGTCGGCAGGGATCTTGCCGCTGCCGGCGTGGAAGTTCGCGGTTGTCCAAAGACAAAGGCCATTTTACCCGATGTTACTGCCGCAGTTGAGGACGACTTGGGAAAGGAATTTCTTGAACTGATCCTCGCCGTCAAAGTGGTGGACAATCTAGATGCGGCCATGGCCCATATTGTCAAGTATGGCTCCCAGCACACCGAAACGATTATCACCGAGAGTTATATCAATTCCCAGCGTTTCCTGCGCGAGGTGGATTCCTCTTCGGTCATGGTTAATGCTTCAACCCGGTTCAGTGACGGCGGTGAATATGGGCTCGGTGCTGAGATCGGTATCAGCACCACCAAACTGCATGCCTACGGCCCCATGGGCTTAAAGGAGTTGACCACTAAAAAGTTCATCGTCTATGGTGAGGGACAGATCCGGAGCTGATGAAGGTTTTTAGACTGAAGGCGTTTAGACTGTAGGACGATCGGGATTTTTCTATTAGATAACGTCAACCCTCTCGATGTCTCGCAGGCTCGCTTATCGGATGTCTCGC
>JAYEPA010000272.1:18805-24485 GCA_034723545.1 Thermodesulfobacteriota bacterium | reverse complement strand
ACAAGAGCCTTTTCAAGCACCTCGTCCACATGTTCTACCAGTTCAATCTCAAGACTTTTCAACACCTTGGGAGAAATTTTTTCCAAATCCCGTTCATTCTTCTTTGGAATCAAAACATGCTTGATATTGCCCCGCCGCGCAGCCAACAATTTTTCCGTCAACCCGCCAATGGGCAGGACACATCCACGCAGGGTAATTTCACCGGTCATGGCAACGTCCTTGCGCACCGGAATCTGCAAAAGGGCGGAAACCATGGAGGTGGCCATGGTGATTCCGGCCGACGGCCCATCTTTAGGAATGGCGCCTTCGGGAACATGTACATGCACATCGAGTTTCTGATAAAAATCGGCTGTCAGGCCAAGCTGGGCTGCCCTGGTGCGGACATAACTCAAGGCAGCCTGGGCCGACTCCTGCATCACATCACCGAGTTTACCGGTGATAGTAAGCTTGCCGCTCCCCGGCATCAGCACTGTCTCAATCTGCAGGAGCTCGCCTCCTACCTCGGTCCAGGCCAAACCTGTTGTCAATCCTACCTCATCCCGTTCCTCAGCCAGGCCAAAACGAAATTTAGGCGCTCCGAGATATTTGGCAATTGATCTGGCCGACATGCGGTATTTCTTATTCTGTTTCTTTTTCTTCAGGCGATCCCTGGCAACTTTTCGGCAAATTCCGGCAATGTTGCGCTCAAGGTTCCGCACGCCGGCCTCTCTCGTGTAACGGCGGACAATTTCAAGAATCGCACCCTCATTTAAGGCGATATCCTTAGTTTCAAAGCCGTTTTCCTCAAGCTGCTTAGGTATCAGAAAACCCCTGGCGATTTGAAATTTATCCTCTTCGGTATAACCGTTTAACTTAATCACCTCCATCCTGTCCCGCAGGGGCGGCGGGATGGCCGGCAGATTGTTTGCCGTGGTGATAAAAAAAACATCAGAGAGATCATAATCCATATCCAGATAATGATCATTGAAGCTGTCATTCTGCTCCGGATCAAGAACCTCAAGCAAGGCCGAGGAAGGATCGCCGCGGAAATCCATGCTCATCTTGTCAATTTCATCCAGACAGAAAACCGGATTATTCACCTTGGCTTTCTGCAGGGACTGAACAATTTTACCTGGCATTGCACCGATATAGGTACGGCGGTGACCGCGAATCTCGGCCTCGTCACGTACGCCACCCAGTGACAAGCGGACAAATTTTCTCCCCATGGCCCTGGCAACCGATTTACTCAGAGAGGTCTTGCCCACGCCTGGAGGGCCGACGAGACAGAGAATCGGCCCTTTCAATTTTTTGACCTGGGCCTGAACAGCCAAATATTCAAGAATGCGCTCCTTAGGCTCGGCAAGGCCAAAATGATCAGCTTCAAGCACATCTTCCGCTTCATTGATGTTTATCCTGCTTTTACTCTTGTCATACCAGGGCAAAGACAGGATCGTATCAATATAATTTCGCACTACGGTGGCTTCGGCGGACATGGGCTGCATCATCTTCAGTTTTTTAAATTCCTGCGCCACCTTGTTCTTTGCCGTCTTGGGCATTTTTTTCTTTTCAATCTGCTTCTCAAGTTCATCCATCTCAGAGGCGGCATCATCGCCTTTACCCATCTCCTTACGGATAACCCTCATCTGTTCGGACAGATAGTAATCCTTCTGGGTCTTTTCCATTTTCTTCTTGACCCGGCCACGGATTTTCTCTTCCAGAGAAGCTATTTCACCTTCCTTGTGAATCAGGCCCAAAACAAGACCCAATCGTTCTTCCACGGAAAGCACACGTAATATTTTTTGTTTCTCCTCCATTTTTAACGGCATATGGGAAGCCAGCACATCGATAAATTTTGCAGGATTATCTATCCTGGCAAGAGACTTGACAACCTCAGAGGAAATCTTTTTGTTGAGCCTGGCATATTTCTTAAAAGAATTCAAAACCTCACGGATATAAGCAACAGTCTCAGCGGTAGGTTCTTCATCCTGGACGAACTCTTCCAAGTCCACCATCATAAAATCTTTCTTGACAATAAACTCTTTTACCCTTGCTCTTCTTTTTCCTTCAACCAGGGCCTTAATCGTGCCGTCAGGCAAACGAAGAAGCTGCAATACAGAGGCGATAGTGCCCATGGAGTACACATTCTTTTCACCGGGATCATCAACCGCAGAATCTTTCTGGGTCGTTAAAAAAATTTCCGTCCCGTTCGCCATGGCATTTTCCAGCGCTTTAATAGATTTCTGCCGGCCCACAACAAGTGGTGCAACCATGTGCGGAAACAAAACAATATCTCGCAAGGGCATCATCGGATATATTGACTGTGACATTAATTCCTACCTGTTCTCTTCACGAATTTATTTCTTGGGATCATCTTGACTGATTTCGTAACAGCCCCTAGGCACTTTTCTTCTCTTCATTCTCATAGAGAATAACGGGATCTTCGCCATTCAGAATGACCTGTTCACTAATAACACATTCACGCACATTGGCTTCAGAGGGAAGCTCATACATGATTTCCAGCATGGCCTTTTCCATCACTGAACGCAGCCCCCTGGCTCCAGATTTCCTTTCCATCGATTCCGCAGCAATAGCAGAAAGAGCACCCTCCGTAAACCGCAGGCGAATATCGTCAAACTCAAACAATCGCTGATACTGTTTGGTCAAAGCGTTCTTCGGCTCCTTGAGGATACGGATCAGATCTTCTTCTTCCAGCTCCTCCATGGTGGCGATAACCGGTAGACGGCCGACAAGTTCAGGGATCAGACCAAAACGGAGCAGGTCTTCCGACTGTATAGAGGCAAGGACCTCTCCCATCTTTTTCTTTGTTTTACCGATAACCTTGGCGCCAAAACCCATGGACTTCGTTCCTGTCCGTCTTTTGATCACTGCGTCAAGTCCCACAAAGGCGCCGCCGCAGATAAAAAGAATATTTGTGGTGTCGATTTTGACATATTCCTGTTGCGGATGCTTTCTTCCGCCTTTTGGAGGCACGCTTGCCACTGTGCCCTCAATAATTTTCAAAAGGGCCTGCTGCACGCCCTCACCGGAAACATCCCTGGTAATAGAAGCGCTGTCTGACTTTCTGGCTATCTTGTCAATCTCGTCAATATAGACAATACCCCGAATTGCCCTGTCCACATCATGATCTGCTGCCTGAAGAAGGTTAACCAGGATGTTTTCAACATCCTCACCGACATAACCGGCTTCGGTAAGGGTAGTGGCGTCGGCTACGGCAAAAGGGACATTAAGAGTTTTTGCCAGGGTGTGGGCCAAAAGAGTCTTGCCGCTACCGGTGGGGCCAATGAGAATAATATTGCTCTTTTGCAGTTCAACATCATCCTCATCAACGGAGATCTGCATCTCGATCCGTTTATAATGATTATGCACAGCAACGGCAAGAATGCGTTTCGCCAGCTCCTGACCAATCACGTATTCATCGAGACGATTTTTGATCTCCATGGGTTTTAATATGCCACCATCACCCTGCTCCTCAATTTCATGGAGACGATCTTCCTGGACGATTTCATTACAGAGATCAATACACTCGTCGCAGATATAAACAGAGGGGCCGGCTATCAGTTTTTTGACTTCATCCTGGCTCTTGCCGCAGAATGAACAAAGAACTTCCATATCGTCACCATCAGACATGCTCTGAATCCTCCTGATCGATTCTCTTGGTCAGTACCTTATCAATTATACCATATTCCACGGCTTGTTCGGCTCCCATAAAATAATCCCGTTCAGTGTCGGATTGAATTTTTCTCAGAGTCTTACCGGTATGCTCCGCCAAGGCCTTGTTTAATGATTTACGCAGACGTAGAATTTCCTTGGCATGGATATCAATGTCCGTCGCCTGGCCCTGAAAACCACCCATGGGTTGATGAATAAGAATGCGCGCACTGGGCAAAGCATATCTTTTCCCATGGGTACCGGCTGCAAGCAAGAAGGCCCCCATACTGGCCGCCTGCCCCATGCATAATGTCACTATATCAGATTTTATGTATTGCATGGTATCATAAATTGCCAAACCGGCTGTAACGGAACCGCCAGGAGAATTGATATAAAAAGTAATGTCCTTATCAGGGTCATCTGCTTCAAGAAATAAAAGCTGGGCAATAACAACATTGGCAATATCATCATTAATCCCCGTTCCTAAAAAAATAATTCTTTCTTTTAACAACCGGGAATAAATATCATAGGAACGTTCACCCCTGGGGGTCTGTTCAACGACTATGGGAATCAGACTCATGCCTCTTCTCCTGCCTCGGTTGCCTCGTCGGCGCTCTCGCCCTCTTCTGCGGCGACATTCTTGATCACGGTCTGCTCACGCATAAATTCGAGAATTTTTTCCGTATGCAGTTCATTCATAAACGGCAGTAGATCTTCACGGCTTTGGAAATATTTCTTCACCTCGGAAACCGGCATGCCATATTTTTCGGAAATTCGGGCAAACCCTTTGCTGACATCTTCATCTTCTAATTTGATATTCTCAACTTCGGCAATTTTTTTCAGAATAAAATCGCCCCGCACTCTTTTTTCCGCAGTTTCCCGATAATCCTCTGTCATTGTGTCCAGATTCATGCCGGCAGACTCCAGGGTCAAACCGCGCTTTTTCAAATTTTCCTCAATCTCACTGATATAATGATTGATTTCATACTGGATCAAGCGGGCAGGGACCTCGAACTTATTGGCTTCCAGCAACTGGTGCATTACCCGATCAGTGATATCACCATAACGGGCCTCTTCCTTTTCTTTAAATTGTTTATCACTGATATGTTTTTTTAAATCATCAAGAGTGGCAAACTCTTCGCCGACATCTTTGGCAAATTCATCATCAAGATCTGCTAGAATACGCTGCTTGATATCCTTGATTGAAATTTTAAACTCGACCTTCTTGCCAGCCAACACCGGATTAGGAAAATCAGCAGGAAAGGTGATTTCCCTGGAAGTATCGTCACCTTTATTCAACCCGAGACAGGCTTCTTCAAACTCCTTGCCATTATTACCCGAACCTACATCAACCGAATAATCGGTTCCAACAACCTGATTCATGGGTTCACCGTTGTTGTAGCCCTGAAAATCTACAACCACGAGATCATTATTTTCAATGGAGCGGTCATCCACATTCTTTAACGGAGCCATCTCCTTACGCAGATTCTCAAGCTCGGCATCAACCTCTTCACTGCTGACCACGATCTCCGGAAGCTTGATTTCAAGACCTTTATGCTGACTCATCTCAAATGAGGGTCGGACATCGACCTCGGCCTCATAGGAAAAGCTGCCGTCATCCTCAAACTTATGATCCTTGAGATCAGGATGAACAACAACATCAAGATCAGACTTCCCTAAGGCGTCAAAATAGGTATCCTGAATCATTTTTTCGCTGAGATCATATTGAACCTTGGGGCCATAGTTTTTTTCCAGAATCTTCCTGGGAACCTTGCCTTTCCTGAATCCCTTGATAGAAACCTCACCCTGCAAATCACGATAGGCCTTATCCAACTTCTTACTGACGAAATCTTCCGGAAGAACAACCTTTAGTTTTTTGGTAAGAGAACTTATTTCTTCAACGCTTACTTGCATTTGAGACCTTCCTTCATTTTTGATGAACTCTTAAATTTTCTCAAGATCCAAAGACTATAAAGAACAAAAAAATATTATCTTCGGAGTCTCGCTACTCGCTACCCAATGCCATTAACTA
>JAYEPA010000272.1:0-18705 GCA_034723545.1 Thermodesulfobacteriota bacterium | reverse complement strand
GGGGCAAAATTATGCCTTAAGTTAATGGCATTGACTCGCTACCTGAGACTTGATGTTACGGTCTCATGGAGATAAAAAATAAAAAATGAGGCTCAAAGAAGCAAAACCATGAACCTCGTCTTATTCATTTACTGGTGCGAGAGGGGGGAGTCGAACCCCCACGCACAAGGCGCTGGCTCCTAAGGCCAGTGCGTCTACCAGTTCCGCCACTCTCGCATTGCATGAAAATAATCAGCTTTACCCCTTCCGTCAAGTCCGGCAACCTGTTATCGTCTTTGATTTAATCAGGATCTGCATAAAGGTAAGCGGTCACAGGCACCGAATCTTACCGCATTCCGGGATCCTTCTCACTCAGTCACCTTTTGCAACAAAAATTGGTAAGAGTTCTCCAAGGTTTATAGCCCTTGGTGAACTCTTACAAAAGTTGATGGCAATTACGATAACATTTCACGACAACATTCGAGAACTTCTGATCCCCCGTATAAGAGGTCTCGAGAAAATTCACTCCTCACTGAACCGAGAGGCATCCATTAAAGATGTCATTGAATCCTTTCGTGTTCCCCATACAGAAATAAGACAACTGCAGGTTAACGGGCGTGAGGTTTCTTTCACTTACAGGGTTCAGGATGGAGACCAAATTGACGTCCATCCCCTGAGACCACCCTTTGACGTCTTCCATCCGACCCTGCTGCGACCAACACCTCTGGACAACTACCGATTTATTGTCGATGTGAATGTAGCGAGATTAGCGTTTTTTCTTAGGATGCTCGGGTTTGATACGGTTTATCACAACAGGCTGACAGATCCGGATATTGCCGAAATAGCTCAACAGCAACAAAGAATTCTTCTCTCAAAAGACAGGAATCTGCTGAAAAGAAAAAAGGTAGAATTTGGTTATCTAGTGCGGGAGATACAGCCACTCCAGCAACTTTTTGAAGTCGTCCGCCTCTTTGACATCAAAGAAAAGGACCTCCTCCCCTTCAGCCGCTGCATGAGATGTAACGGACTTTTACATCCTGTCCCTAAAGCAAAAATTCTCTCCCGCCTCGAGCCTCTAACCAAAAAATATTACAACACCTTTCACCTCTGCGACAAATGCGATCAAATCTATTGGCCCGGAACGCACCGGGAAAAAATGGAGAGGATTGTAAAAAAAATAGTAAATATGAAGTAACTATTCAGCTGCACCCCACGGAGTCTACGCTTACCTCTTCGCCCATTTAGAGCTTCTCGAGTAGCATTAGTACGCTTCAAATCTCTAAATGAACAAGCGGAGTCTCGCTAACTCGCTTACCTAGGGCACATCTGAACAGTTACAGACCAAGTTTTTCGTAACATTTTTATACACGCTGAATAGTTACAATATGAATTGATCAATTAAGCAAGGAGATCTTTAACTGTCCTGACAATCTCCTGCAGATCAAAAGGTTTAGACAGGGTTGCTTGGGCGCCGAAGGAGGCGGCGACCTGAAGGAAATCGATTTTGCCAGTTTTATCACCGCCGGAGATTGCGATAATCTTCACTTCGGGAAACAGACGCCGAAATTCATCGATCGTCTCCAGACCTTCCTTTTCAGGCATATAAATATCTGTAATGATTAAATCAGCCGGATCTTCCTGCTGGCAATTCAGTGCTGCCAGACCGTCTCCAGCCTCGGATATCCTGTATCCCTCTCGTTCCAGCAGATTACGCAGGAGTGTCCTGATCTGTTCTTCGTCGTCAATGATAAGGATATGTGCCATGAGATTCTTATATGTGCTTGTCTAAAAAATTAGGGTAAATTCGTGTCTATTCGTGGTTCCTATTTTCGCCTTTATGCCTTCAGCACGACTGGATAGTGTTCACTTCTTTACAGCAAAAGAGGTTGATGACAAAATCATGCCATCAACCTCTCTTTCACACTTAAAGAACATACATTACAAATAAATCAGGGAGCGATTCCCATTTCTTTTTCTTTTTCGTGAACCGCCAGACGAGTCTTAATGGCGGTGTCAGGAATTAACGACATAGAGTCGATGCCCAGTTCCACCAGGAAGGTGGCGAACTCAGGAAAGTCAGAGGGACCCTGGCCGCAAATGCCAATCTTTTTACCGCGGCGCTGGGCCGTCTTGATGACCATACGAATCATGTCTTTCACCGATTCATCACGCTCGTCGGCAATACCAGCGATAATGCCGGAATCACGATCGAGACCATAGGTGAGCTGGGTGAGGTCGTTGGAGCCGATGGAGAAGCCGTCGAAGATATCAGCGAATGCATCAGCGGAGATGACATTGCTGGGAATTTCACACATGACGTAGAGTTCCAGGCCGTTCTCACCCTGGACCAGGCCGCAGTCGCGCATGACCTCGATAACCTTCTTGCCTTCTTCCGGTGTGCGGCAGAAGGGCACCATCAGCTTGATATTGTTAAGGCCCATTTCGTTACGTGCCTTGAGTAGACCCTGGCACTCCAGCTCAAAAGCGGGACGGTACTTAGGATCGTAATAGCGCGAGGCGCCGCGCCAGCCGATCATCGGATTTTCCTCGTTCGGCTCATAGAGGGTGCCGCCCGTCAGATTCGCATACTCATTACTCTTGAAGTCGGAGAGGCGGACAATAACATCATTGGGATAGAAGCCGGCCGCAATACGGCCGACACCCTCGGCCACCTTATCTACGAAGAACTGCTTCTTATCGGTATAGGCCCCGGTTTTGGCATCAATCTTAGCCACAATCTCCTGCTTCTCCGGGTCATCTGAGGCCTTAAGCTCCTCATAGTTGACCAGGGCCAGGGGGTGGAGGCCGATATGGGAGTTGATAATAAACTCCTCACGAGCCAGGCCCACACCATCGTTAGGAATCTGACTCTCAGTAAAAGCCTTTTCCGGGATGGCCAGATTCATCATGATCTTGGTCTTGGTTGCAGGCATGTTGCCGAGATCAGTCTTTTCGATCTCAAACTTGAGCAGGCCGTCATAAACATAGCCTGTCTCGCCTTCGGCCGAGGATGCTGTAATTTCCTGGCCGGTCTGGATCTTTTCGGAGCCGTCACCGGTGCCGATAACACAGGGGATACCCAGCTCACGGGAGATAATGGCAGCATGGCAGGTCCGGCCGCCTCGATTGGTGATAATGGCGCCGGCAATCTTCATGATCGGCTCCCAGTCCGGATCGGTCATGTCGGTAACCAGTACTTCACCCTCTTTAAAGGTGTGGATATCCTTGACATCATCAATGCAATGGGCAACACCCTGACCGATCTTGGTTCCCACAGCCAACCCTTCGGCAATAACATCACCCTTCTCCAGCAACTTATAAGTCTCCATGACACCTTTGTTGGCCTGGGAGTGAACAGTCTCGGGACGAGCCTGGACAATGAACAGTTTGCCGGTACCGACATCGACACCGTCACCGTCCTTGGCCCACTCAATATCCATGCCCTTACCGTAATGGTCCTCAATAATGCAGGCCCAGTTGGCAAGTTGCAGGATCTCGTCATCGCTGACGACGTAGGATTTACGCTCTTCCTCGGTGGTATCGATGTTCTGGACAGGTTCCTCGGTGGAGGGATCGTTGTCGTAGATCATCTTGATTTCCTTGGATCCCACCCTCTTGCCGACAATGGGCCGTTTGCCTTCTTTCAACGTCGGTTTAAAAACATAGTACTCATCCGGATTCACAGCGCCCTGGACGACATTTTCGCCTAACCCCCAAGATCCGGTGATAAAAACAGCATCCTCAAAACCAGACTCGGTATCAATAGAAAACAGGACACCGGAAGAGGCAGCGTCGGAACGCACCATCTTCTGGATGGTGATGGAAAGGTAGACGTCAAACTGGCCAAAGCCTTGGTGTTGACGGTAAGAGATGGCCCGGTTGGTAAAGAGAGAGGCAAAACATTTGCGGCAATTCTCGATGATGTTTTCGTAGCCGTGAATATTGAGGTAAGTTTCCTGCTGACCGGCAAAGGAAGCGTCCGGCAGGTCCTCGGCCGTGGCGGAGGAGCGAACAGCCACTGCAACGTTTTCTCCATACTCGGCTTCCATTTTCTGGTAAGACTCAATGATGGCTTCACGCAGGTCGTCGGGAAACTTGGCATGGCGGATGATGTTCCGGCATTTTTCACCACGCTCGGCCAGGTTGTGCATGTCCTCGATGTCCAGATCAGCGAGAACCTCTTTAATCTCATCTTCAACACCAGCCGCTTTCAAGAGGTAGCGATAGGCATAGGCAGTGATGGCAAAACCGTGGGGAACGGCTACACCCTTACCGGTGAGGTGTTGATACATCTCGCCAAGTGAAGCGTTCTTTCCGCCTACCAGCGGGACGTCGTCGATTCCGATGTCATCAAACCAGAGAATTAAAGCCTCATCATGTTTTTCCGCCATTTTTCTACTCCTCTCCTTTTAATATTGATATCAACAATGGGCAATTTGCCGAATTTTAAATCACCCGCAGGCCGGTACTTTTTGATTTAAAAACGCATTTTAGCCAATCTTGCTACTGTGGTCAACCGAAACATGTAACAAAAATTGATAAAAACAAGCTGGAATTTCCTAAGAATATTGTAACTTTTCAGGAGCACCTCATCTTGTCCCATTTAGGCCTGCTCGAAGAGCACAAGTATGCTTCGCAGCCCCAGGTAAGCGTAGACTTCGATATGGAGCACTCCTGAACAGTTACAGACGGTGGTTAGGCCAATTTGGTGGCCCCACCTGAATAGTTACAGAATATTTATGTAAGTGAGAACACACAAAGAATTTGTATGTCAGGGAACATGGAATTGACCATGCCCGGATCATTGACGAATTCATCTGAATATCACTTGTTTCGGAGCTTGTCGATACATTCCTGGAGGCGGTCAATCAAGTGATCCAGCTCGGGCTTGGTAATCTGGTCATCGGCACCCACAGCTTCTCCCTTCCGCCGCAGGGCATTGTTAATCATTGATGAAAAAAGAATAAAGGGTATTTTTTGATAGGCCGACTGTTTCCTGACCTGCATACAAAAATGATGGCCATCCATGCGCGGCATCTCAATATCACTGATAATGGCAAGTACTTTTTTCTCCAGCTCTCCCTTATTGCGTAAATCTTCAAGAAATTCCCACGCCGCCTGACCATCGGCATGGGGAATAACTTTAAAACCCGAGGCCTGCAGCGTTCTAGTTAATTGCGTCAGTACGACCCTCGAATCATCAGCAATAACGACCGATCGGTGATATTTTTGCTCTATTTCTTGAATTTCTTTCTTATCCTTCCTGGATTTAAGAACCATTGAAGGATCAATGGCCGCGGTGATCCTTTCAAAATCAATCATCTGGATCAAATGGTCGTTAACCTGGCAGATGCCGGTTATACTCTGGGACGATGAAATCAGAGCCGGGGGGGGAGAAATCTGTGACCATGAGATACGGTAAACCTTGTCAACACCATGGGTAACAAAGCCAAAGGGCTTTCCATTTAATTCGGCGACAATAACAACCCATGATTTCCTTTCATTCTTGCTATGGACTGGTTCATATTCAAACCACTTACAGAGATCGACAAGAGGGATCGTCCTGTTTCGTAATAAAAAAACACCCTGAACGCATGACGGGCTGTTGACAATTTCGGTGACTTCTCCGGGCATGGCGACAAGTTCTCTGACCTTGGCCGCGTTTATGCCGTAAGCTGACCTGATTGTTTGCCCGGTTGCCGGATCAAGCCACTCCAGATAAAAGGTAATGACCTCAAGCTCGTTTGTACCTGTTTCAAGCAGGATGTTTCCCGCAGCAGTCTGCTGTGTCATGTGTAATTTCCTTGATGAATGTCTATTTTAAAAAATCCCGGTACTGTTTCCAGTATAGGCAAACCTCTTCAAAAAATTCCACAGAGTTTTTCCAAAATATCATAAAAAAAGGATATTCAGGCCAATTTGCCTTGAATATCCTTTTTTTGACATATCCTTATTTACTGCTGTCTTTCGAATTACCAGCCCAGCTCTGCGAATTACCAGCCCAGCTCTGTTTATGCTCAAAAAGTATTGTAAATTTAACAATAAACAGGCATGTTCTTATGTTGAATCGACTCGATATGGAGATAAAATCCATTGTCACCGATTTTGCAGGAGTAAAATACGTTAAGTTCAAAGTAAACAAAAAGGGATAAAAATCAGAAATATAAAAATACCGTAACTATTCAGGTGGGCCACCAAATTGCCCCAACCACAGTTCTGTAACTGTTTAGAAGTGCCCCATATTGGTTCATTTGGGACTTCGAAGCATACTTGTGCTATTCGAGAAGGCCAAAATGGGACAAGATGGGGTGCTCCTGAATAGTTACAAAATACCAAGCAAAACAGGAGTTCTTTCATGAGAGATCGAGTTCAAACAGCCCTGAACCAAATCAGGCCGACATTACAGCGAGATGGCGGAGATGTCGTCCTGGTCGATGTCACTGAGGACGGAATCGTCAAGGTGCAATTGACTGGGGCATGTAAAGGCTGCCCGATGTCGCAGATAACCTTAAAACAGGGAATAGAAAAATATCTTAAATCGGAAGTTCCGGAAGTGGTTTCAGTAGAGTCGATATAATCCAGTCAGGACAAAAACCGTCTGGCCTTATTTAAAACTGTTCAGGTCAGCAGGCTCCAGGCATTTAGACTGCCGAACAATTACCGTTACTTATGATAATTTGTTCCGAACTTAATGCTGTAGGCACGATATAACTGTTCCAGCAGGAGAAGGCGGGCCATTTCATGGGTCAGGGTCATTTTTGAAAAAGAAAGAATAAAATCCGCTTTTTTCAACACCTCTTCCGAAAGGCCAAACGGTCCACCGATCAAAAAACAGACTGTTCCGAGACCCCGCATTTCCCACTTGTTAACAAGTTGTGCCAGTTCTTCGGAACTAATCTGCTTTCCTTTCTGGTCCAAAGCCACGAGAAAGGAGGCCTTTCCGCCTCTGGCCAATAACCGCCTTCCCTCCTCTTTTTTCTGCTGAGCAACTGTCCCTGAGCCTTTCTTTTCTTTAAGAACCACAATGTTGGTTTTGGCATAATGCCTGAGCCGGCTATGGTAATCATCAATCCCTGCACGGAGGTATGATTCTCTGGTTTTACCAAGAAAAAGAAGCTCAAGCTTCACGTTGATTCATCCATCAGGCTTTTTAAAATTTTACAAAATTTTTCATATCCCACATCTGCCTTCAGACCGGGACACGACGAGGTAATTGCGCTGAAATTGGCATGATCCGAAATAATGCTGGGATGCAACGGCCATTGTCGGCATCGCCATGGACGGCCGGGATGAACAGTACAACCGTCGTCGTAGAAAATACAGTGACCGACCACTGTTTTCATCTGTACCACGTTTCCGGTAATACGCAGATATTTACTCTTGACCTCTTCAACATCCATGTCCAGATAGTCCACCATTCTCCGCAAATCTTTTTCATCTAAAGATACCGTTGTCTCGCCATGACAACAGTGTCCACAGCGCTGGCATGCGAAAATTTTTTCCGTGAAATCTATTTTGTTTTGAGCCATTATTTCTGTTTTCCAAGTTCTCTATGATTAAGCCGTACCAATGACATCCCCGAAGAGATCAATGTCAATACCGTTCTTTCTTGTTATTTCCTGCCATTTTAATTGAGCCGGGACCCGGAATAGATCATCATAATCCGCCGGCAGGATAAGCCAGCCGTCCCTTGTCAATTCTATTTCCAACTGGCCGGGTCCCCAACCTGAATAACCGAGAATAAACAGATAATCGTTGGGCCCCTGGTCCATACTGATATCTTGGAGAATGTTTGGATCCCGTGACAGGATGGTGGATTCATTAATCTCCATGGAATTTTCACTCTCATACTCGGCCGAATGAAGGATATAGGCAGACTCAACGTCCACGGGCCCGCCAAGATACACCCCGGGCAGTTCCTGATCCGGCACGGGAAGATCCAACTCTTTCAAAACATTTGCCAGGGAAAAATCCGGAATCTTGTAATTCACCACAACTCCCATGGCACCTTCTTCAAAGGTGTGGGAGCAGATATAAACAACCGTCCTGGCAAAACGAGGATCCGGCATTTTAGATGTTGCAATTAAAAACTTATCAGCATAACTTTCCATCTGCTTCTCCGACATTTCCGCTTTTCAAATCGTCTCTTCCTATCCTCTAGACCTTCAGACATCAAAATCAACACAACCAGACGACCAACATGTTGAAATTACAAAAAAAATATTTTTTTCTTTTCAATTTTCTGATAATTTCAAAAAATCAAAGCAGTCAATTCAGGAAATTCTTACTACTTAAACTGGCAATTATGCTAAAATCACGGTAAAAAGTGAGTAAATATTCGCTTAACCCAAATTTACGAATCAAAATTACTTCCAAGTAAAACCTAATTTTCATTTCAGGACAAGTTTTTCATCTACAGGGAACAATATGGCAATCGACGTTGTAAAAGAACTCGACAAAGTAATCGCATCTGATCATCATGATCCTTTTGTTGTCTTGGGACTGCATGTTATTGAGCATGAGCCCACCTCAGCGATTATCCGCACCTTTCTTCCCCTGGCCGACTCGGTTCGGCTTGTTGTCGGCGATGAAAAAAGGGACATGTACAAGATGAGGGAAGAAGGCCTTTATGAAATCATAGTCCCGGATTACTGTGAACCCTTTGATTATTACTATGAAGCCACCTGCTACGATCAGTCCATTCGCGAGATTCGGGATCCCTACCGTTTTCATCCCCAGTTATCCGAGTTTGACTGCCATCTTTTCAGCAAGGGAACCCATTATCAAATTTATGATAAACTCGGGGCTCACCAGACTGAAATTAACGGAATCGAGGGAACCATTTTCCGGGTCTGGGCGCCTGCAGCCCGAAGAGTGAGCGTTCTCGGCGATTTTAATTACTGGGACGGCCGCGTTCACCAGATGCGGGTTCTTGGCAACTCCGGCATCTGGGAACTTTTCATACCCGGCATCGGCCAGAACGATATTTATAAATTCGAGCTCCGGACCCAGAACAAGGATATCCTCGAAAAGGCCGATCCCTTTCAATTTTATGCCGAATTACGGCCTAAAACAGCCTCTGTGGTCTGGGACATCAACACCTATGAATGGCAGGACAACGCTTGGCTGACCAACAAACAGCGCCAGAACCCTTATGACAATGCCATGTCCATCTATGAGGTTCATCCGGGATCCTGGCAGCGCGACCCAACCGATCCGGAACGTTTTCTCTCTTTCAGGGAACTGGCGGAGACCTTGATTCCTTATGTCAAGAAAATGGGATTTACCCACATCGAACTGATGCCGATCATGGAACATCCCCTGGACGAATCCTGGGGCTATCAGACCAGCGGTTATTACGCGGCCACCAGCCGCTTTGGCACTCCCCAGGATTTCATGTATTTTGTTGACAGCTGCCATCAACAGGACATCGGCGTTATCCTGGACTGGGTTCCATCTCACTTCCCCACCGACGGTCATATTTTAGGCCAGTTTGATGGCACAGCCCTTTACGAACATGCTGATCCCCGCCAGGGAACTCAGCCGGAATGGGGAACTCTGATCTTTA
This sequence comes from Thermodesulfobacteriota bacterium, assembly GCA_034723545.1. GTDB lineage: Bacteria > Desulfobacterota > Desulfobulbia > Desulfobulbales > SURF-16 > JAGHCC01. The sequence continues at coordinate 9,158 of JAYEPA010000272.1, read as the reverse complement.
ATTACGGTCGCAAAGAGGTCTCTAATTTCCTGATTGCCAATGCGCTGTTCTGGCTTGAAAAATTCCATGTGGACGGTCTGCGTGTTGATGCGGTCGCCTCGATGCTTTATCTCGATTACGCCCGCAAGGATGGAGAATGGGTTCCCAATCCTTACGGCGGTAAAGAAAATCTCGACGCCATTGAGTTTATCCGGCACTTAAACTCCATTGTTTATGACCACTTCCCCAATGCTCTCATGATCGCCGAAGAATCAACCAGTTTTTACGGAGTTTCCAAACCGGCCGACCAGGGTGGCTTGGGCTTTGGTTTCAAATGGAACATGGGCTGGATGAACGATATGCTTGATTACTTCAGCCGTGATCCGCTTTACCGGAAACACCATCATAATTCCCTGACCTTCTCACTGCTTTATGCTTTCTCGGAAAATTATATTCTACCTCTGTCCCATGATGAAGTCGTGCATGGCAAAAAATCTCTGCTGGCGAAAATGCCTGGTGACAAATGGCAGCAATTTGCCAATCTGCGCCTTCTCTTCTTCTTCATGTGGACTCATCCAGGCAAAAAACATATTTTCATGGGCGATGAAATCGGGCAACTTTCGGAATGGTACAGTCAAGTCAGCCTTGACTGGCATCTGTTGGAACAAAATCAGGCCCACCGCGAACTGCATGATTATTTTCAAGCCCTGAATCAATTCTATCGGGAAACAAAAGCGCTTTGGGAAGTTGATTTCCATCATGAGGGGTTTAAATGGATGGACTTTCATGATTTCGATAACAGTGTTATTTCTTTTGCCCGGTCCAGCAAGGATCCGGACGACTATGTCGTCTGTCTGCTCAATATGACACCCCAGGTGATTCAGCATTACAGGTTGGCAGTGCCTGAAGAAATCGAATACCAGGAAGTTTTTTCTTCTGACCTGGCCCGATTCGGCGGCAGCAATGTTGTCAATCCCGATATCAAACAAGCCGTGGCCGAGCCGGTTGGAGAAGCGCCCTGCCATGTCAAGGTGACGATTCCACCCCTTGGCGGCATAATTCTGAAACCAAAGAGATAACTCGGGATTAGGGATCAGCATAAAAGAGCATCAACACCTGTAAACCATATAAAAAATAAACAGGAAAAAACATGAGTACAGCCACCCAGCGACCAGGGGACAAATTAAAAAAAGCACTGCAGTGGGTCTGTGAGACCCTGGAAGAGCATCCGGAAAAAACAAGGACAAAGGTCTTCAAGGAGGCGGAAATCCGCTATGATCTGACGCCAAAGGAATGTGAATTTCTGGACAAGAACTTTGCAGAGATGGAGAAGAAAAACTGTTAAAGACGAAAATCTCCTCTTTTTTTTCCATATTGTAAAGCGATATTCCGGATGCCGAAGGTAATGGTTTCTCCATTGCCATGATGCCTCTGTTTATATCGTGTATTCACCCATTGAATACCTCCTCTTGTCTTTCAGGATTACCGACCTGAATCCTGAAGGAGGTTTTCTTTTTTAGTGTCCGTCCAGAAACAAGGATTTTTGTTTGAGATCAGGTACGCGTAGACTCCGAAAAGACCGTTTCTGGATGGTCACTATTTAACAACCACCATGTTACCAGCTTGCCTCACCGGTAAAGCCGATGGGTCAAGTTGTGATTGAGCCCATGCGTATTGTAATTGCCCTGGGGGGAAATGCGCTGCTTCGCCGCAGCGAACCTTTGACCGCTGAAAATCAACGGCACAATATCAAGATTGCGGCCGAGGCTCTGGCGCCGATTGCCCGTGCGCATGATCTGGTGATTACCCATGGCAACGGCCCACAGGTTGGGCTGCTGGCCCTGCAAAACGCAGCTTACAAATCTGACACCACATTCCCCCTGGACATTCTGGATGCTGAAAGCGAAGGCATGATCGGGTACCTGATCGAGCAGGAGTTGAGCAATCTGCTGCCGACGGAGCGCTGTTGCGCGACATTGCTCACCCAGATCGAGGTGGATCCCCATGATCCAGCCTTTAAACATCCGACAAAACCCATTGGTCCCATTTACAGTGAAGATGAGGCACAAAGGATTGCCCGCAAACACGGATGGAACATTGCCCTTGACGGCGGGAACTATCGCCGTGTAGTGCCTTCACCACGGCCTAAAAAAATCTTCCAACTAAGTGTGATCAAGCTTCTGCTCAAACATGGGGTCATTGTGATCTGCGCCGGTGGAGGCGGTATTCCCACTGTCTATCAACACGACGGCAGCCTGATCGGCGTTGAAGCGGTGATCGACAAGGACTTGGCAAGCTCCCTTCTGGCCCGGAAACTTAAGGCTGATGTTTTTATCATGCTCACTGACGTTGACGCGGTGTACAGGGATTGGGGAAAAAAACCGGCCCATCCCATACGACGAATTTCTCCGGAACATCTGCGTCAATATCGTTTTACCCCAGGTTCCATGGCTCCAAAAATTGAGGCTGCCATTGAGTTTGTCGAACAGACCGGTGGCATGGCCGGCATTGGCGCCCTAAAAGACACACAGACGATCCTGCAGGGTGAGGCAGGCACCATCATCAGCCAAAATCAGGCTGAAACTGTCTGGTGGGAGTAAATGGAACAGGAGAAAAGGTAACTTCTTCAATAAGTGCTGGCATACCGACAACCTCCCCCTTTATCAAAGGGGGATTGAGGGGGATTTGTTTATCAGTTGCCACCACTTATTAAGGTAACGCAAAAAAGCAGATCAAATAAAACAGGAACATTCCGGCATGGATAATCGAATCCGAGTGATAGTCCTTGGCACCGGGCGGATGGGGGCTGGAATCGGCCGCTTAGTCCTTGAAAAGCAAGGCCTTGAGCTGGTGGGCGCCTATGGCAGAAGAGCGCAGCGGGCAGGCATGGATCTTGGCCGGGCCATGGGACTCGAACGAAATTTGAACATGGAGCTCAGCGGAGATCTTGCTGCTCTTATCGAACAAACCCGCCCCCGAATAGCGATTCAGGCCACCTGCTCGAAAATAACGGATGCCAGGGAAGAAATTGTGACCTTGATACGGCATGGCGTTCACGTCATTTCCATAGCCGAAGAGATGGCGTACCCCTGCTGCAGGTCCCCTTCGTTTGCTGAAAAAATCCACGAACTGGCTATCGCCCATGATGTCGGGATCCTTGGCACCGGCATCAATCCCGGTTTTATCCTCGACCTGCTCATCATCACCCTCACAGGGGTCTGTTCCGACATCCAATCAATCAGCGCTACGCGCGTCAATGATCTCTCGCCCTACGGCCCGTCCGTGCTTGCCAGCCAGGGCGTAGGACTTAAGCGGGAAGACTTTATGAAAGGTCTAAAAAATGGAACGGTGGCAGGCCACTTCGGATTTCCAGAATCAATCCACATGATTGCCGACGTCTTAGGCTGGCACATTGAGCGCATCGAGGAGAGCCGGGAACCCATTATTTCCAGGATCCGGCGCGAGACCCCCTTTGTCACGGTTGAACCCGGACAGGTGGCCGGCTGTTTCCATAAGGCTGTGGCCTATCGTCAAGATAAGCCTGTCATCAGTCTCATCCATCCCCAGCAGATCCACCCGCAGCTTGAAGAAGTCAAAACCGGCGACAGCATCGAAATCAATGGCACACCGAATGTCCACCTTAGAGGCAGTCCCGAGATCCCGGGCGGACCGGCGACCTGTGGTCTGGCGGTGAACATGATTCCCCGGCTGTTAAATGCAGCGCCGGGACTTCACTGCATGGCTGATTTACCTGTGCCCGCCGCAATAATGGGTGATGTACGGAGCCTGATCCATAAAAAATTGTGTTTACCAACGAACTTTAGCCATAATTAGGCACAGTGCCGTAGGAGCCCGGCCTCCGGGCGATAAAAGTGTAAATCTTTTGCCCAGAGCACTTATCGCTCACAGGGGTGAGTACCCCTCAGGTAAGCGCTGACTCCGAATGCCCTTGGGGTGCTCCTACGTGTCAAACTATTCGTACCCCACCCCACGTTTTTCAGTAGCTATTACAGTGGTAATCACATAAAAAAACACCAGAAAACAATTATGGCTGACCTAATCAAAAAAAACACCTGGGTGGAAATCCACCGTGTCCTGCTTGCGGCCGGTGAACGCGCGCCCCAGGTCCCCGAGGACACCCAAGAGGTTCCCCTGGAGATGCGAGTCAAAGGATTTCTCGTAAAGCCGGCTTTATTGGGCGAGGAAGCTGAAATCGTCACTGCTGCCGGCCGGCGCCTGCACGGTACCCTCACAGAGGTTAATCCTGCCTACACCCACGGTTTTGGTCCACCGATTCCCGAACTTACAAGCATCGGCGAAGAGGTGCGGGCCATTCTGCGCAAACGAGGCCGCTGCAGATGAAGAACAGCTACGAAGACATCATGCCCCAACGCTCCGAAATCATGCGGACATCCGTCGGCATCGATTACAGCCGCTATGAGACCGGGGTGCTTGCCTTTGACTACGAACGCCTCCTTGATGACACCGGCTACGACATTGAAACGATTCGCGCCATACAAAAACAAACAGCGGTGGGCAATACGCCCCTTGTGGAACTGGGCAACATTACCGAACTCGTCAGGGCCGTGGCCCCTCCCGGTAAGGGAGCGCGAATCTTTGTCAAGGACGAGGCCGCAAACCCGTCCGGATCATTCAAAGACCGCCGGGCCTCACTCTCCGTGCACGAGGCGAAAAAACGCGGCTATGCCGGAGTTGTCGCCGCAACCAGCGGCAACTACGGCGCTGCTGTGGCCTCCCAGGCTGCCAAGGCTGGATTGCGCTGCATCGTGGTGCAGGAAGCCTTTGACAGCAAGGGACTCGCCCAACCGGAGATTGCCGAAAAAACCAGGGCCTGCGAGGGGTACGGCGCGGAGGTGATCCGTTTGTCGGTGGGACCGGAGCTTTTCTCTGTCTTCCTTACCGTTCTTAAAGAAACCGGCTATTTCAATGCCTCGCTCTATACACCCTATTCGATCCTCGGCATCGAGACACTCGGCTATGAGCTTGCTCTGCAGGCAAAGGAACAGACGGGCCGTTTTCCGGACGCGGTGATTACCACCCACGCCGGCGGAGGTAATGTCACGGGCACTGCCCGGGGCCTGACCAGGGCAGGCGCACTGGACACGGAAATGATTGCGGCCAGTGTCGATCTTTCCGGCCTGCACATGGCCTCGGACCGTGACTTCAACCGGAAATCCTTTACTACGGGCCATACCGGATTTTCCATGCCATTCACCACTTGGCCGGACCGGGCTGACGTGCCCCGGAACGCTGCCCGGCCGTTGCGCTACATGGACCGCTTTGTCACCGTCACCCAGGGCGAGGTTTTTTATATCACCCAGATGCTTGCTGAGCTGGAAGGACTGCAGCGTGGAGCCGCCGGCAACACCTCCCTTGCCGCAGCCTTTGTCCTGGCCCGTAAACTTGACGAAGACCGCATCATCGTGGTTCAGGAAACCGAATACACCGGAGCAGGCAAACATCCTTATGCCCAGCTTAATCTTGCCAGACAGCTCGGCATTGAGATCAAACGAGGTGATGCGCGAGAGAACAAGCCGGGCAAGAGAATCGTCATCCCGAAACATCCTGCCGCCCTTCAAATCGTAAATGTGGATCTGGACCACATTCGCCGCTCTTACATCCGTCACGCTCTTGCTTCGCTTTCCGCAGGCGAAAGATTAACTGATGTCGATTTTGACTTTCTGGCGGCTGAGACCAGAACCAGCCAAACCTATGTGGAAAAGGCAATTAAGAATTCCGAATTAGGAATTAGGAATTAGGAATTGTTCATGAAGGACAATGTGATTCAGAAAAAAAGCTACGCGTTTGCCCTGCGCATTGTAAAATTGTATCGCTGGTTGTGCGAGGAAAAGAAAGAATTTGTGCTGGCAAAGCAGATTCTTCGTTCCGGGACATCCATTGGCGCGAATGTGGAAGAAGCCATTGGTGGCCAGTCGAGAAAGGATTTCCATTCCAAAATGACAATTGCTTACAAGGAGTCACGCGAAACACATTATTGGTTGCGCCTTCTCCATGACGCAAAGTTTATTGATAACCAGGCTTACCAATCTATCATTGAAGATTGCAATGAATTACTTAAAATTCTCGGTTCAATCACCAAAACCACGAAAGTGAAAATTAAAAATTCACAATGATTTTTCTATCCGATCATACCGATAATTCGTAATTCCTAATTCCTAATTCCTAATTTTATTACCGGAGGTGTTTTAATGAAATCCCTGGAAAGACCGGATAATTTCGCGTCACGCCGCAAACACTTACAGGCAATGTCGGAGGACGAACTGCACGCCTGTTTCTGGAATCTTGCCGAAAAAATCATCGAGCCCCTGATCGAAGAGGCCCGCACCCACACAACACCTTCCATTGAACGTTCCGTGCTGCTGCGCATGGGATTTTCGAGTGTGGAAACCAAACAGCTCGTTGAGAAGATGAACCAACGCCAACTTCTCGGCTACGGGGCGGGCCGTCTTGTTCTCGAACTTGCAAAAAACAAAAAAATCACTGTCCGTCAAGCCGGACAGGGTCTGCTGGAAGACCGTTACTGGGAGGATCTAGGCCGATGAAACTGACTGCTGAAAAAAAACTCGATATACGTGAAGTACTGAAGGATCTCGACAAATACCGACCAAAACGCAAGGGCTGGACCTGGCGCACAGAAATCAAAAACCAACAAATCGGCCCCTTTACCTATAAAAAAACCTCGCAAAACCTTAAAAATTCCGTTCCCCTCCCCGCCGCCCATGCCTTCGGCAACATCAATCCCCAGTGTGACATGGTGATCACCACTGAAATCGCCTCGGGCCGTTTCGAGGATGATCTGCGCCGCATGCGTATGGCGGCCTGGCATGGCGCCGATCATATCATGGTGATCCGCACCACTGGCCAATCCCATATCGACGGACTTATCGAAGGCACGCCCGAAGGGATCGGCGGCATTCCAATCAGCAGAAAGCAGATCCGCGCAACCCGCAAGGCCCTTGACGCCATTGAAGAGGAAGTGGGCCGACCAATCAACTTTCATTCCTACGTCAGCGGTGTTGCCGGTCCGGAGATAGCTGTTCTCTTTGCCGAAGAAGGGGTGAACGGTGCTCACCAGGATCCCCAGTACAATGTCTTGTACCGGAACATCAATATGCATCGTTCCTTCGTGGATGCTGCCGAGGCAAAAACAATCATGGCGGACGCCGGTATCCTCCAGCTCGACGGTGCCCACAATGCCAATGCCAGCGCCAAGGAGGCCTGGAAGGTGACGCCGGAGCTCTTTGTCCAGCACGCCATCAACACTGCTTACTCAAAAGCTACGGGGATGGAGGCCGGCCTGATCGCCCTGTCCACGGTTCCGCCCACGGCGCCGCCGGCTCCGAAGATGCGCCTGGACCTGCCCTATGGGGTGGCCCTGCGCGAGCTTTTCCAGGGCTACAGGTTCCGGGCCCAGCAGAATACCCGCTACATGGAATCCGATACCATGGAAGCGACGGTCAGCCATGTACTCGACACCCTTATTTCACGCCTGACCTCGACTGATATCCAGAGCACGATTACACCGGATGAGGGACGGAATATCCCCTGGCATTACAACAACATAGCCGGAGTGAACACGGCCCGACAGACCCTGATGGGGATTGACGGTCTGACCGAAATCGTCGAGATAAAAAACAAAAAAACATTCCGCGATCAAGTTCGCGAACTCAAGGAACGCGCCGTTCTCTTCCTTGAAGAGATCCTGGAAAACGGTGGCTACTACAATGCTGTCGAGGCGGGCCAGTTCGTGGACCAGGGCTATTTCCCTGAACGTAAAGGCGACGGGATCATCCGCGATTCCGAGGGAGGCGACGCCGCAGATACCGTGATTCCCCGCAAACCCGATTACGGCGCTCCTGTGTGCAGTCACTTTGGCGTCAATTGTTATGCCGGGCAAAACGGCAAACCCTGCGACGACTATGGCGGCTGCACCTTGTGCGATCCTGAAAAAATTCAATATATCGACGAGGTGGATCCAGAGGACAACGTGGAAACACGCCTCCAGCAACCGCTTGCGGACCGGGCGGCAGGTTTGCTGCGACCGGAAGTCGAAAAACACGGTGACTCCCTAGTGTGCGTAACCCTGTTTGTGCCGGAAAGTCCGACAGTGGCCGAGGCGGCGGCCCTTAAAATGGCCGGACGTATGGGCCTGCAAAACCCCGAGGTGATCAGCCGCCGCCTCATGCATCCGGCCGAAGGGAGCGTCTTCGAGATTAAAGGAGTGCTTGATGTCGCCCTCAAGATTGATGAGCTGTCCATGCCTCGTGCTGATGAATTACTGCCGGATGCGGAAATCGAGGCCTGGGTGCGTCCCAGAAACATCCACGTTGTGGCGGCCACTGTCGGCGAGGACGAGCATTCCGTGGGCCTGCATGAGATCCTCGACATCAAGCATGGCGGCATTGAAAAATACGGATTTTACTGTCACGCCCTTGGCACCTCCGTACCGGTCGAGCAGCTGCTGGACGCGGCCGAGGAAACAGACGCCCATGCCGTGCTGATTTCTACCCTGGTGACCCATACCGACGTCCACATACGGCACATGCGCCATCTTCATCAACTCGCTGAGCAGCGTGGTCTACGCCAAAAGCTGGTGCTCATTGCCGGCGGCACCCAGATTAGCCATGAACTGGCTCGTCAATGCGGCATGGATGGAGGTTTCGGCCGGGGAACAACGGGACGGGATGTGGCGAGTTTCCTGGTCCGCAAGATGCGTGAACGGGAAGCCGGGTAGTTTATTGGCAGGGAATCAATCTTTTTTTGTGACTTCTCAACAAGTGGGGGGAGTACAGACTACCTCCCCCTTTAAAAAAGGGGGATTGAGGGGGATTTTTTTAAGTTTCCACCACTTATTGAGAAGTTACGAAATTACACAAAAACTATATCGAGTCAAGGGGACTCCGCACCCCCTGGCCGCCACGATTGAGTACATGGGTGTAGATCATGGTGGTTGACACATCGGCATGACCGAGCAGCTCCTGCACTGTACGAATATCATAACCGTTTTCCAGAAGATGGGTAGCGAAACTGTGGCGCAGGGCACGACAATTCACTCTTTTGGTAATCCCGGCCTGGGCAGTAGCCTTTTTTACCGCTTTCTGCAATCCATTCTCATGGATGTGATGGCGACGTACTTT
>JAYEPA010000271.1:0-1745 GCA_034723545.1 Thermodesulfobacteriota bacterium | reverse complement strand
TTTCTTAAAATAAGGCTTGATAATTTGAAATTCAGACATCATTTTTTCATTTTTGATTTGACAGGAGATGACTGATGATAATTTTGATGAACTCGAAAAAAACAACCAAATATTGTAACTATTCAGCGTAGGCTGGAAATTACCCTTTACTCCAGATTGAAATTTATCTCTCACAGAGAAAAAAGAATAATGTCTGTGGTCTCTGTGCCTCTGTAAGCTACTTTATTTGCATCAGGTTGACGAATAGAAACAACGGGATCATCAAAACCATCAATTTTTTGGCGGCCGAGCTGTCCTGTTTCTTCACGGTCGGCTCTTTTCTTGACAATTTGCTCCAAATGAAAATAATATCAAAAAATTGGAGCAACTTATTAAAATCATAAATAAAATATTTGATTTTTTTCTTATATTGAAGCAGAATATAAAGAAATAATCGTTCAGATCGATAGGCTGTAGTCATTTAAACTGTAGGACAGAGCTCGTTGCACAGCGGAGCGGTGTAACGAGAAACACCCTTAAAACAGGGTATCGACGGATTCCGACAACAAATAGCCTTTAGCCTACATCCTAAACAACCTGAATAGTAACGAAATTTAAACTTTTACATTAAAAATGACTCTGTCCAGCCGTACTGTCGGCTGTTGCTTTACGGCTTATTTATAGATGAAACGAATTTTAGTCGTTGATAACAATCCGGTTATTTTGAAGCTGATCTCATGCTTTCTTGAAAGGGAAGGGTATACGGCGCAGACCGCGCTTTCCAGCCTGGAGGCTTTGCAAATCCTCAAAAAGGAAGAAAAGCCGGATGTTATTTTTACCGACATGGTCATGCCACAGATCAGCGGCGGGCAGTTATGCCATATTCTCCGCAGCATGCCTGAGATGCAATCTGTCCCCATCATTATCATTTCCGCAATTGCCAAAGAGGCAAAGTTGGATCCTGCAGAGTACGGCGCCACAAGCTGTATTGCAAAAGGGCCAAGACTGACGGAACATATTCTTGCTGTTCTCAATAAACTCGAAAAAAATTCCGATCCGAGCCTGGTTCGTAAGCATATTGGTTATGGGGAGGTCTTTCAGCGGGAAATTTCAAAGGAACTCCTTTCCGTAAAAAAACATTACGATATCATTTTAAATAATCTTGATGTGGGAGTGATGGAATTAACCCCCACGGGTGAAATCATTTTTGCCAATCCTTTTGCCGTATCCATTTTTGGTCTCTCGGAGGAAAAGCTGTTGTCTCTCTGGTTTCCCGGAATTTTCCCGGAGACACAGACCGAATTAATCAAATATACCCTGAACCGCTTGGAAGAAAGCATACCGATACTTGAAGAGAGCAGCAAAATAACTGTTAACGGCCGTTCACTGTCAATAAGTTTTATCCCGGTTCATGATCCGCCCAACGACTCGGTCCTTGTGATCATCCTGGATATAACCAAACGCATCCAGGCCGATTTTGATCTGCGTAAAAGCGAGGAAAGTTTCCGACTGACCTTTGAAAATTCCGCTGATGCCATTGTCTGGTTCAACTTTGACACCGGAATGATCATAAACTGCAACCGGGCAGCAGAAATTCTGTTTAAAAGATCGAAAAACGAGTTGACGGGACAGCATCGATCCATATTGCATTCCGAGGATAAAGCCGAAGATTTTGCCGGATTATTTGACGAAAAAGGTGAAGCTGACAGGATTGAGGAGTTTGAAACCAAGATTAAAAACCGGGTGGATGAAGCAGTCCCTGTCAG
>JAYEPA010000270.1:0-1748 GCA_034723545.1 Thermodesulfobacteriota bacterium | reverse complement strand
TGAAGGGCTGATCAGCAAAAAAGGCTTCTCAGGTCTCGACCGCGAGTTTCTTAACAAGGTCAAGCAGATGGGATTTTCCGATCAACAGCTTGCCTGGTTGACCGGCACAACGGAAAACGATATACGAGATCTGCGGAAAGAACAGGGGATCACGCCCGTGTATAAACTGGTGGACACCTGCGCCGCTGAATTTGAAGCCTACACCCCCTATTACTACTCAACCTATGAGGTTGAAGACGAATCTAGAAAAACGGATAAACGCAAAATAATGATTCTGGGTGGTGGCCCTAACCGTATTGGCCAGGGCATTGAATTTGATTACTGCTGCGTCCATGCCTCATTTGCCCTTGAGGAAATGGGCATTGAAAGCATCATGGTTAACTCCAATCCAGAAACCGTGAGTACGGATTATGACACTTCCGATAAATTGTATTTTGAACCTTTAACCCGGGAAGATGTCTATAATATAATTGAAAAAGAAAAACCGGAAGGGGTGATTGTCCAGTTCGGCGGCCAGACGCCGCTCAATCTGGCCCTGCCCCTGGCCGAGCTTGGTGTGCCGATTTTGGGTACATCACCGGACAGTATTGATCGGGCTGAAGACCGTAAACGCTTTCAGCAATTTCTCCAGAAACTGGGTCTGATTCAGCCGGAAAACGACACGGCCCTCACCACGGATGAGGCTCTGGAAATTGCCAAGAAAATAACCTATCCGGTCGTAGTCCGGCCCTCTTACGTCTTGGGCGGACGGGCCATGCGCATTGTCTATAATGAAAGAGACCTCAATGAGTACATGACTTCAGCTATTGATATTTCTCCTGAACGTCCTATCCTTATAGATAAATTTTTGAAAGACGCCGTAGAAATAGACGTTGATGCCATTTCGGATGGAGAGACAACAATTATTGGCGGCATCATGGAACATATTGAAGAAGCGGGCATTCATTCCGGTGATTCGGCCTGTGTTTTGCCGCCCCACAACCTGTCCACCGAAGTCATGAGCCAAATCAAGGCGGCAACCAGGGCCATGGCCACTGAGTTGGGGGTAATCGGCCTGATGAATATCCAATATGCGGTTAAAGACGACATCCTCTATATCCTGGAAGTCAATCCCAGGGCTTCACGCACTATTCCTTTTGTCAGCAAGGCAACCGGTGTTTCCCTGGCTAAACTGGCCACCAGGGTGATGATGGGTGAGAAGCTGAAGGATTTGGGACTGATACAGGAAGTGGAGGTGAAACATTTTGCCGTGAAGGAGGCTGTTTTTCCCTTTGACCGCTTTGAAAATGTCGACACCCTGCTCGGGCCGGAAATGAAATCCACTGGTGAAGTAATGGGGATTGACAACTCGCTGGGGCTCGCCTTTGCAAAATCGCAATATGCGGCCGGTCAGGCCATTCCCACTTCGGGCACGGTGTTTATCAGCGTCAGGGATGCCGACAAACAGGCGGTTCTGCCCATTGCCAGGGAACTCAATGACATTGATTTTGCAATTCTTGCCACCAGGGGAACAGCAGAATTTTTCCAGAAAAACGGCGTGAAATGCGAGCCGGTCTCTAAAATTTCCGAAGGGCGACCCCATATTCTTGATAAAATACAGGATAATGCGATCCAGTGGATCTTTAACACCTCAATGGGAACCAGGACAACGGAAGATTCCTACTCGATCCGGCGGGCTGCCATTGACTATCATCTGCCGTATACCACCACTAAATCCGGGGCGGAATTCATGGTCCGGGCGATCAGCA
>JAYEPA010000269.1:0-7716 GCA_034723545.1 Thermodesulfobacteriota bacterium | reverse complement strand
TTTTGGTGTTTCAATTAACAATTAGGGAGTTACAGACTCATGAGGTATAAATTTTCCACGCAGATCATTCTGGTTGTTTTACTGCTGTTCTCAGTCAGTTGGCTCTCCGCTGCTGAGGCGCCGTCAAAAGACGCTAAGAAAGCAGAAGCAATCACGACCGCAGATCCCGAGATACCGGTCGATGAGTTGGAGATTGTCCTCCATCCCATGACCGAGGACGAGCTTTTCGTTGAGGCCGACGGCTGGCTCGGGCTGGTCAAGGAGGCCACGCATAATATCAGCACAGAGAAGCTGAAAGTCAAGAAAGAGACCAAGGCAATCGAAACGGCTAAGGCTAAACAGCAGGAGACGGAAGGAAAGGAGCACAAGGCCGCCGAAAAGGTCGAAGAGGCCAAACAGGAAAAGAAGACCGAGGTGCTGGACCAGATTACAGAACTGCAGGGAATACAGACTGCCCGTATCGACCGGCTCAACGCAGTGCTCTCGGCAATCAACGCCAAGATCGGGCTGGGCAAGAATGCTGTCGAACAGGATAAGGTGCTGCCCTACCGGCGCTATATCGATACGGTCAGCGGCATAAAGGTCGATGTCACCGACTGGCATGCCGCATCGACCACCATCCTGGGCTGGCTCACATCGAAGGAGGGAGGTCTCCGCTGGGCCTGGAATATATCAATATTCGTAGCCACCCTTGTTGCCTTCTGGATTCTGGCCAAGCTGGTAAGCCGGGCGGTCAGCAAAGGGCTCTCCACCATCGACAACCTGTCGGTGCTTTTGACCAAGTTCATTATCTCCATAGCCCGTCGGGTGGTTATGTTCATCGGTATTCTGGTAGCGTTGGCGGCGCTGGAAGTGAATGTCGGGCCGCTGCTGGCAGTGATTGGCGCCGCCGGTTTCGTGGTCGCTTTTGCCCTGCAGAACACCCTCTCAAACTTTGCCAGCGGTATCATGATCATGTTCTACCGCCCCTTCGATGTGGATGACATCATCGACGTTTCTGGTATTGCGGGTAAGGTCAAATCCATGAGCCTGGTCAACACATCGGTAATGACCTTGGACAACCAGTTGATGATCGTGCCCAACAACGACATCTGGGGCAATGTCATCATCAACGCCACCGGCAGTGACCAGCGCCGGGTAGATCTCACCTTCGGTATAGGTTATGAAGATGATATAGCCAAGGCACAGGGGGTGCTGGAGGAGATCGTGGCCGAGCACCCGCTGGCACTGAAGGATCCGGCACCAGTGATCCGGTTGCACGCACTGGCGGACTCCTCGGTCAACTTCATCTGCCGCCCCTGGTGCAACACGGAAGATTACTGGACGGTCTACTGGGATGTGACCAGGATGGTGAAAGAGCGGTTCGATGCGGAAGGGATATCCATTCCCTATCCTCAGCATGATGTGCATATCCTGGCCGATAACCCACAGCTGGCTACCCTGCCCCCTCTCCAGGAGACCCAGATTTCGACTGCCCAAAAGGAGGCGGGCTCCAAACAATCTGAGAAACAGGCCGGCCTGGAGGCGGATAATGATAACGACAGCAGCGATGAATAGCTCTGCGTTTGAAACCTCTCTACCAGGCCAGGAACCGGATCGAGGCCCAGCTGCTCAAGGACTTTCTCGCCGGATACCACATCGTAGAAAATGGATTGAACCGCAGTTTCAGATTTGCTGGAATTGTGGTGCCAAAAGAAAATAAAACACGCACCGGTGACGAGCAATCAGGCTGTTCAAATTCCAGCACGCGTAGGGCGGATAGGTAAACGAGGAACGAGACTCCGAGCGAAGCGTAATCCGCCGTATGTGAATGGAATATAGATGTTAAAAGATTCAACAAACCATGCCGGATTATCGCCGATATCGCATTGAAGGTGGTTGTTACTTTTTTACGGTAAATTTGCTTGAGCGCCACCAGAATCAACTGCTTGTCCAGCAGATTGATATATTACGTGATGTCGTGAGGCGTGTTCAGGTGCGTCATCCATTTCATATTGATGGTTGGGTGGTGTTGCCTGATCACATGCATTGCATCTGGACCTTGCCTCAAAATGATGATGATTATGCTAAACGTATGCGGCTGGTTAAGACATTGTTCTCGAAAGAAATGCCAAAGACGGAACGACGTTCAAGGGTGAGGCAACGAAAAGGTGAACGTGGCATCCGGCAACGCCGTTATCGGGAGCATACGATCCGAGACGAAAGGGATTATGCTACCCATATGGATTATCTTCATTTTAACCCGGTCAAACATGGCTATGTTGACAGAGTCATTGATTGGCCGTATTCTACCTTCAGAAACCATGTTCAACGTGGGCTATATCCAGAAAACTGGGGAGTGGGAGATATCGATATTTGTGCCGGAGAACCTGGTTGAGACTGACATACGGCGGATTACGCTTCGCTAATCCGCCCTACTGAATTTTTCACAAGATCATCATGTTTATCTCTTTTTTTGTACTAAGCCTGCGTAGGACGGATAGGTAAACGAGGAACGAAACTCCGAGCAAAGTCTAATCCGCCGTATGTGACACGAATCATTCCTGATGTTCCAGCAGGGGTGAAAAAATCCCCAGGGCCAATTCCGCAAAATGTTCGTCCAATGGGTTTGGATCCCTGTAAAACAGTTGCAAATAGACATCATCCCCTTCGCCGGTTCTCTGGTAGCCGCCATTCCAGACTTTATACGCCGCAGCCAACCCCTTTTGCTGCTCATCAGCCAGAGCCAACTCGGCAAAGGCCAGGGACGTGGCCGGGAAAAACGGCAGCGGCGTAGACATCCCCTTCCAGTAGAGGTCAAGGAGATCAGCCAGGATATCGCGGCTCTCAGCAAGAGGAAGCCAGGTGACAATATTATCCTTGCCGACCAGCCGGGTAGTGCATCCCTCTGAAGGACAGGCCTTGCTCTCAATGTTGATTAGCAAATGACTCAACCAGGCCCGCAGCAGGTCTTTAGCCTTGACGGTGGCATAACGGCAGTGGAGCAGACCGGATTCAAACAGATTGGCAAGATGGGCCTGGACGGTAAAACCATTGATTTTGACTTGCAGGGAGACCGGCTCCAGGGGCTTGCCCTGAATTTGGGCAATGGACCGGGCAAAACGATCCACGTCGCTCTCAAGTTCCCGGTAGACTACTTCGCCGCCAGGACCGTGGGGCAGAATACCTTCCGCCCTGGCCCGCTCAAAAAGACTGCTGCTGTCTTTATCCCGTCTGCGGGCTGCCAGCTCCACATTTTCCAGATGATAACGTTCAAGTCCAGTGAGATCAAAAGGTTCCTTTTCCTCAAAAGGCTCACTGTCATCCCGCAGAAAAAGGCCCAGCCTCTTTTCACAGAAATATTGGGCCGGATGACAGAAAAAACGAATCAGATCATCAAGACTCAGTTCCCTGAATTCGTCTCCAGGCTCAACTAGAGGCAGGCCATTACGAAAATCAGCACCCTCCGCGGCTTTACCAGCCAGAACCTGTGCCGCAACAAAATTTACGGCCGAATAACTACGGGGCCCGGATTTTTTCTGAAAACAGGCCGGATTAAATGATTGGAGACAATGCTCCGTCACCAGGGAGCCGTGATTTTTTTCCTTCTCTTTTTGACCCGCGTCCGCTTTGATACCATCACAAATTGTGTCAAGAAGTTCACTGACCAGCACCGAGGGCGGTAGACTGGAGTCATCCTTGATCGACCGCCCCACATAACTGACATAAAGCTCCTTTCTGGCCGATAGCAGAGCCTCGAGAAAAAGATAACTGTCATCCAAGCGGCGGGAACGGTCACCGGTGCGAGGAGTAGCTGCCATAAGATCAAAGCTGACATGGGTCTGGGGTCTGGGGAAATCCGCGTCATTCATGCCCAGCAGACAGATCACCTTAAAGGGCACGGCCCGCATGGGCAGCATGGAGCAAAACGTCAGACCGCCGGTTAAAAAACCAAAGGGAGACAGTTCACGCCCCAAGGCCTCTTCCAGCCAGGGTCGCAGAACACGAGGATCAATTGTTTCCGTAAAATCCGTTTCCTCCTGCAGGAAAGCCAGTTTCTGCAGGCCGCGCCGGATAAACTGGAGATCATCCTGATCTTCCTGCTCCACCTCAAAACACTCATCCAGCAACTCAAGGAGAAGTTGCGACCAGTCTGCCAGACTTTGGCCTTTAGCCAACCGGTCACAAAATCGAAAAACAACCTGCAGACATTCCAGCAGGCGACCCAGCCCCTCTGCATCAGATCCTTCCATTCCACCATAAGGCAAAATCCCGTTAAAAAGCTGCTCACCCTCCATGGCGTAGCCCAGCAGCAACCGGTCCAGTCCGGCCTGCCAGCAGTTTTCGTTAAAAGGCGGCAACCCCAGCTTCTCCTTGTCACTGCCGCTCCGGCCCCAGCGGATGCGGGTCTCCCGAATCCAGCGATCAATGAGGTCAATATCCCGGCCCAGGCCGAACCTGCGCTGCAAAGAGTCACTTTCCAGTATGGCCGCCACCCGGCTTACGGAAAAACGGCTTGAGGCAAGATCAAGGAGGGAGAAAAAATCAGCCAGCAGCCGGTTGCTGGTCTGCTTGGCAGTATCGGCGATGGAAAAAGGCATAAAACAGGGATCATCCCTCCCCACATCAAAAACCGCCTGGATCAACGAGCCATAGATCTTGATATCCGGCATCATGACCAGGATATCCCTGGGACGAAGCTCAGTATCCGTTTCAAAAAGATGAAGAAGATGATCCCGCAGCACTTCTACCTCCCGCATGGGACTGTGACAGGATTCAAATGTGATGGAATTATCAGGTTTCCGCTCCCCTTCACTTTCCTTTAAAGCCAGAATATCGGACTGGATGGAGGCCAGCAGACTTGAGCCGGCTGGCTTTGTGAAAAACTCATGATATTCACAGTCAAACTGCTGAAGCAGTGTAAAAAAATCCCGGCCAAGATGCCCCATGGAGGCCAGCAGCCGGTTGCCCTGTTCAAGGTAAAGCGAGGCCTGATCCGCCCCCTGCCCTTCCCTTTTCCTGACGCGGGCCATTTCACGGCCCGAGGCAATGTCGGACCAGTAATGCTCACAGGGATTCATGAAAAAAAGATTGACCTCGACGTGAACGGCCAGGGCGGCAAAGACCCTGAGATGAAAGGGAGGCATGGATGAAATGCCGAATATCGAGATTCTCGAAGGCAAATTCAGGTCTGCCGAAGGCTTTTTCAGACGATCAAGAAAAAGATTGAGCATAGTCGCCCGATGAATAAAGGGGCTTGTGCTACGAATTTCGCGCCAGAGCAAGGCCTGCCAGTGAGTGTCCCTACCCTTGTCCCAGGACTGAATCAGATCAGGCCGGTAAAGTATGTATTGATCAAAAAGATCTGCCAGGCGGTGGGCCAGCTGAAAGCGTTTTAAAGGATCGGTGCCATGTTTTTTCAGCATGGAAAAAGCGGGACGCTCCACCAATTCAGGCAGCAGGCCCATGATGCGCCAGGCCATGGACTCCCGGTCAAAAAGCGGCTGCTCCCTGTTTTCCGGCAGTACGGCTTGAAAAAGATCATCAACCAATTTATTGGGAAACGGGCACTCCACATTGGCCCAGACAGATAAACGCGTAGCCATTTCCAGGGCCAGCCAACGGGCCATTCCCCGGCTCTGGACCACCACGATTTCAGGTGTCAGGGGAGGCAGGGGGGATGCCTTAACCAGTTCGGCCAGCACATCGGCCAGCACCTCCAGCCGGTTGCTTGAAAAAATATTAAATGACATTGGTATTGTTGGTTAAATTTGTTTTATTAGTTGAATTGTTTTTTAATCATCTTTGATGAACTCGTAAAAAGTCTTTTTTCACCACGGAGCACACAGAGTACACAGAGACAACTAACTGTAATAAAAAGAATTTCTCTGTGCTCTCTGTGAGCTCTGTGGTTAATTTATTAGTTTTAAGGATTCAGCCATGTCCCCACGCACCTGTGTCACGCCCCAGGGCCAATTCAAATACGCTGTTCACGAACCTCAGTACCGGGTCATGAACCTTCGAATCAACGATTATATCCAGTCCCTGGGAGAATGTGAAAACAAATCCTCTGACAACCTCAAAAATTTCCCAGCCTCATCCCTCCATGAAAAGGGGGCGGACCGGATCTATGAAATCCCCAACGCCTTTGAGTTCAAAGGGACAACCTTTGTCAATTCGCGCTGGGCCGACCGAACGGCGGAAAATCCGCTTGCTATCTCCCTGCCGGAAGAAAAACCCACCTCACTGTCCCAAACAGCGAAAGATTGGTTCCCCGAAGGGACTGGCAGTGAAGAAAAAATCGGACAAATCTTCAGCACCCTGCCGGATTCACTGCTTCTCACCCTGGCCAAGACCTCAACCGACCCGGCCGACCTTGTCCGCCTGGCCCATAACTGCTGCGAGTTTATCCTTGATAAAAACGGGAACCCCCAAGGGTTACGATACAAAAAAGACGAACAAGGCCGACCGCGGGCAGTTATTAACCATCATCTTCTCTTTGAAATTCTGGCTAACAACCGATCTTTGCCCAATGAGTATAAAGAGGTGATGGTGCTGCGGCCCGGCGCCCAGGGGGGCAGTGAAATTATCGGCGAATGGCGGGCTTCGGATGGAAAAAGTCATATTTTTGAATATCTTCGCCGCAACTCCTATATTCCCTGGGGCCATTATGCCGCCAATATGGCCAATGACTCGGTGCGCTACCAAATCAGCGATCTTCTTGATCATGACATGAGCGGCCTGCGTCATCTCTACTACCAACGCACCTACACCAGAATGGCGGAACAGCTAGGCCGGGCCGTCCCGGCGGAGCGAGAGATGCTTGAGCCTGCTGATCTTGAAAAGCTGCGGCTTGAAATTGTTACAGCCCTGCAACAGGGCAAAGGGAAAAAACTGAGTTTCAACTCAACCCTCTGGGGCTGGAATTTCGGTTTTGACTGCGCCCCCACAGGCTACCGCCTCAATGCCTCTCACCAGCAAATCCACCAGCAATTTGCCATGCTGCCCTCGGAAGTTGCCGCCTGGATCAACGGCGAACCGTCGGACGAATCCATGATTTCCTACGGTTGTGGTGATCTGATTCGCACCTTTATTGGCGAATATAAAAAAGATACCGGCCACCTCTTTTTTGACGATTATATTACGGCAATCCAGTCCAACCGCCGCATGGACGGCAGAACAGACAGGGAAGAGAGTCTGATTATCTATAAAGACGAAAACATCATGCTCTTTGTCCCCAAGGCCCAGACCTCGCAATGGGAAATCCAGATGCTGACACTAAAACCGGTTGGAAACATCATTGAAGCGGATCAGACCTGCCGTGCCTCCCTGGACCGGGGCATGCTCCTTGCCATGCGGACACTGGAAGGATTAGGCGCCGGGATGGTGACCACCATTGAATACTCAAAACGCATCGACAACAAAGAAAACAATCAGCGCCTGATTTACGCCTTTCTGCCCAGGATGCCCAATTCCCCCGGCGCCTTCAGTGAACAGCAGCTGCGCTGGATCATGGGCCATTATCCCGAAGATTTTGCCACGGCCTGCCGGAATCAGACGGCTGCCCATACGTAACCAGTTTTCTTGCTGCCGATTTGACTCAAAAAAATCCATTTTGTCCGGCTAAAAATTTGCCTGCGCACACTTTTTCACGCATAATATTGTTGTAACTGTTCAGGTAAATAGACTATAAGCATTTAAACTGTTAGGAAACATAAGTGACTTCGAAAACATATA
>JAYEPA010000268.1:0-1832 GCA_034723545.1 Thermodesulfobacteriota bacterium | reverse complement strand
AAATGGTAGAACAAAAACAAAGAATAGTCGTTGTTGATGACGAGCAACAGATCCGTATCGCCCTCTTCGAGACGTTAAGCGCACAGGGCTATAATGTTTCCGTGGCTGAAGACGGTCGCATGGCCCTGGAAATCATTAAACGCAATGTCCCGGATTTGGTGATCACCGACATCAGGATGCCGGAAATGGGTGGCTTGGATCTGCTGCATCGGATCAAAGCACAATTTCCGGCCCTGCCGGTGGTAATCATGACCGCTTACGCCACGGTAGATACGGCTGTGTTGGCCATAAAACAGGGAGCTTTTGATTACGTCCTGAAACCTTTCTCCGATGAGATGATTATGGAGACTGTGATCAGGGTATTCAGGCAGACTGCTCAGCAGGCTGAACCTGTGCGGACAATTTCGCGGAAGAAGAAAAAAAATTGCGGCAAAAATAAGCCTATCATTGGCCGGGACGAGAAAGTGCTCCGCCTCATGGAAAAGGCACGCAGTGTGGCGTCGAGCAAAGCCACGGTGCTGCTTCTCGGAGAATCCGGCACCGGCAAGGAGGTTTTTGCCCGTTATCTGCATAATGAAAGTGATCGGAGAAACAGTCCCTTCGTGGCTCTGAATTGCGCGGCCCTGCCCGAAGGACTTCTGGAAAGCGAGCTCTTCGGTCATGAAAAAGGAGCCTTTACCGGGGCTATTTCCAGTAAAAAAGGCAAATTTGAGCTGGCCAATGGCGGCACTTTACTTCTTGACGAGATCAGCGAGATCCCCCTCCATCTGCAGGCGAAGCTTTTACGGGTTTTGCAGGAGGAAGAAGTGGACAGGCTGGGCGCCAAGGGGCCGGTGGAAATCGATGTCCATGTGCTGGCCACAAGCAATCGTGATCTGGAAAAAGCTGTGGAAGAGGGGAGTTTCCGTCAGGATCTTTATTACCGTTTGAACGTGATTCCTCTCCGTCTTCCTGCCCTGCGGGAACGGCGACAGGATATTCCCCTCCTTACGGATTATTTTGTTGAGAAATTTTCGACTCAGTACGGCAAAAACGTCAAGAAACTGTCAAGCGGCTCCAAGCAGCGTTTTATGAACTACTCGTGGCCCGGCAATATTCGGGAAATGGAAAATCTGGTTGAGCGGGCCGTGCTTCTTTCCGGAAGCGGTGAACTGGAAGTGTGGGATTTCTGGGATGAGGACAGCCGCGTTCCCGGCAGTCCGGCTGATGATTTTGCCCAGAGGCCGGAACCTGTGGAAAAGGGTAGGGAGGACAGCGGAAAAAATAAAGACGGTCGCCCTGGTACGGTTTCCGCTGAACCGATCATGCCTTTAAAAGATGTTGAGCGTCAAATGATCCTGCAGGCCCTTCAAAAAACTGACGATAACCGGACCCATGCCGCCAAAATGTTGGGCATCAGTGTACGAACTTTGCGCAACAAGTTGCATGAATATAGAACCGGTGGATTTATTTCATAAACATCCTCTGGTCAGGGTTAAGATGTTCAAGGTTCAAGGTTCAAGGTTGCTGGAACCCTTGAGGTAATGGCTACCCTCTTAACCTTGAACCTTGAATGATTTAACGAGGTTTGTATTCCTTCAAACTTCAACATTTCTTGTTCTATATTCTACGTTTACTTCTTCCTTTTCTCCTCCGGCATACAAATTGCTATTCTATCTCAAATAACAATGAACTGCCGGACAGGAGAAAAAAATGCCGATAAATAAACTTTTTGGTGGAAATATTGCCCTGATGGGTCAGGCTCTGAACCTGCGCTCGGAGAGACAGGGGTTGATTCAGTCAAATATCGCCAACCTTGAAACACCAGGATATAAAGTTCAGGAATTTTCTTT
>JAYEPA010000267.1:0-7859 GCA_034723545.1 Thermodesulfobacteriota bacterium | reverse complement strand
AGTTACAGTCTGGAATAAAGGGTAATTTCCGGCCAATACTGAATCATTACGAAGATCTTTAGGCTCGTTCAGGGGGAAAAGAATGTCAGACAATAACAAACGGCAGAAAATCCTGTTCCTTGGTTCAAATGTCAAAATCTGGAACCTCCCTATCAAAGAGGTGAGTCTTCTCGAGGAAGGAAGCCTGCCCGCCTATGGTTATAATCCCGGCGACTTTGTCGAACTCCTGGCCGGCAAGGTCGGAGAGGAGAATGGCCGGCTTGAGCAGTGCATCACCTGGCTGGCCTCTTATCTCACCAGCGTCAACCTTACTCCCCAGGTCAATACCCATACCTATGGAGAGCAGAAGGACGTTTTTCAGATCTTCCGCAAGCGGCAGCGGCCTGATATCGAAAAAGATCATGGCTGGTTTATGGTCCATCAAATTCTTCCCTTTGCCGGACGCAGCAAAGATGAAGGCCGCCTTGCCATTGATAAAGACAACAAGGACAAGCTGAGCGGGAATAACGGAATCCTGATCATTGATGACAGCGGCCGGCCACCCTGTGTTGCCGCAGAACTCAACGAATTGAACCCCGAAGCATGGGTCATTGCCATGGGCATCAGCGTGGCTCACTGGCAGGAATGGGCCGAAAAGTTCGGCAATCGTTTTCTGCTTTTCGCCAGACTGGCTGACCTGGAAACAACCCGAATGGAAATGGACAGTTCGGTGGTCTGGGAATCGGTTGTGGCCATGAGTCTGCGTGCCCTGCGTTCCCCGGAGGTGGGTTT
Source organism: Thermodesulfobacteriota bacterium (assembly GCA_034723545.1). Lineage (GTDB taxonomy): Bacteria > Desulfobacterota > Desulfobulbia > Desulfobulbales > SURF-16 > JAGHCC01. The sequence continues at coordinate 7,088 of JAYEPA010000267.1, read as the reverse complement.
GTGGGACAAGGCGACCGGGGCTTTCCGCTGTCACGTCATGGTTGAAATGTTTCCCCACGGTCTGCTTTATGTCTCGCCGGGCGGTATTTATTTCCGTTGCCGGCAGGGGAGTCTGCCGGAGAAAAGTTCTTCAAGACAAAAAGGCTCGGTTCCTGTTTACGATACCCTGATGACCGCTATGCTGGCGGTGGACTTCATCCGTCTGGGCCACCTGGAGACGGGCCGAAGCTATTTCTTCGATTTTTCAAAGCGCATCCTGTCACACTGGCAGTTGCTGAACGATCATGGTTATTATTTTAATGAGGGGCTGGAGTTCCCGAATCTTGATTTTTCTACCACCTACCCGGCCGGCTCTCCCTGTTCATTTCTGTACTGTGCCGATCCTTTTTTCATTGAATTCCCGAAGATGACTCCTGAATTTGAACGCAGCCTGGAACAGGTGTCCGGCCAGATCTGGAATCGGAGCAAGATGAAGGCTTTACGATCATTTTTTGAGCAGGATGCCATGACCGCAGCAGCTGCAAAACTGCCCAATACTACATGCTCAGGCTATATGGATGCGATCCTGGAGGTGCTGCATCATCTCAAGGAAGAGGTAAGCCGCAAGACAGGATTTCAGGAGTTGCGTATCTTTAATATCGGCCATCTTCGCACAACTGATCCGGCTGAGATCGGCCCGGTGGTGACCCTGCAGTCGGTAATGAATTCCTATGTGACCAAAGAAAATTATCAGCGGCCTCTCTGCCTCGGCGTCTTTGGCCCACCAGGGTCGGGCAAGTCCTTTGCCGTCAAGGAAGTGGCCAAGGTGATCGGCTCCAAATTCGATCAGGATCCTTTTGATTTTTACGAATTTAATCTGACCCAGTTTGCCCAGCCCGACGAGATCAACTCGGCTATTGATCTGGTCAGAGCCTCTGTTGCCAAGGGCAAGGTTCCCATCACCTTCTGGGATGAATTTGACTGCCGCTACGACGATCATGAATTCGGCTATCTTCGTTATTTCCTGCCTTCCATGCAGGATGGCGTCACCTATGTTCATGGAATTCCATATTATATCGGCCGGGCTATTTTTGTCTTTGCCGGAGGCGTCAAGGCCAACTGGGAAGGCATGGAACAGCTCCTCGATCCATCGGATCCTGCTCAGCTTGCACTGGCCAAAACCCTGAAAATACCGGATTTCATGAGTCGATTGCGGGTAGTGCTTGATATTGACGGCATCAACATCCCGGAAGACCTGCTGCGTGACGCGACCTCCGGAGCTGAGCTGGAAGAGCTGCGCCGTATCCTGCTGAAAAGGGCTTTTGTTATTGCCCATCAGATGAATACCCATTGGAAGAAGGCGGCCCGTAAAACCTCCGGCCTGCTTTTACGGCTGTTGATTGCTGATTACAAATTCGGCGCCCGCTCCATTGAGGCGGTGATTGAGGCCAGCCGGGCCACGGACCGGTTGGTATACGGTCTGCCCGAGCTGATTGGCCCTTCCGGCGCCCGGATTCATGCCCGATGGCGCATTGACCTTGAACGCCGCCTTGATCAGGTTCGAAAAAAACAGGGGATGCGTTCGGTCTGGTAGATTCTCTATGACATAAATTCTTCCGGCAGAAGGAGCAATGGTTGTTCCACATCGCCTTATTTTTAATGAAGGATGATATTCTTGTTGAAGAATCGGGCTCTTTGCTGTATATTTTTTTGCTTCATAATAATGCGCCTGTAGCTCATCTGGATAGAGTGGCGGACTACGAATCCGTAGGTAGCAGGTTCGAATCCTGCCAGGCGCACCAGTAATTTCAAGCACTTAACCCATTTTGGGGTTAGGTGCTTTTTTTTGTGGTTTGAGGTGGATTCTGTGAAAACGTAAAAAAATAGTAAACTAGAATAGTTATAGAGGGGCATATAGACTGAGATAATTGAAAAATGGGGAAAGAGGGAAACGGAGAAGAAACTTTTGTGCGACTTTTTAGATACTTAGTTGTGATTTGAAAATAAAAACTGTACGAAACTTAAAAATAAGAAATTTGAAGAAATTCGAAAGTTTTTTGCAGATAAAATGAGATTTTTTACAAAGAGCACTGCTGGGGCATGTCGCAATATGATTTAGGATATTGATTCCAGATTTTTCCTTCCAGTTCCCTGCCAGCTTTTTTCTTGTTTGTGCCACCCCATTGTTTAAAAAAGAAAGGCACATCTTCCGAAACGCATTGATCCCTTACGGATTTAACCCAGACTTCTTCAACTTTTCTGGCTTTTGGGCCTGACTCTCCCCCAACAATAACCCAGTCAATTTCTGACAGTTTCAGATCTTTCACCGGACCGATCATTGGTTCAACAGATAAAAAACGAACGGCGGCAGGTGTTTTTCGTAAGTTGTCGGCACGATAGGCATACTTTCCTGATTCTATTGTTACCCCCATCCATATATTATCCGGCCATGGAAGCAGATGGGCAATTTCTGTTAACCTGGTTGACCTTTTGGTTAAGATTTGGAAAGAGTGCTGTTTTGCTTGTTTCATCGTGAAAAATATTTTTTGGATAAATTCCAAGGGGATGTCTTCGTGAAACAGGTCGCTCATGGAATTGACAAAAACCAGGCGTGGTTTAACCCATCGTAACGGAACACCTATAAGGTCTGGGTGCAATGTGAGTTTAAAACCGTTGCGGTAGCGCTTGTTTCCCATTGCCTTCAAGCGTTTGGCAAGTCTTAAGGCATAGCAATTCAGGCATCCTTCGCTTATTGGCGTGCAACCGGTAACCGGGTTCCATGTGGTTTCAGTCCACTCTATTTTAGATTGTGAAGCCATCTTCTATTTGCTCAAAATGTTTTGCGCTGCATTAAGGGCTAGTTTTTTTGCTTTAGCATTAGGGTTGCCTACAGCAAAACAGAGAAGAAATAAGGGAACATTCCGTTCAGTTCGAAGCAAGCGAGGATTCTTTGCGACACCAGCAAAAACTGTTTGCAATCTTTCAAGAATATATTCGCCGATTATTTGAAAATCTGCTTCTTTCCTTAGGGTTTCCGTGGTACCAAAAAGACTCATCTGTCTAGATTTCTTAAAAAATTTATTATACCAATTATCTGTCCCGAACACACTATTTATTCTTCTTTTCCAGCTTTCGCTTATATTCCCATCTCGTTTTAACATTCTGTTAATGGCGCTTATAGGGAAAAGGAACCAGGTGTCAATAGATCTGGTATTTGCTATTGCCTCAATGGTTGTCCAGTCTACCTGCAAACCAAAAGGGTCAAGAAACAGCACAGATCTATGATTTGACCATTTTACTTTATTACACAAGGACTTCAGGTACTCATTTGCATCCGTGTTTTTAAAATGCATTCTCGTTTCGAGAGAAGGAAATTCTTTTTTTAGCTTCTGGAGCTCAGAAAATTTTTTCTCGTCTTTTTCTATAAAGATATAAAAATCAAATGGGCGCTCCAGACTCAAGGCAATTTTTGCTGATCCGTCAAGGAGTTGTTGGCCTGTTTCTTTTTGTGGTGCTGAAAAAAAGCCCTGTTTTTGACAGTTTTTCTTTTTTGTCTGAAAATATCCTGTGCCGGCAAAAGCATCAATATAGATCAATTTGAACGGCTTGTTTTTCAGGGCCTGCGTGTAAAAATGCAGGTATTTCCGTAGCAATTCAACTTTAATGGTTGACCAGGGGCCGCCAAATTCTTGGCTGTTCATGTTGAGGCCTTTTATTTATTGTAGATTTAGATCAGGAACCCTGCCTTCTGCAAGTTTCAGGAGTTTTACATAGCTGTGGTCGCCCTGGTGCCTGATCTGGCGGATCCAGGTAATATTGTGGTTTTTATAATAGAATGTCTCCCAGGCCACTTGTTGCTTGTTAAAGTGAATGCTGTCATCCGGATCCCAGAAATCACCACCTGTTGAAAGCATTAATGGTTCCCATTCAGCGTCCACACCAACCTTATTTTCAACTGTAAGAACCCAAAACTCCCGATAGCCGTATTCTTTGTCATAATCAAAGCCCATACGAGAGGCCAACTCTCTGTATGTGCCGATCATTTCATCATTAATTATGATCTTGTTAGGTGCAGGTGCTGTTTTTGGGGATTGAGTTTGGACTGATACTGTTTTAGGTGATGGTTGTTTTTCAGTATGCTGAGAGACTGGAGGTGTTGAGTCACAGGACGCTAATAAGATGGATATAGAAAGTACAAAAATGGCGCAAATGTGATTCATCTTTTTCTCCTTTTTTTTGATACAGTTAACTGTTATTTGATGTTTGGTTGAGCCAAAAAAAACACGCTTTCGCGGGTTTGTCTTCAAACGGCCAAGAATGGGGAGATGATCTTGCCGCTATTGCTGCGGCCCCATTGGACTTGGCTTAATTTGACTGTTATGTGGAGGGGGTGTCCTTATTTGTGCCCGCCATCCTCTCCCCTTTATCCGTTTGCCGCAGGCTTTGATTCTGTGCTGTCCAGCCGTGCCCGGAGTTCGTTGTTTTCCCTGGCCAGGCGGTTGTGATCCTCCAGGATCTGATCCATTCTCTGTAGTTTTTCTTCCATTTTTTCCATACGTTCCGTGATCTCAGCGAGGCGTTCACTGTCCTTTGCCGCACGGGCTTTGCTGTCCACGTTGTCGCTGAAGGCCAGGAGGTTGGCGTTGATGGCGCGAATGAGGACCTTTTCTCCGGACGAGAAGATCTTGGCCAGAAGCTCCACGGCCTCGCCCAGGCCCAGGTTGTCGAATTGTGAGGCGTTGAGCAGCTCGGAGACTTCCTTGTTTTCAAGGACACTGCTTTGACCATCTCCCCCCTGGGCGACCTGGGTGACGACACCGATGCGCATTGGCACGTCCTGGTCGTCTGTGAAGAACCAGTTGGTGTTGAAGCCTAGTTCGGCCAGGGCGGCGAATACTTTGCCGCCTGGAAAATTGACCCCTTGCTCATATCCCTGCCATGAGCGGTGGGCAATTTCAACCGCCTTTGCCATCTCTTTTTGATTTTTCCCAAGAGATTTTCTAGCTATTTTTAATTTGTCGGCAACGGGCATTTGTCTATTTTTTTACGTCTTAACTTGGCATGCTTAGTTGAGACGTGAGTTAAGACGTTTTCGTCACTACCTGAGACCACCCATTAGCACAACTTTTTCCTTTATAGTACGTTTATTTTGCGTTTATAGTGTCCCCATCTGTAACGATCATTTCTTTATAACAAAATGTAACATTCCTGTGTTTTTTTACAACGTCCGATTTGCAGGTTTATCTGGACGGATTGGAAGGGTTGAGTGGACAGTGAAAAACAATGGAGGCCGACATGGTTGAGAGTGCTAACAATGCTGAAGTGCTTTTGGGGGGAATGACCGGCATTATACTCGGCCTGCTCATCTCTCTCTTTATCATTCCCGGCAATCTTCTAGGCCTTGTTTTGTTAATAGAGGATGGAATTGAATGTCTTCTGGAGGTCCTTGGAAAGCTTTTTGATGCCAAGATCTTTCCGCATCAAGGAAATTGCGTCCATTCCCATGCCCGTCAAGTTTATGACGACATCTGTTTCATTCATGGTGGAGGGGTTGGCGGCCCGAACGAATTCCGCAATCCTTATCGCGATATTTTCAGGAATGACAAGGGCTGCTTTATTGTAGGTCAAATGAATAGTTTTTTATTTTTAATCGCCATCCTTACAAAAACAGAGCGAATTCTTGGCGATAGTGATTTTGTCGAGACAGTTTTTTGAAAATTCGAGAAAGCCCCCCCCTCTATTCGTGTTTCGTTATGGTACGCCGTGGTGCTCGTGATTACATTATTTATTCATGATGGGAAAAGTTTCTCTTGTTCATTGCATGAACATATAAAAATGGAGGTAGTTATGGCAGCAATAAAACAAAAAGGCAGACAGGCAGGTATACTCATTATCCTCATAGGGTGCCTGCTGCTTTTTGGGGTATCCTTTGTTGATGCACAAAATAATACCTCCGATATGTCAATTAACGAACTTCTATTTATCCAGGGAATCGTTAAATATATTTCCCTGGATAAACAAAGAATTACTGTAAAGCCAAGTAAGGAGGAAAGGGTTAAAATTTACGTTGATGAACAAACCGATTTTGTCGGAATGTCAACTCTTGAAGAGTTGGCAAAGGAACAGAGGGTTAAGGTCTGGTATACTCCTGTCGGAGATGTAAACATAGCTGTGACGGTAGAGAGGTTGCCTGACTTGGGCTGCTGACCAGGAGGGAGTACGATTATGCAGAACATATCTTTTGGCGTGGGCACCGCATCCATGAATCTGGAAAATGGAGAATGTTGTGAGAGTTATAAAACTTGATGAGACGAGAGAGTTTACCCCCGGCGCGATGAAGCGTTTTTTTCTTGTGGAAGATTCCGAATTTTTTAAAATCATTAATTTCAACCTCGAGGCAGGTGTCACGTTTCCGGTCCACTCCCATGATCTCGACGGGGAATTATCGATCCAGGTGATTGATGGGAAAGGGTTCTTTCTTGGCGAAGGAGATACAGAGATACCAGCCAAAGAGGGGGATATCCTGGTTTCGAAGATTCGGGAGCCTCATGGTGTGCGGGCAGAAACGGAAATGCGAATTCTAGTCACCATCGTCCCTCCGATTTGATCGCTGGCAACGGGAAGATATTACGAAAAAACCTAAGGGGCTGTTACGAAATAACCATTACATTTATGCATCTCTGCTTCGGGTCATATTTGAACGATTCTCAATCACAGGTAAGCGCAGACTCCGAAATTCTCGACGTAGCCCTGCTACGCCTGCGGCTTTGTTCAGTCGGCTCGTCCAGATCTAACCCAAATCAGAGCGCCTAAACGTAACAGTTATTTTGTAATAGCCCCTAAGAGAGCGAAGCAGATCATTTTGAACAAGCCAAAGGATCAGGATCAGTGCCGGTTTATGTAATTGGCCGGAACCTATGGATTCAATTAGCCATTTTTTCTTTACAGGTTTAAGAGATAGTCGTTATAAAAAAAGGAAACAAAATTAGTAACTATTCAGCTGCACCCCATCTTCGCCCATTTAGAGCTTCTCGAGTAGCATTAGTACGCTTCGAATCTCTAAATGAACAGGTAAGCGCAGACTCCGAATCTGGGGCACATCTGAACAG
>JAYEPA010000266.1:0-7898 GCA_034723545.1 Thermodesulfobacteriota bacterium | reverse complement strand
ATCATATCCTGGACCATTGAGCGGATGTGCATTCTCTGGGAAGAGGAAGGGCCCAAAGAGGTGCTCATTCAGGGTGGCGGCAGTTTGTTCACGGCGAGCCTTATCTATCTGTTTATGGTCAACCGCTACCTTGCCCACCTGACCTATTCCTTTCCCGAACTCTTGCTGGTCTTGCTGGCCATCATCCTCATGCTCGGCAGTTATTCAGGTTATCGGCTCACTGAGCTGCGTCGCTTTCAACCCATGGCAGAGGAGTAGGCAATGTATTTTACAACCCCAGGCAAACTTAAAAAAGCCGGCATTGTCGGCATGAACAGGCGCAATGTCGTTTTAATAGCTGAAAACAACCCGCGTCACCTTTATCCTCGGGTGGACGACAAACTGCAGACGAAAATTCTGGCCCAAAAAGCCGGTATTGCCGTACCAAAACTCTTCGGCGTGGCCCGTTACCAGTATCATGTCAAACAACTTCACAGTTTTCTGGCTGATTATGACAGCTTTGTCATGAAACCGTCCAAGGGCAGCGGCGGTAAGGGAATTTTGGTTATCACCGGCCGGAATGGTGACTATTATATCAAACCAAACGGCAGTAAAATTACTGAGATCGATGTCCGCCGCCATGCCTCAAACACCTTAAGCGGCCTGTTCAGTCTCGGCGGCAAACCGGACGTGGCCATGATCGAGGATTTGGTTGATTTCTCAGATGTTTTTGACGGCTTCAGCTTTGAGGGCGTGCCTGATATCAGGATTATCGTCTATAAAGGCTATCCGGTCATGGCCATGACCCGGCTTTCCACCAGTGAGTCAGACGGCAAGGCCAATCTGCACCAGGGCGCGGTGGGAGTGGGCATTGACATTAACAGCGGCAAGGCCTTAAATGCGGTGCAGCATGGCAGGCCGGTTGAAAATCATCCGGACACGGGCAAGGATTTATCCACCTTTTTTGTCCCGGACTGGCAGGTCTTTTTAGAACTTGCCGCCCAATGTTACGAGATAACCGAACTGGGCTATCTTGGCGCCGATGTTGTCCTTGACAAAGCCAAAGGCCCGCAGATCCTTGAGCTCAATGCCCGACCCGGCCTGGCCATCCAGGTGGCAAACGGCGCCGGCATGCAGCCCCGCGTCGACCGTGTTGAAGGGGAAGTTCATAAAGGCCGTGATTATAAGAAACGGGTGGCATTTTCAATGGAGCACTTTGGCAGGTAGTGTTGTGGCAAACGAGTAACCTTCACCGGGGCACTAATTTACGATAACCATAGTCCTTGTGTAACTATTCAGCTGCACCTCATTTTCGCTCATTTAGGCCTGCTTGAGTAGCACAAGTACGCTTCGCAGACCTAAATAAACGAATCTAAGGCACATCTGAACAGTTACAGACCGAGTTTTTCGTAACATTTTTACACACGCTGAATAGTTACGTCCTTGTAAAGATTTACCAGTGCCCGGGTAAGCGAGGAACGAGACTCCGAATGAACCAGGAAAGCACCCTTAAAAGCCAGGGCATAAACTCCGACTTCGATATGGGGCGCCCCGCAGGAAGTGCCCTTGGGGTGCACTTCTAAACAGTTACAGAACGGTGGTTAGGGTGATTTGGTACCCCATCTAAATAATTATGTTTTCTTTAAAGGAAAAATGTGAGGAATAGCATGTTAAGAATTGGTTTATATTTAGCTACCAATATGGCGATACTCATTCTGCTTGGTATTGTAATGAGTGTTTTGGGTGTTGACTCAAGAAGCACCTCCGGGTTGTTGCTGATGGCGGCTATGTTCGGTATGGGTGGTTCATTTCTTTCACTGGCAATGTCCAAGTTCATCGCCAAAAAGTCAACAGGAGCGCATGTAATTGAACAACCGGCCAATGCCAGCGAGAGATGGTTGATTGATACGGTGCAACGCATGGCAAAAAAGCTTAAAATCAGCATGCCGGAAGTGGCCATCTATAATTCACCTGACATGAATGCTTTTGCCACCGGGATGAATAAAAATAATGCTCTGGTTGCCGTCAGCACAGGACTTCTTCAGAATATGTCCCAGGATGAAACCGAGGCGGTTCTTGCCCATGAGATGACCCATGTTGCCTGCGGTGATATGGTAACCTTAACCCTTATCCAGGGAGTCTTGAACACCTTTGTCATTTTCCTTTCCCGCATTGTGGCAACTATTTTGGACAATGTACTGGGTGGTGGTGATGAGGAAGGAGGCGGGCTTGGCTTTATGGGGTATATAGCAGTTACCATAGGCCTGGATATGATTTTGGGACTTTTTGCTTCCCTAATTGTCATGTGGTTTTCGCGCAAACGTGAATTTACCGCTGATAGAGGGGCTGCTTATCTGACCAGCAGTTCAAAAATGATTGGCGCCCTCCGTCGTCTCCAGAGTCGTCACGAAGCTTCCCATCTTCCTGATCAGGTCGCTGCCTTTGGCATCAGACCCAAAGAGGGTGGTATGGCAAAATTTTTCAGGAGCCATCCGCCCATCGAAGATAGAATAGCAGCCCTGCAATAATGCTGAATAGCAAAATAAATGGTAACCGGAACCGCTCAGCTTCAAGTGTTGATTATGGCGCCATTTTTTTGTTTATTTTAGCATCCTTTATTCAGGATGTTAAGCTCCGATTCCAAAATGAAGATTTTAGCGATTAGCTGTTAGGGGTTAGCTGTTAACGGCTAAAAGCCAAGCGCTAACAGCTTTTTAACAAATCTTCGCCACAAAGAATCGCCCGCAACCCGTGTTAACATTAGGATTGGCACTTTCCGTTCAAGCACTAGTTACAGAAATATTTTGATTGTCATAGCATATTTTTTGCAATTTACAGTATTGTTTCGAGAATAGAGTTCACTGTTTCTTGTCACTGCTCCTTCCACCATTTTTCAGCACGTCCCTGGTCCCATTCAGCGGGAAGCTCTTTTTTAATTTTATCCAGGCGAGCCATGATTTCTTTTACAGATTGCGGACGGCCATCAGGATTCTTGGCAAGGCATTGCTGAACAAGTTGCGCCAAAGACTCAGGAATTTGAAGATTATTAAAACTAAGAAGGTTTCTCGGTTCCTCCTGCAACACCTTGACACACACCTGCATGGCCGAACTTCCGGTAAAAACATCCTCCCCCGACAGGGCATTAAAGGCAATGGTGCCGATGGAATAAATATCAGTTCGGGCATCCGCTACTGCCGGGTCATTGATCCTTTCCGGGGCAATATAGGTGGGAGTGCCTTGCAGAACCTGGGTGGCGTCAAGGTCGAGATTAGTGGCACCGATATCCTTGACCATGCCGAAATCAAGCACCTTCACCTGATCGTATATGCCGCCCTGCACCGTAACCATAACATTCAAGGGTTTAATATCCCGATGAATCAGTCCCAGATCATGGGCCTCTGCCAGGGAAGCGCATATTTGACGCAGCAAAAAGACCACCCGGCAAGCAGGAAGAGGCCCTTCTTTTTCGATCAAATCAGCCATGTTCAAACCATCAATATACTCCATGACATAGTAAAACTGCCCTTCAGCTGTCCGGCCATAATCATAGATTGCCACAGTATTCGGATGGTTGAGCCGACAGGTTAACTGGACCTCCCGCTCGAAACGGTTCACCGCGTCAGCCACAGCAGTATCCTGTTTTAACAATTTAATAGCCGTGGAACGTTGCAACATGGCATGTTTGGCCAGGTACACGGTGCCCATGCCGCCTTCACCTATTTTTTCAATCAGCCTGTACTGGCCCAGCCGGATTACTTCATCGACCTTGCCCTTTAAAAACTGAATAATATATGAAGAAAAAAGAAGGGCTATCGTGCTGCCGGCAAGTAACAGGATGAGGCCGAATTGGGCCAACCGTAACGGCAGTAAAATCCTGTAGGCATCTTTCTTTTCAACTTCAATGGCAATGCCCATCTGAAACTCATCAATCCAATCCCAGGCCCCGATTACTTCCACGCCGCGATAATCCCGGTAGCCTTCAAGATCAAAGCCTTTCTGGCCGCTGAGAGCCTTGCTGGCCATCTTTGTTAAGGAAGGCTCCCCTTGGTTCTTGGCGGCAGGGTTGGTTAATTTTATATTAAGAATAGAGCTTTTCCTGTCATTATCCAGAAGAAGCCCTTGTTCTGCCGCCTGTTCAGTCCATCGGCTTTGTGAAACCATAACGGCCTCTTTATTAAAGGCGTAGCAATCGCCACTTGATCCAAATCTGAGCATGGAAAACAGTTCACTAAAGTCATCTTCAGGCGGGATAGACAGAAGAAGCGTAGCAACTATCTTGTCGTTCGCATCTTTTATTCCGGTTCCTAAAACAATGACAGGCAGATTGTATGACAGAGCATCGGGCTCAAAGAAAAATTTGGGGAATTGAGGCAGTGTCATAAAGGTTTCATCCAGAAAGGCCTTTTTAACAAAGGCCATGCCTGTATCATTGAGCTTTGTTCCGACAAGTGAATCCCTGTATGCCGCAAGAATTCTTCCATCCTGGCCTGCTACCAGGAAAGCAGTGTAATGGACGGCGGTAATGGCCTCATGCAACATAGCGGAAATGGTCTGGGTGTTTTTTTTCCTTTGGGAATCAGCAGGATCGGGCAGTGACTCGGTAAGTCGGCTGATTTTCTGACGAAAAAACGGCTGATTAGTCCAGGAACGCATCATTTCCTTTTCACCGCGAATCCACTCATTCAATGCCTTTTTTTCTACATTGAGCATGACCCCGACATTTTCTTCGATCATTTCCCGAAGGGTATTATCTGTATGGTAATGGGCCAGGCTGCCCAGTCCCACAAGCCCCAACAAAACCAAAAAGGTGACGACTTTAATTCGGCGATCCTTTTTTAAAATTGCCAAAAAACTTTGGACAATACCGGTGGAAACAAGCAGGCCGGCCCGGCCTACCCGTTCTGTAGCAGGAAGATTTGACTGCAAAGATGATTGTTTTGACACAAAATGCTCCATACAAGAAGAAAGAAGGTTACATGCTCAGTTGTTTTTACCAAATTTTTACGAAATTAAAACGACATATTTTAGCAAAAATTATCATTCTGGTTTATACAGTTTACAGGGTACATTCGTAATTCGTAATTCGTAATTCGTAATTGATCTGCGCAAAGGGTTTAATATGCCGCTTATGCCATTTAACACCACCACATTTTTTCCAGCTCCTCTTTCTGTCATTTTTTGCCTCTCTCTCATTCTATGCGGCTGCACCACCCAGGAAGAGAGCCTGCCTCCCGTGGCTGCACCTCCGGTGACAAACGATTTTTCCGCCCCCCGGCTTGTGCGGTTTCTTTCATCTGAAAAACCGTTTGCCGGTATGGAATGTTTCGGTGTTGTTCTTTCAGACAATGACGGCATTCCCGCCTTAATTATCAATATGGGTAGTGTTGATTCCTCTTTATGTATTGCTGCCGGATCAGAATTGCCGATGCCTCTTATTAAAAAAGCGTTTCATCTGGCAGACGTTAGGGGCCTTCATAAAATTCCAACGAATCATGAGCTGTTGGTTGAACAGGTGGGGCCTCATGAGCTTGGACGTCTTCTTCCTCCTGTACCCGTCACCATGAAGCAACTCGAAAAGCAGCAGAGATTTATTATAGGCGCCGGGCTGAATTACAACCAGCACAGAGAAGAGGTTGCCGCGGCGGAACCGCTGCTTCTTTTTCCCAAATTTATTGCGCCTTCCGGAGCCTATCAAGACGTTGAGGCGGGCTTGCAGCTTGATGATGCGAGTGCTGTTGATGTGATGCTGCTTGATTTTGAAGTTGAACTTGGCGTGGTGCTTCTTGATGATGTTGATCTGTTTAACCTGCCGGAAGCGGAAATTTTTCGTCACTCCATCGCTTTTTTTGTCAGCAACGATATCTCCGACCGGGAGCCTATTATTCTTGACCAACAATACGGCTATACCAAAGGAAAATCCCATACCAGTTATCTGCCCACCGGGCCGTGGATGATCCATGGCAGGCATTTGTCCCCCCTGACCGCCAATCAAAAGGGGAAGGACAACCTGGAACTTGGTTTGCGGGTTTTTGACAAAAACGAAAATAACCATGGTCTCCAGTTAATCGATTCCCGGTTGGCCCAAAATGACACCACTTTTTCCATGCACTTTGGCCCTTGGGAAATACTCCATGAATTGTCCAAAAGATTGCAGGCTGGAGAACGCATCTCCATGGCCGATGCCCAGGGGATTTCACGTTATCTTCATACCGAGCAGGGAATTATTCCGGCGGGCAGCCTGCTGCTTACCGGAACACCCGGTGGAACAGCCATCAAATCACCGGGGTTGTGGCAAAAAATAAGGCTTTTTGTCACAGGAGGGTTGAGCAAAGAGGGTGCCCGGCAGCAATATGTCCTTGATTCGGAAGAAAAAAGCGACGCGCTCGGCTACCTCCAGCCGGGAGACACGGTTGAATGTTGGATCAGCGGTCTTGGGCGCCAGCGCTGGCAAGTTGTTTCATCGGAATTATAAATTTTCAAGTAACTATTACCACTCAGTAATGTCTGGTTAGGGTTTTGCAATCACGCCATTTACTGACAATATTATCGTTTAAGACCGGGGACAGAATAATTTTCGCAAAAACCGCGAAGAAAATTCTGTCCCCTCAGTGCAGGTAATCGAAAATTTACAAATATTAAATACGTTATTTAGGGCTGCTTCCCCCTTTGTTAAAGGGGGATTTGTTTATAGGTTTCCACCACTTATTGAGAAATTACACGAAATACTATGAAAAACAATAAAGTCACCGCTCTTGTCTCCATCATCCTGCTTGTGCTGCTGGCCGCTTGCGACCAACCACCACAGCTCACAAAATTGCCCGGCACGTCCGATGAACTGTGTGCCGGTACCGGCGGCACCCCCATGGTTTTTACCAGTACGGATGGGGCCGAACTTGGCTTTGTTGCCTACCGGCAACAAGATAAACCTGCCTCAACCGCCCTGATCTATCTGCACGGCATTGAAAGTCATGCCGGATGGTTTGACTGTGCCGCCCGGATGCTGAGAGACAAGGGTTATGATGTTTTTTGCCTGGACAGACGGGGCAGCGGCATTAACAGGGAGAATCGAAATTTTACCAGCGGCCACATCTCAAATTTTGAGATACTCATTGCAGACATCAACGCATTTCTGCAGCAGAAATCAAGTGATTATAAGCACATTTTTCTTGTAGGTCTCTCCTGGGGCGGTAAACTGGCCTATACCTATAATTTGATCCATCCCGATGATTTTGATGGACTAATCCTCATCACCCCGGGTCTTGTCTCAAAGGTAGACGTCAATTTGTCGACCAAGCTTGGCATTTTTTCAGCCTCCCTGATTAAGCCGACCACAGGCTTTGACCTGCCCATTGCCACGGAAATGTTCACCACCACTCCACGTTATTATGAGTGGATCAAAAATGATCCTCTGCGCAACCATCAGGCTTCGGCAAAATTTCTCATGGAAAGCAACCGCATGGACGGCTTCATCAAAAAAAATGGCCACCGTTCACGGGCGCCCATCCTGCTGTTTTTGGCTGGAAACGATAAGATCATTGACAATGAGGCTGTGCTGACTCTTTTGCAAGACAGCCCTGATAATAATCTTTCACTGGTTAGTTACCAGGAGCAAACCCATTCCATCCAGTTTGATGCACCAGAAAAGCTGACTGCGGATATGGATAGTTGGCTTCAACACCATTTTTTGCACCAGGAGGTTGCCCGAGAATAGTAATTTTTGTAATTTCTCAATAGGTGGTGGTGCTTGTTTGTAAATATTCGGCTTGTGTAAAAAAAATCGAAAAACTCGGTTTATAAATGTTTGGTGTAGGAGCCCGGCCCTCCGGGCGACTATGGTCGACTGATGCTGCAAACTTCCATTGTATCGCCCGGAGGGCCGGGCTCCTACGGATTCCCACACAGCCGGCAATTTCGTAAGC
>JAYEPA010000265.1:0-1871 GCA_034723545.1 Thermodesulfobacteriota bacterium | reverse complement strand
TTCGGAGTTACAAACGATCTTGACTTCGGGTATTTTTGCAATCTCCTCGCCAACCAGTTCAAATATTGAGCTGCGAAAATATCCGGCAATACGGAAATATTTGACTGCACCCTCAAGGGCCGAGGCAAGAAATTCTTTATCCAGACGTTCAGTACGGGAGGAGAAACGACGAATTGTCATACCATGCTCCCCACTCTTTATTTTAATCTGAGATGTGGACCGATATGGCCGACATAGATATGTTGAGCTTCATTTTCAGGATAAAAATGAAGCCGGTACCCGCTACTCAATTTAACATGATTTTCAAAAACTTTTTTACGCCCTTCCGGTAGCCAGAACTCCCGTTTTTTTCTTAATTGCGGCTTATTCATCACTGTTTCGGATTCTCCACTCACCCGGTGATTCAAACCGAGTTCTCGTAATGCTTCGGCAGTATAACAATCATAGGTTCCGTCACGCAATTCTTCGCAAAAGGTGTTCAAACAGGTCAATGATTCCTTGACCTGATGTAAAATCTTTGGCCCGGCAGCCCAGTCGTTCAACTGACCGATTGCACTACCGCAAAAAGTGAGATTGGGAAAATATGTTTCCCGTTCCGTCAAAATTTCCCTACCCGAACGGAGTGAGGCATTCCGCTGGTAACGGAGTTGCTCGACTTCCCTTTCAAAATTTTCCAAAGAGAAAAAATTCAAAATACCCTGCTGATATTTTGTAAGTTCTCCTTCATTATCAAGAGTTGCAACTTCTACCTGTAAAGGGGAGCTGAGCCATGGTGACCTGGTCGGCATGCTGACCAGCGGTGCCTCATGCCAGGCAGCAGCGCAGAGGGCTGAAAATGACGAATCACCATCAAAACTTACTTCAAAAAGATCCGCCCCCTCGTCCAGATCTTCCATACTGAAAAAGGGTTGTCTGGTGACAATACTCCGAAACGCCCTGATAAGATCCTTCTTGTCATCATCGTGTTTATTTTGACCATACCAATCCTGCCAGAAATAATCTGGTGCCAGCTCCAGACGAAACCAATCGCTATCAATACTTTCATCAACAAGCACTGCAGCCAGACCAACATTCTGGGATCGAATACATACCCGCAGAAAATCAGACAGAGCCGCATCAGCATCTGTAACTGCGGCAAACGGCAGAGAATGATGATTGAAGACAATACAGGATGTCATAAAAGCTTCTCCAGCAGCCTGTCACTTTCGTCAAAAAAACCCTGAGGCCATCTATTGATTCTGCCCTGTTTATCAATTTCAGGCGAAATAACCACGGTCTCGTGCATAGAGGCCGTGCTTCTTTCCAGGTAAAAGAGTTTAATCTGGTCATGAGGAATGAGACCATCTTTCACCGCAACCCGTACCCCATTCAGAAAATGATCGGAATGGGATTCTATGAAGAGCTGTACCCCGGTTGTTGCCGCAATGGAGCACAGCCTTCCCAGAACCGATTGCCCGCCGGGATGAAGATGGGCCTCCGGGTTTTCAACAATGACCATATCGCCGGGATGAGCGCGAAGAATCGCCACCAGCACCGGGAGCACAAAGGTAAGCCCGAATCCCACATTCTGCGGCTTAAAATCTGCCGTCATCTCCTTGCCCTGCTCAAAGGCATAACTTAATGAAACACTGTTCGTTGCCTGATTAAGTTGGGCATGGATTCTGATCCCCGGAGAAATTTCAGACATCCATTTGTCGAGATTGTCCCGCAGCGAAAGAGATGACGCAGCAGGGTGCTGCAATGCCTTTATCGGTAGGGGCTCCAAGCTGTTTTCTTCTATGAAATGGGCGGTGTATTCCCCATGGTTGCCAATGGAATTTAGATCTTTGATATAGTAATCGGATGCCTCATAGGCAGCCTTGGGGCTGATA
>JAYEPA010000264.1:0-1876 GCA_034723545.1 Thermodesulfobacteriota bacterium | reverse complement strand
AACTATGGTTGATGCCATGGGGATTGACAGCTTAACCGAACCACTGCTGAAAAGGTTACTCGATGAGGCATCTTCCGCCCAGTGCCACCTTCCATCGTTACCTGCCCAGGCAGGTCTTGCCGCAGTTTCAGCTCCTGAGTCAGTAATCGGTTCCGCCGGGCGGATTGTCTGGTGGAATTTCAGTAAAGATACCGTCCCATCTTTAACCATTCCTCTTTTGTCCGCCGAGGAACGGCGAGCCCTTGATGAAGTCGGGGTGGTCTTGCCGGATTCCGCCATGCTTGCTGATTGTCGAGCAAATCGTTGGCGTCGTCCGCTTGATTATGCAATTCAGCAGCTTATCCTGGTCTGTCCTGTGCAGGATACGGCCGGGGAAGAGCTTCACCCTCATCCACTCTGGGATGAATTACTCGCCGCCTCCCATGATAAAGTCGGTGAGCTGATTTCTGCAAAGATAGGTGATTATCAATCTATTCCAACGATTACACCTGATCAGCTCCAGATCCCTGAACCGCAAATCAGCTGGCAGGTAGCTGCCGGAACCGTCAAGCCTCGGGATAAGGAATCACCATCCAGTCTGGAAACTTTTTTTGGCTGTCCGTTGAAATGGGGCCTGAATTATAAGGCTTTTATTCGTGGTGGTCATTCTGCCACCCTGCCTGATTTGGTGTCAACTTTTGGAAGTCTGGCCCATAAATTTGTTGAAGAAGTGCTTGGGCAGGATACTTTGCCGACTGCAGATGCCGGGGCAATGCTGGCCGGAAAACTTTTTGACCAGAAGGCACCGCAGCTTGTGGCTACTCTGTTTCAAGAAGGCATGGAGGCTAAAAAAGAAGATATCCGTAACACAGTTGTTTTGGCCACTCAGTCTCTTCTTCAGCATCTCCACGATGCCGGTGTCGGCAAATTAACCATTGAGCAGCGCCTTTCAGGTACCTTTGGATCGCAACAACTCCAGGGCTATGCTGATATTGTTCTGGATAAGCCGTTTATGGTTATTGATCTTAAACGCAGCTGGGCAAAATTCTTCAAGAAAAAGATGACTTCCGGGACGGCCCTGCAAATTATTATTTACGGTTGGCTTCTTAAGGAAACGCGCGGGGTTTTCCCGGAACTTGCCTATTACACCCTGGAGGATCAAACCTTTCTCACCACCGACGCAAAACATTTTCCCCGTGGGGAAGAGGTGAATGGCCCATCCCTGGAAGATGTATGGACGGCCTTTGAGGACACCTTTAACAATGCATGGCAAGTGATTGAAAGTGGGTTGGTTCTATGTCCAGGTAATGGCGAGGAGGTGGAGAGCGGACTGGAGGATAACCGGCTTATCATGGAGCCGCCATGCCGCTTCTGTGATTATGACGTCCTTTGCGGCAGGAGGTTTAAATAATGGATATTCAAATTATTTCCGCCAGCGCTGGTAGCGGCAAGACGTACCGATTGGCGCAACTATTGGAAGAAGAACTTCTGCAGCAGGAATCCGGGACATATAATGTCAGGCCGGATGCCATCCTGGCAATGACGTTTACCAAAAAAGCAGCCGCAGAATTACAGGAACGGGTCCGAACCAGACTCCTGGCAGCAGGGCTTAAAACCGAGGCCCAGCAACTTTCCGCCTCTCGTATTGGTACGATAAATTCCGTATGTGGCGGGTTGCTCACTGATTTTGCCTTTGACCTAGGTATTTCTCCGGGCCAGAGGGTGATTGACGAAGATTCTGTGTCCGGGGTGGTCAGTCGGGCAATGGCTCGCGTGATTGATAAGGAGACCAGTAAGGAACTCTGGCAGCTTGAACAAAATTTTCCTGGTACTGAGCTGCGCAAGGTAATTGAAGCGCTCATAGCCAAGGCCCGGGCTAATGGCCTGGACAGTGATG
>JAYEPA010000263.1:0-7986 GCA_034723545.1 Thermodesulfobacteriota bacterium | reverse complement strand
AAAATTCCCTCGGAAGCAACCATGGAAAGACTGGGCCAGGCATTCATCAATAATGTTTCAATCATGAAGTCCCGTGTGACAAAACATGCAATTTACGGGACATCAATTGCCATCAGCGCCATCATCCTGGCTACTTTGTTATCTTCACAATATCATTATGGCAATATCAACTTTAACAATATTATAACGGCCCAGAAAAATAATTTCACCCTGTGGATTCTGGATGGTATGCCCTTCATCTTCGCATTCTGGGGCCAATATGTCAGCTCCACCTTAGCCCTTCAGGCGAGCACCATAGTGCTCGACCAGACCCATGAACTGCGCAGCCAGACCGCAGCTCTCGAATACCAGATCATGCACGATGCCACCCATGACTCCCTTACCGATCTTCCCAATAGGGTTCTTCTGCGGGATCGGCTGGATCAGGCTATTCATGTCGCGCTCCGGGAACAAAAAAACCTTGCTCTTTTCATCCTTGACCTGGACCACTTTAAAGAAATTAATGACACACTGGGACACCACAGCGGCGACCAGGTTTTAAAACATGTCGCGCTGCGTCTGCAGGGCGTGGTGCGGGAATCAGATACCCTGGCCCGTCTTGGCGGTGACGAATTTGCCATCCTGCTTCCCTTGGTCAAAAAAAGAAGCCACGTGCAGATCGTTGCTGAAAAGATCCAGAACTCTTTCCATTCCCCCTTTGTTGTCGGCGACTTGAATCTGGATGTGCAGGCCAGTATCGGCATTGCCATCTCTCCCGAACATGGCAAGGATGTCGACACAATCATGCAGCGGGCCGATGTCGCCATGTATGTTGCCAAGCAGAACAATAACGGTTTTGCAATCTACTCTCGAAAACTTGACAAACACAGTCCAAAACGTCTGACCCTGATGGGTGAGTTGCGCCAGGCCATTGAAAATAATGATCTTGTTCTTCATTACCAGCCGAAAATCAACATTAGAACCAACAGCATCAGCGGTGTTGAGGCCCTGGTGCGCTGGCAGCACAAAGAACACGGACTCATCCCGCCGAACGACTTTATTCCCCTGGCGGAACGGACCGGCCTGATCAAACAACTCTTTCTCTGGGTTGTAAAAACGGCCCTGGCACAGGCCAACCTATGGCATAACGATCAACTCAAGATAGGCGTTGCCATCAACCTGAGTCCCTCAACGCTCCTTGACACGGATCTGCCGGACGTGATTACCGGTCTGCTCGCATCCTCTAACTTACCAGCCAGCTATGTCACCTTTGAGATCACCGAGGGATCCATTATCAAGGATCCCGATCTAGCCCTGAAGATCCTGACCCGGCTGGCGCAAATGGGCATCAATATCTCCATTGACGACTTCGGCACAGGGTATTCCTCGCTGGCCTATCTCAAAAAACTGCCAGCCTCGGAATTAAAAATTGACAGATCCTTTATCAAAGACATGCTGAAAAACGAAAACGATGAAGTAATTGTCCGTTCAACCATTGATCTTGCCCATAACATGGGACTCAAAGTCGTTGCCGAAGGTGCAGAAAAGAAAGAAACAGTTGCTCGTCTGAAATCACTTGGCTGTGATATCATTCAAGGGTATTATTACAGCAAGCCACTCAGCGGCAATGATTGCACCGACTGGTTCAACTCTCATCGCCGCAGAGATATGAATAATCTCAACCGGGGGTGATATGATGAGCACGCAACTTTCCTTTACCAAATTCGAAAACAATCTTCTTCCCGATTACAGACACAAAATCAGCACGGCTGAATCCACCGAAGATGTGAAAAAATTTTTCGTTTATACATCCCTTGAACTCTTCCGCAAAATCTTCCCGAAAAAAACCGACTTTGACTATGGAGATATCACCCTCACACCGGGCGGGGAGTCCTCTTTTAGATTGACTGAGCGGCTTCAAGCTTCAGGGGAATTCTCCTCGACATGGGATAGTTCGGACTTGAATCACATTCTTTCCCGCCTGGCTGAAACTGCAATAAACAGGTACAAACATCTGGAAAAGGACCCGGCGAAAACCGAGGCGAAAATCAGGAGGTAGAAAAGGGGAAACTCTCTCATGCCAACCATCCGCCAGGAGATAATTGACCTCTTAAGCGAGGAAGAACTGAATGCCAGGGATCTTTCCCAGCTTCTGGGAATCCCTGAAAAAGAGGTCTTTGAGCATCTTGAACATGTTGCCCGGACGGCAAAGGTTCATGGCAGAAAATTCATTATCCATCCATTCCTCTGCCTGAAATGCGGATTTTCATTCAAGGACCGCGATCGCTTCAGCCGTCCCGGCCGTTGTCCGCGTTGCAGGGAAAGCCACATCCGCATGGCCACCTATCGTATAAGGTAATCCGAAATCCTCTATCCATGGCCTTTTTTCACAAAAAAGCCCGGCATGATTTTTTCATGCCGGGCTTTTTCATATAAAAACAATTCCAGTCACCTGGAATGAAGGCGCAAAAGGAGATAGAGAGCCTGCGAGATCTAAAAAAATACAAAGGACAGAGTTTTTTTACCCTAGGCCCTCTGCCCCTCTGACCCTTTGCCCCTTCTCAATTAATGCTTAAACGACCTCTGGCCGGTAAACTTCATGGCCACCTTGGGATCGGCCTCGTTACAGGCCTCGATGCTCTCATAATCACGCATTGAACCGCCGGCCTGGAGGATGGCACTAACTCCCTCCACGATGCCCACATCTACGCCGTCCCGGTAGGGAAAAAAGGCATCGGAGATCATGACCGAACCAGTCAGGCCGCCTCGATCTTCTTTTGTTTTGGCGTCAATTCCCTCCTTGTCCGCCTTGTCCCGAGTGCCCTGCTCAACTTCCATGGCCATATTTGCGTAAGGCAGACCGAATTTGTCAAAACAGAGAATATCAGCATATTTTGTATAGGCCTTGTGCACAGCAATCTCGGCCACTCCGACTCGATCCTGCTCGCCGGTGCCGATGCCCACGGTGCAGCCGTCCTTGACATAAATCACCGAGTTGGAGGTGACACCATGCTCAACAGCCCAGCCAAAGAGCATATCGTCAATCTCACGCTCCGTGGGCTGGCGATCACAGCGGTACTCCTTATCCTTGCGCACCGTGACCGCGTCCTTTAAGTCAGCCGGCGTGCGGATGGAATTGACTGCCGAACGCTGGGCAATAATGCCGCCGTCGATCAAACTCTTGAAATCCACGAAACGGTAATTTTCAAAATCGGCCAGTCGGTCGATCCGGGCCATCTTGATGACCCGCAGATTCTTGCGCGCCTTGAGTATTTCCAGAGTCCCCTCTTCAAAATCAGGAGCACACACCACCTCAAGATAATTCTGGCTGAGAAGCTCGGCGGTTTCCCGGTCAACGGCCCGGCTCATGATCACGGCCCCGCCAAAGGCGGCAATGCGGTCGGCCCGGTTGGCCCGATTATAAGCATCGGCCAGGGACGCGCCCAGGGATGCACCGCAGGGATTATTATGTTTCAAGATGACTGCCGCCGGCCGGTCGGTCAGATACTTCAAAATATTCAAACCATTGTCGATATCCGTCAGATTAATCTTGCCCGGATGCTTGCCCACCTGCAGCATGTCTTCCACCGAGATGCCACTCACCAGGCCATTCCCCGGCTCAATAAAGCTGCACTCTCCAAGGACGAGATTGCCGTTGACCAATTCATAAAGAGCCGCCTCCTGATCAGGATTTTCGCCGTAACGCACCCCACGTTCATCAACCGAGCCGTCTTCCATGGTAATCTTCCAGGTCCGTTTCCGATAGATCAGGGTTTGATCATCGAATGATATCTTCATTTCCATGGGGAAATGATCACCTAAAATCGTTGTATACATTTTTTTAAGATCTTGAGCAGCCATGACTCTCCTCTTCTGTAAATTTATGAATTTGGATAAAGTTGCAAGTTACGGCAACTTGCCTATCAGCAACACATCAACAGCAGCATAATCTACCTGAATTCGATAAAAAAATCAGCAGGAAAACAAAGAGAGGCGATTTTGCCGGTTGCTTAAACAAGATTCACGGATTTTGAAATACAAAAGGAGCAACAGAAAACAAATCTGCGCTCCTTATAATCAAGTGCGACCGGGATCGGGATGGTCCCGGCGCAATAAACAGAGTCCGCAGAACAGTCTCACACTTCAGGACGCAACAGGTGGACTACGGTATCAATCACCTCCGAGGCATCGGCGCTCTTGATGATAACCTCATCGGCGCCGGCAGCCAGAGCCTGTTTTCTTGTTTCCGCCTTCTCGTCAGCTGTAAAAAGAATCAGCTTCATGGGATAATCTCCAAGCTGCTCCCGCACCCGGCGACAGACCTCAATGCCGGAAAAAACCGGCAGCATAAAATCGACAATAGCCGCCTCAGGCTTTTCCTTAATGAGCAAGTCCAGGCCTTCCCGACCATTGGCAGCGACTAGGGGAACAAAACCCGCCTTCTGAAAGAGACGGGCATAGAGACGGACAATGACCGGATTATCGTCGATGATGACAATCTTCCGGGGACTGGCCTGTTTTTGGGGCAGAGCGTCTTCCTGGCCGGTATCGAGCACCAGAATCATATCTTCAGCAACCAGCACTTCGGACGGGTCAGGATGAATGGTATCACGCTCCTGACGCCGCAGACCGATAATTTCCCGGCCCATCTCACTGCTGACCAGGGCGATTGTTTTGCCTTGCATGCTGGAGCCTTCCTGGATGGCAACCCATTGAGGCAGAACGCAATAGTTCATCCCGCTGTCCAAGCCCTTTCCATGTCCTGTTGCGGAGAGAATATCCTCGGCAAAATATTTACCGGCGGTGGCATACGGTGAAATGACGGTGTCGGCGCCGGCCCGCAGAATTTTCTTTTCAGAACTGCTGTCGGCGCAGCGGGAAATAATGCGCAGGATCGGATTCAGTTCACGGGCGGTAAGCACTGTAAAAAGGTTAAAGGGGTCTGAATCGAGCAGGGCAAGCAGGCCGTTTGCCTTTTTAATGCCCACGGAAAGAAGCGTCTCTCCGCAGGTGGCATCTCCCTCAACGAAAAGATAACCGCTGTCTTTGACCTGCTGGCAGACTTCAGGCGATTTTTCTATAATGACGAAGGGATAATGTAAATCTTTAAAACGGGCTGCTGTTGCCTGGCCAACCCGGCCAAAACCGCAGATAATGCAGTGTTTCGTCAAGCCACTGATCTGTTTTTTCATTTTTTTACTCTCCGATGTCCCACTCCAGACCTTTTCCAGTAATAATTCGGCGGCGGCATGTCCGGCATAGGCCAGACTGCTGAAACCCACCAGGATCAAAACGGTGGTAAAAATTCGGCCGGCAGGGGAAAGGGGCCGAATCTCGCCGAAGCCGACGGTTGTAATGGTGATCACGGCCATGTAAACCGCGTCAACAACAGGGTAATTCTCCAGGAGGACGTAACCGGTCGTGCCGATGACCATAATCGCCAGGCAGATAAGGAGGGAAAGGGCAATGCGGTTGATAACCATAATATGGAGCGGCGAATTAAAGAGAGGAAGCGGAAGCGATCTCCTGATAATAATCCCGGCCCGTGACGTCGTTAATCACCACGGCTGGAAAGTTTTTAACCGTGAAACGGAAAAGGGCCTCCGGACCTGCATCGGGAAAGGCAATCAGTTCGGCCTCGACAATGCATTTCGACAGGAAAGCGCCGGCGCCGCCAAAGGTCGCCAGATAGATAGCGGAATTCTTCTTCATTGACTCCCGGACCTCGAAGGAACGAGTGCCCTTGCCCATGGTCGCCTTCAAACCAAGATCAAGCAATCGGGGAGTATAGACATCCATCCGGTAACTTGTCGTGGGACCGGCGGCGCCGATGACCCGGCCGGGCCGGGCCGGACTGGGGCCCACATAGTAAAGAAGCTGGCCCTTAAGATCAACCGGCAATTCCTTTCCCTGATCCAGCAGCTCAAAGAGAAGCCGATGAGTCTGATCTCGCCCGGTGAAAAGAGTTCCACTCAAACTGATCAGATCTCCGGCCCTGAGGGTCTCAAGTATCCTGTCATTAAAGGGAAGGGTCACCTTTTTTAACCGGTCGAAAAAATCCGGTCGCGAACGTAGCATGGACATCAGAGATCAATCTCCTTATAACGGTGGGCATGGCACTGAATATTGACCGCCACCGGCAGACTGGCGATGTGGGCCGGAAAAAGTTCAATATGCACGCCAAGGGAAGTGTTGTTGCCGCCAAGGCCATGAACTCCCCGGCCGTCGCCATTGATTCTCTCCAGAATTTCCTGTTCCAATCGGGCCACGTCCTCCCTGTAACTTGGCTGACCCAGGGGCCTGAGCAATGATTTCTTGGCAAGAAGCGCCGCCTTTTCAAAGGTACCGCCCATACCGACCCCGACAATGACAGGCGGACAGGGATTCGGTCCAGCCTTAACAACCAGATCCACAACATAATCTTTCACCCCTTCCAAGCCGGCCGAGGGCGGCAGCATGGTCAGGCCACTCATATTCTCGCTGCCGCAACCTTTGGGCAGAATTGAAATGTGAAGCCGGTCACCCTCGACAAGATCGACATGAATTACAGCTGGGGTGTTGGTGCCGGTATTGACTCTTGTTATGGGGTCGCAAACGGATTTACGCAAATAACCTCCATCATAGCCAAGGCGCACGCCCTCCTGAATTGCGGCCATAAAATCGCCGACAATCCGGACATCCTGTCCCAGGGAGACAAAAACAACAGCGACACCGGTATCCTGACAGACAGGGATCTTTTCCCGGCTGGCGATATCAGCGTTAATCAGCAGCAACTCAAGAACATCACCGGCCAGAGTCGATGATTCGCGGTCCCTTGCTTTTAACAGAGCTTCCAGAATATCCGGCTCCAGATCACAGGCCGCCTCCATGGCCATTTGCCTGACAGCCTCGGTGATGGAAGCGCTTTTAATTTCCCTCATTGGAAGATGCCCCCTGAAGCCGCCGGTTGCGCAGGGCAAGACTCTGCTGCTTGAAATTATGCTGAATCAATTTTTCCTGATCTTCTTCCATGATCAGAACAAATTCAGAGGCGACACGAAATCCACCCCCGCCGTCGGAATCCGAAAGCTCCTTGCATTCGATCACCTTGCTAAAACAATAAACATAGGAATAATCAGGCAGCAAAACGATATGAAGTTCCAGAATCGTGCCAGATTCAATCCTTTCATCCGTGACAAAACCAATGCCGTTTCCACCTAAATTCAAATCATGATATGATAAATCATCAAACGGTGTTTTGTTCTCATTCATTTTCCGTAAAATCTGGTTGACCTTGGCATCCAGATGCTGGAGAAATTCAGCCAGGTCCTTATCCCGCTCACGCAGACGGGACAGGGCGCTCTGGGCGCTGATAAACATCTGCAGATCGACAAGCCCCTCCTGGTTGTACGGAGGGATGCCATGACTGAAATCCTCGGCGACAGCCTGATATTTTTTCCCGGAAACCGGTTGAAAGCAAAACAGGTTGCGGCCCGTGACCCGAACCGCCTTCCTTCGATCTTTTCCGAAATGCTTACTGTCCATGATGCCCTCTTTATCTTCTTCAACCTGGTTATATGAAAAAGGGGTTACTTCTTCTCAAATTCGATGCCGTCAAAAACCATGTTCGGCCGGGTCGGTTTAATCTTGAACTCAACACGCCTGTTTCTCGCTCTGCCTTCAGCAGAGTCATTAGGAACCAGGGGCTGACCGCCGGCATACCCCATAGCCGATAATCGCTCGGTCGGGATTTTAAACCGTTTGATCCAGTATTCCACCACAGCCACGGACCTGGCGGTCGACAGGCTCCAGTTTGATGAATACTTGGTCTGGCTCTTTCTCAGAGGCACATTATCCGTATGGCCACTCACGATCACCATGACGTCTTTATTGACGACGATTTTACCGAGTTTATCCAGAATCAAGGTAAACCGGGGCTTAATAACGGCCTGACCTGAATCAAAGGCCAGGGAATCCTTCACCCGCAATGTCAGACCGTCGGGGCCATAATCCGCCTCAACCGTTCCT
>JAYEPA010000262.1:0-63262 GCA_034723545.1 Thermodesulfobacteriota bacterium | reverse complement strand
AAAACATCAGGTTTTTTAGGATAAGTCCCTTAACAGTAGAGGCAGATAGCGAACTGAGAGAGACCTTCGAGTTGTTTATTTCAAAGAAGTTTTTGAATTTTTTGCCACAAATAACACGAAAATAATTCCTAAGGGACTAAATTTACCTTCATCGTAACAATCTCCATATTCCCGTCCAGAATCCTCAACCCTTTTCCCCTACAGGGTTTTCTTAGTAAAAGGCATCAGCATCAGATGCCAAAAATTAAGCCTGGCAAAATTGCGATGGGAACCGATGCCGATCACCATCTTGTCCTGATCAACGCGGGATATCAGCGTGCCGAGACAACGATCCCAGATTGAAAAAAGGACCCCGTAATTTGAATCGCGCTCGCGGATTTTCACCGAATGATGAATGCGGTGCATGGAAGGCGGGATAAAGAACAGCATCCAGACCCTTTCAAAGGCGGGATTGATACGGATGGAGCTGTGATGAAACTGAATTGACAGATTAACCAGAATCTCAAAAAGGAAATAAGCGGTGAGGGGGATGCCGAAGGTATAGACCACGGCCAGGCGCAACAGACCGGAGAGCAGCAGCTCGCCAATATGAAAACGGTTGGCGGTGGAAACATCCATATTCATATCGGAATGATGGACGCGATGAAAACGCCAGAAAAAAGGCACCTCATGGTTGAGCAGATGCCAGATATAGATAAAAAAATCAAGGATCAGAATACCCAGCACGGTTTTCAGCCACATGGGCAGCGAAAATGCATTCAACAGGCCAAGATTTTTTTCGGCGGAAAGAACCAGAACACCCATGAGAACGGTGAAATAACAGGCATGATAGACGAGGCCGTTGACAATGGACAGGGGCAGATTAGCCAGCCAGCGCCTGGACTTGGAAACGGATGGAGAACGGTAGGAAAATTTCAGTTCGAGCAGCAGAAAAACGACAATACCGCCCCAGTAAAGAAAAAGTTTGAGGCTTTCAATTGATATCATCGTCCTGTTTTTTCCTCCAATTTGTGCGTCAGCTCATTTATTAAGACATCAACCTCACCCTCGGTGGAAAAGACCAGAAGCTCGGTCTTTTCCAGCTCATCAGGGGGAGAAAATCGTTTCTTCTGTTCAAGGTAAATCTCCCAGCGTCCGTCCGAGACCGCGTTAGGATCATTGGCCCGCATCACGAGCCTCTCCTTAAGGATGGACTCAGGACACTGACAGAGAACAAAACAGACTGGGGCCTGATATCGCCTGGCCAGTTCACGGATTCTCTCTCGTTCTTCAATGGCCTGATAGGAACCGTCCAAGACCACGGATCTGCCTGCACGAAGATTCTCTTCAGCTCTTTCCAGCAGGGCCGTGTAAGTTTTACGGGAAAACTCTTTGGAATAGATGCCCTGGTCCAGACTTTCCTTGCGGCTGCACTGGGCAGCAAGCCCGGCAAGTTCCTTGCGCACCCGGTCGGAATTATAATACTCCATGGAGCGGGATTTTGCCCAGGTCTGGGCCAGGGTACTCTTGCCCGTAGCGATAAGGCCGAAAAAAACGACTAATTCAGGAGGCTGTGGCATATTTCAGGGCCAGGTCAAAATATTTGCCGGCCTGGTCAAGAGCCTGCTGCCTGGCAGCCTCGTCCACCTCCGGCGCATGGGCCGTGAACAGGCCGATCTTGCCCCGGACATAGGCCCGGTAACATTTATAAAAATCAAGCATATCACGCACACCTTCATCGCCTGAAACTTCGACAAAATGGTCAATAAAGCGGCGGGACAGGTCTTCAAGATGCCAGAAATCAAGATCCATGGCCATGAAGGCCACGTCTGCGGCCACATCGGCATAACGGAACCGCTCATTAAATTCGATGCAGTCATAGATATAGACATGATCGGCCAGACAAATATTAGCAGAATAAAGATCACCGTGGCAATCCCTGATTTTCCCGTCATTAATCCGGCGGGCGAACAGCTCGCTTTGAGCTAAAAAATCCCGGGAATAGCTGCTGATTGCGTCAAACTGTTCCTGGGAAAGAGCATCGGAACCAATAAAATCCCTGGTCTGATCGAAATTCTCCAGGACATTAACAGCAACAGACTCGGGTGTTCCGAACTCTGCGGCCGCCTTATCGGCTTTTTCGTAAAATGGCGCCAGAATGTCGACAATATCGTCAAGCATCTTTTCTGTGAGCTGGCCGGCCTTGATGACATTGGCCATCATCCTCTCCTCAGGCATGCGGACCATCTTGATGCCATACTCGATGGCGTCACCGGAACCGTTCAGAGATAAAGCATCACCATCCTGATTGATGGTCACCAACCCCTCGTAGATAGACGGGCAGAGCCTTCTGTTTAAAACCAGCTCTTGTTCACAGTAATATTTACGTTTTTCCAGGGTGGTGAAGTTCAAAAAACCGAAATCCACCGGTTTCTTGAACTTATAGACAAAATCACCGGCCAGAACGACATAGGAAATATGAGTCTGCACCAGTTTGACATCGGCTGCCGAATGGGGAAAGGCATTGCCTTCCATCAGGAACCGGATATATGCGGGTAAATTGGACATGGAACTCCTTGAATTTGGATTTTCGATCGGAGTCTCGCGGACTCGCTTACCTGCGGATTTCGGATTTAGAAACAACTACATCTCTCTTCGCGAAATCCGCCCTCCGAAATCCGACATCTAATATCTGTAATAGTCAGGCTTGTACGGCCCTTCAATATCCACACTGATGTAATCGGCCTGCTCCTGGGTCAGAGTGGTAAGATTGACGCCGATTTTACCCAGATGAAGCCGGGCCACCATTTCATCAAGTTTTTTCGGCAAAAAGTAAACCTGGTTCTCGTAATCCCCCTGGTTCTGCCAGAGCTCGATCTGGGCCAGTACCTGGTTGGCAAAGGAGTTACTCATCACAAAGCTGGGATGGCCGGTGGCGCAGCCCAGATTCACCAGCCTGCCCTCGGCCAGAATAATGATCCGTTTGCCGTCCGGAAAGACAACATGATCCACCTGGGGCTTAATATTTTCCCAAGGCAAATCCCGAATACCGGCAATATCAATCTCACTGTCAAAATGGCCAATGTTGCAGACAATGGCCTGATCCTTCATCTTGTCCATGTGACCGCGGCCAATGACCCTGAGATTACCGGTGCAGGTAACAAAAATCTCACCAAGCGGCGCGGCCTCCTCCATGGTCACTACCCGGTAACCCTCCATAGAAGCCTGCAAGGCGCAGATGGGATCAATCTCGGTCACCAAAACAGTGGCACCCATGCCGCGGAAAGCCTGGGCACAGCCCTTGCCCACATCGCCGTAACCGCAGACCACTGCAATTTTACCAGCCACCATGACATCGGTGGCCCGCTTAATCCCGTCAAGCAGTGACTCCCGGCAGCCATAGAGATTATCAAATTTAGACTTGGTCACTGAATCATTGACGTTAAAGGCCGGGGCCTTCAGGGTACCGTCCCGCATCATCTCGTTCAGGCGCAGAACACCGGTGGTGGTCTCCTCGCTGATTCCCTTAACATTGTCCATGAGTTCAGGGTATTTCTCATGCATCACCAGGGTCAGATCACCGCCATCATCAAGGATCATATCAGGCCGCCAGCCGTCCGGGCCAAAGATCGTCTGATCAATACACCACCAGAACTCCTCCTCGGTCTCGCCCTTCCAGGCAAAGACCGGGATGCCGGCTTCGGCCATGGCCGCAGCGGCATGATCCTGGGTGGAGAAAATATTACAGGATGACCAACGCACCTCGGCCCCGAGATCAACCAGGGTCTCCATGAGGACGGCCGTCTGAATGGTCATGTGCAGACAGCCGCCGATCTTGGCCCCTTTCAATGGCTTCTGGCCGCGATACTGCTCCCGCACCGACATCAGGCCGGGCATTTCAGTCTCGGCAATTTGAATTTCCTTCCGGCCCCATTCGGCCAGTGACAGATCAGCGACTTTGAAGTCGCCGTTTTTAATTACATCGCTCATCTTGATTCCCTATTTTCTCGTTATAAGAATTCTTGCAATAATATTGATTCAGTTTATTTTAAAACTGAACTGCTTAACCCAAATTGAGCGTTTCTGATTTTAAAAAAATAACTTTCCAAAATTAGAAACGCTCAATCCAAGATGATCTCGTAAAAAGTCAAAAACAACCTTTATTCAAGATGTTAAAATCCGATTCTATAATGAAAATTTTAGCGATTAGCTGTTAATGGCTAAAAGCTAAACACTAACGGCTTTTTAATAAATCTTAGCCACAAAGAAGAGCCCACAACCCGTGTTATCATTAGGATTGGGACTTTCCGTTCAAGAACTATTTAATACCCGCCGCATCACGCAGGATGTCGGCCTTATCTGTTTTCTCCCAGCTGAACTCGGCCCGCTCCCGGCCAAAATGGCCATAGGCCGCAGTATTCCGGTAAATTGGCCGCAGGAGATCAAGATGCTCAATAATGGCCTTGGGCCGCAGGTCAAAATGTTCATCAATCAGTAATCTAAGCTGCTCATTGCTGATCTTGCCGGTGCCGAAGGTATTGACATTTATGGAAACCGGTTTGGAAATACCGATGGCATAGGCAATCTGCACCTCCACCTCGGAGGCAATACCGGCTGCCACGATATTTTTCGCCACATAGCGGCCCATATAGGATGAAGAACGATCCACCTTGGAAGGATCCTTGCCGGAAAAAGCGCCGCCGCCATGGGAGCCCCGGCCGCCATAGGTATCGACGATAATCTTGCGGCCGGTAACGCCGCAATCACCAACCGGGCCGCCAATGACGAAACGACCGGTGGGATTGATGAAAATCTTAGTGTCCTTGTCCATCATTATTTCAGGAATAACCGGCTTGATGATCTCTTCCATCACCCCTTCCTTCAAATCCTCATAATCCACCGTAGGATCATGCTGGGTGGAAATCACCAGGGCCTCAACCCGTTTCGGCGTGCTGCCGTCATACTCAATGGTGACCTGGCTCTTGGCGTCCGGCCGCAGCCAGGGCAACCGACCAGCCTTACGCACCTCGGCCTGCCTCTTCATAAGGCGGTGGGCATAGGTGATGGGCATGGGCATCAAAACCCTGGTCTCGGTACAGGCATAGCCAAACATCAACCCCTGGTCCCCGGCACCCTGATTAAGATCAACCCCGGCTCCTTCGTTCACACCCTGGGCAATATCAACCGACTGCTTGTCAATGCTGGTGAGCACGGCGCAGGACTGGGAGTCAAAGCCCATATCCGACGAATTATAACCGATCTCCTCGACTGTATTTCGAACGATCTGGGGCATATCCACCCAGGCGTTGGTGGTGATTTCTCCGGCAATGATGACCATGCCTGTTGTCACCATGGTCTCGCAGGCCACCCGCGCCGTTTTATCGTGGGTCAAAATTGAATCCAGAATCGCGTCCGATACCTGGTCTGCAACCTTATCGGGATGACCTTCGGATACGGATTCCGATGTAAAAAGATATCCTCCCATTTTTCCTCCTTAACCGGCCGGGCCGGCAACTGTAATTTTCGTTATTATTCAACTTCAAGATTCGGAAAACATGAACTCTATCTGAACCTTATCAGCTGAGCCGTTCCAAATTCATTGAGACAGTAATCATCCTGTTTCCAAAAACCAACAGAATCATATAATATACAATAAAACAGCGTGATTGAAAACAAGTATTGACATCAACCTTTATCCCTGCTAGCTAATGATGTTGCTTATCTTGAGATCTTTCATGAACAACTCTCACGATCACGATTAGCAAAAAAATAAAGAAGCCTCCGTCTTCCCGCAGGCCCCGCGAGAAAAAATTTTACAATTTCCTCAACCCACATGACCGACCCAAATCACAACGAACCGGCCCGGAAAACATTCAGCCCCAACGGCATGGCCACCCTGATCGGCTCTATCCCTTTAACCGATCACGCAAAAGCTATGGAATGGATCACGGAATATACGCCGGATATCCCGCTCTGGCCTCAATTGCCGTGTATCCGGGCCGAGGGAATGCTGCAACAGTTTATCGAAGGTTTTCCCGGCATCATTGAAGAGGAAGACCGAACCTTTTTTAATACATCTGACGACCGGTTCAGCGAGGATATTCTTGCTTTTTTTGAAGAATACCTGGCCGTAAATGAAGATCCGGATCAACTCCTGTCTTCCCGGTTCGCGGTCAGCCGAGAGAGAGCCGCCGGCCTTTATCTTCTCAAAAAAACAATGGAGAGCCGCCCGGAAACAGTGGCGGTCAAAGGGCAGATCACCGGCCCATTTACTCTTCTCACCGGCCTTCACGACCAGGACGACCGAGCCGGATATTACGATCCGACAATCCGGGAAATGGTGGTCAAAGGACTTGCCATGAAAGCGGCCTGGCAGGTTTCCTTTCTTAGAAAACAGGGCCTGCCGGTGATTCTCTTTATCGACGAACCGGCTTTGGCAGGGCTGGGTTCTTCTTCTTTTGTTACGGTCTCAAGGGATGATATCGGCCAGGATCAGACGGAAATGATCGAGGCGATTCATCAGGCCGGAGGACTGGCCGGAATCCACGTCTGCGCCAACACGGACTGGCCTCTGCTCCTTTCTCTTGACTTTGACATCATTAACTTTGACGCTTACGGCTATTTTGACCGAATCATTACCTGCAAGGACGAACTTCATAATTTCCTTGACCGAGGCGCCATCATTGCCTGGGGTATTGTTCCCACTTCGGAAGCAGAGCACATCAAAAATGAAAGTCCGGAAAGCCTGGTAGCACTCTGGGAAAAACAGGCCGGGATGCTGAGTAATTCCAGATGGGATATCGGCACGATTTTAAAACAAAGTCTGATCACGCCAAGCTGTGGTACCGGCTCACTATCTCCGGAAATGGCAAGACGGGTTCTGATGCTGACCCGGGAAGTTTCAAAAATTCTGCGAAAAAAATATTTAAAATAAAATGAGTGAAAAAAACCAAATATTACGACAGCGGCGACAAAAAGCGGACGCACTTGCGGATCTTGGCGTTCCCCTCTATGCCAATGATTTCAAGCCAACCCACCACATTAAGGACATCCTGCCCGAAAACCCGGACAACCCGGATTCTTCCCTTGAAGGCGGTACCATGTCCATTGCCGGCCGGATCGTCGCTCTGAGAAAATTCGGCAAGGCGGCCTTTCTCCATCTCCAGGATGAGACTGGACGCATGCAGATCTATGTCAAGCGGGATACGGTGGGTGTGGAAAACTATCAAATTTTCAAAAAACTCGATATCGGTGACATTGCCGGCTTTACCGGCTCCCTGTTCCGCACCAAGACAGGTGAGGTGACCATCCAGGCCGCGTCTTTCAAACACATCACCAAGTCCCTCAGGCCCCTGCCGGAAAAATTTCACGGTCTCACGGATGTTGAAATCAGATATCGGCAACGTTATGTTGACCTGATCGTCAATCCCGAGGTCAGGGAGACCTTTAGAAAACGGGTGGAAATTATCCGCCTTGTTCGACATTTTCTGACCAACCGCGGTTACATGGAAGTGGAAACACCGATGATGCACCACATTGCCGGCGGCGCCACGGCCAAGCCTTTCCAGACCCACCATAATGCCCTGGACATGACCCTGTACCTGCGCATTGCCCCGGAACTCTATCTCAAACGTCTGCTGGTGGGCGGCTTTGAAAAAGTCTTTGAGGTGAACCGGAACTTCAGGAATGAAGGGCTTTCCACCCGCCATAATCCCGAGTTCACCATGCTTGAGTTTTACCAGGCCTTTGCCACCTATAAAGATCTCATGGACCTGACCGAAGAAATGGTCTCCTGGATTGCCGCCGAAGTGACCGGTTCCATGCTCGTCACTTACCAGGAACAGGAAGTAGATCTCTCTCCGCCATGGAAACGGTACACCATGGATGAGGCCCTGGTGGAAGTGGGCGGCCTTGACCAGGATACCCTCAACGATCCCGACAAGGTCATGCAACTGGCCAGGGACAAAGACATTGAGCTCGAGCCTCTGGCCGGACCGGGCAAGGCGAAGAGTGAACTTTTCGAACTGCTGGTGGAGGAAAAACTCATTGATCCCACGTTTATTACGGCCTACCCCACTGAAATCTCTCCCCTTGCCCGCCGTAATGACGATAATCCCGAGGTGACGGACCGCTTTGAACTCTTTATCACCGGCCGGGAGATTGCCAACGCATTCAGTGAACTAAACGATCCGGTGGATCAGCGCAAGAGGCTGGAAAAACAGATTGCCGAACGGGGCGAGGATGAGGAAATCTTTCCTGTCCTGGATGAAGATTTTCTCCGCGCTCTTGAGTATGGCATGCCTTCGGCTGCCGGAGAAGGAATCGGCATTGACCGCCTGGTCATGCTGCTCACCGACGCCCCTTCCATCCGCGATGTCATTTTCTTCCCTCATCTGCGGCCGGAAGCAAAATAACCTCCGTGTTTTTTTGTTTTTCAACCAGCAGAACGGGAGTTTATCATGGGTTTTGAGTCATTTATCTGCTCCCGCTACCTCAAGGCCAGGCGCAAACAGGGCTTTATTTCGCTGATCACGTTGATCTCCGTTGCCGGTGTTGCCGTTGGTGTCATGGCCCTGATCGTGGTCCTGGCTGTCATGACAGGGTTCACCACTGAACTGCGCAACAAAATCCTGGGAGTCAACTCCCATATTATCGTCCAGAGAATTTCCGGCTCCATAAGTCATTACCAGCATCTCATCCCCCCTATCCAGAAACAGCAGGGAGTTATCGCCGTCACGCCATATCTGTATATCCAGACCATGATCACCAGTGGCTCGGCAAACACGGGCGTTGTTGTCCGCGGCATCGATCCTGATTCCGCCGCCTCGGTTCTCAGTCTGCCGGATCATCTGAAGAGTGGCAGCCTGGCCGACCTTAAGCCGAATCCGGAGATAAAATACCAGCGACCCGGAATCATCATCGGCAAACATCTGGCCAACCAGCTCAGGGTCACTCTCCATGATAAAATCCGGCTGCTCTCCTCATCCGGCCCTCTTACACCAATGGGTGTCATCCCCAGAATTCTGACCTGCAGGGTGGCTGGTATATTTGATACAGGGATGTACGAATATGACTCATCCCTGGCCTATATTTCCCTTGATACAGCGCGAAATTTTCTCGGTATCGCTGAAGAGGTGCATGGCCTTGAAGTAAAAATCAATGATATCTATGAGGCGGCGACCATCGGTGAATCCCTGGGTAAAACACTGGGACCAGGCTACATTATCAAGGACTGGATGATGATGAACCAGAACCTGTTCTCCGCCCTTAAACTGGAAAAAATCGGCATGTTCATCGCCATGGCTCTCATCGTTCTGGTGGCCGCCTTCAATATTATCAGTACCCTGATCATGGTGGTGATGGAAAAGGCAAAGGACATCGCTATATTGAAATCCATGGGCGCCACATCGGCTTCAATCATGCGTATCTTTATTTACGAAGGACTCGTTATCGGCATAAGCGGCACAGTCCTGGGCGTGGGAGGAGGGCTTACGCTCTGCAAGCTCCTCAGCCGATATCAGTTCATTAAACTACCCAGCGATGTGTACCCCATGTCCACCCTGCCGATAAAAATCCTACCCCTGGATGTTACATTTGTCGCCGTGTCCGCCGTTATGATCACCTTTCTCGCCACCCTGTATCCGTCTTGGCAGGCAGCCCGGACACAGCCGGCTGAGGCCTTGCGGTATTAGATCAAAGGGTCAAAGGGTCAAAGGGTCAAAGGGTCAAAGGGTCAAAGGGTCAAAAAAATTAAAATTTTATATTCTCAGTTGTCAATTTATTATTAAAAAAATGCAAGATGACCAGACATTAACTGCCGCAGTCGGGCAAGGCTTTCATGCCAGAGGCATTGTCAAAAACTTTTTTGACGGTTCCAGCAGGCTTGAGGTGCTGAAAGGGATTGATCTGGAGATAAAACCGGGGAAGATGGTGGCCATTGTCGGAACCTCGGGCACGGGCAAAACAACCCTGCTCCATGTTCTCGGCACCCTGGACCCTCCGGATCAGGGTGAAATATATTACCAGGGCGAGAATGTGCTGCTACGCGACGACCGGGGACTTTGCCGTTTTCGTAATCAGACGATCGGCTTTGTTTTTCAGTTTCACCATCTGCTGCCGGAATTTACAGCCTTTGAAAATACAATCATGCCGGGCCTTATCGCCGGCCGAAACAAAGAGGAACTGACTGAAAGGGGACATGAACTGCTGAATAAAGTCGGGCTGGCCGAACGAATTACACATAAGGTAGGTGAGCTCTCAGGAGGGGAACAGCAGCGGGTGGCCCTGGCCCGGGCTGTTATCATGAAACCGGCCCTGCTCCTGGCCGATGAACCTACGGGCAATCTGGATCCAAAAACAGGAAACAAGGTCTTTGAACTGATTCAGGCCATGAACGAGGACTTCAACCT
This sequence comes from Thermodesulfobacteriota bacterium, assembly GCA_034723545.1. Taxonomy (GTDB): domain Bacteria; phylum Desulfobacterota; class Desulfobulbia; order Desulfobulbales; family SURF-16; genus JAGHCC01. The sequence goes on along the minus strand of JAYEPA010000262.1, from coordinate 52,874 downwards.
CTCTATCATCATGGTGACGCATAACCACGAACTTGCCGGCCGGATGGACAGCTGTCTCACTCTGGCTGACGGCCACCTTAGCCAGGAATAGCAAAACAACAAAAGTTTCCCATGACTTTTATTCTTTTTTTGTCTATCTTAAATAAGTTTACCTATGACGGGAATGACGGGAGACGTCACCATAATCCATTGAAATTATGAGAAAAATATAAAAAACAACACGCCATGTCCGCCGCTAACAAATTCCACATACAACAAAAAAGAAAAAAATTTCCATCATCCTTTCTTGTTCTCCTTATTATATTTCTTTTTTTCCCTCTCCTTAACATGTTTGCACAGGCACAGGATAACAATACCCTGGAAACCTCACAGATCCTGTTTCTTCCCTTGCAGATCAACGCTCCCGGATCAACTGCCGACCTGACCGACACCGTGGATCAAAACCTGCGGGAGGTCCTGGCTACTAAAGGAATACGTTTACTGGACAGGGAAAAAGCTGCGGCACAATTCAACTCTCAAGAGAGCTGGCCTCCGGGTTTTAATGAAATACAAAACGCCGGTCTGCCATCAGAACTTGACTACGTGGCGACCGGTACTGTGAACAGCTTTGGCGAAACAATCAGTATTGATCTGGTGGTTTATGATCTGCTGGCGCCCTCATCACCGCAATACCTTTTTGCCCAGGTAAAATCCCTGGCAGATCTGCAAAACGGCTTACAATTTTTAATCCGTGATACCATGAAATTTGCAAACCGACAATTTTTGATTGGTGAAATCGACATCAGGGGCAACCGGAGAATTGATTCCGGCGCTATCCTTCACCACATCAATAATCGTCCCGGAGACATCTACAATCCGGTGCAGCTTCGTGCTGACCTGAAAGAAGTCTTCAAAATGGGCTATTTTGATGATGTCCGCATTGAGGCGGAGGACACCGACAGGGGCAAACGCGTCATCTTCACGGTATCGGAAAAAGAGGTGATCGGTACCGTGACCATCACTGGTGAAAAGAAAATCAAAGAAAATGAAATCAAGGAAGTGATCGCTATCTTTCCTAACGCGATTATCAATCCCCTTAAAGTCAGTGAAGCCTCGGACAACATCAAAAAACTGTACAAGGAAAAAGGATATTTTGACACCGTCGTCAACATAAAACTGAGCTATCCTTCTGAGGGACGGGTCAATATCAGCATTGATATCCAGGAAGGGGAAAAGGCGTATGTCAAACAAATCATGATCCAGGGCAACACCGCTTTCTCAGACAAGGAAATCGAAGAAATTCTTGCAACATCCACCAAGGGGATGTTGTCCTGGTTTACCGAGTCAGGTGTTTTAAAAAGGGATATGCTCAACCAGGATGCTTCCAGAATCGGCTCTTTTTACCAAAACAAAGGTTTTATCGATGTTAAAGTCGGTAAGCCCGAGGTTGAAAAAAGCGGCGAGTGGCTTTATGTGACCTTCAATGTTGAGGAAGGCCAGCGTTATAAAACAGGAACCATCAATATTGTTGGCGATCTGATTGAAAGTGAAGATCATCTTCTCAAAATATGCCGGATCGGCGAGGAAAAATATTTCAGCCGCAAACTACTCCGTGAAGACATTCTGAGATTGACTGATTATTACGCATCCAAAGGCTATGCCTATGCCGAGGCCGAGCCTGCAATCTCAAAAAACGACAAATTTAAACGTGTTGACATCACGCTTTCGGCTGCTAAAGGCTCGCTTGTCTATGTCAACAGAATTATGATTAAGGGCAACACCAGGACGCGCGACAAGGTTATCCGCCGAGAAATCGTTCTGCAGGAAACGGATATTTTCAATGCCAATGCTTTAAAAGCCAGCAACAGCAGGGTCAGGCGTCTTGAGTTTTTTGAAGATGTTAACATCACCCCGGAACCCACCGAGGACGAAAGCCTGATGGATATTGTTGTTGAGCTCAAGGAAAAGCCCACGGGCTCCTTCAGCATCGGGGCCGGATACAGCTCGGTGGACAATGTGATGCTCATGGGAGAGATCAGTCAGGACAACTTTCTCGGCCGGGGCCAGCGCCTTTCTCTGCAGGCCAACCTGAGCAGCTCCAACACCCGCTTTAACTTAGGATTCACGGAACCGCATCTCAATGACACCAACCTGTCCTTTGGTGTTGATCTTTACAGCTGGGAAAGTGAATATGACGATTACACCAAGGATGCCAAAGGCTTTACCATTCGCCTTTCCCATCCCATCTGGACAAGATGTAGAATTTTCGGCAGTTACGGCTATGATGATTCCAATTTGACCGATGTCAGTCCCTGGGCATCTCGGACTATCCAGGAATCAAAAGACATTCATGTCACAAGTTTTATCAGCCTTGGCCTGTCCCGTGACACCAGGGATCGCATCTATGACACCTCAAGAGGCTCAGTCAATGCGGTCTCGGTCAAATACGCCGGCGGCGTCATGGGGGGTGACAGTGCCTTCACCAAGATCGAAGGCTCGACAAGCTGGTATTTTCCATTCCGTTGGGACACCACCTTCCACGCTAAACTCGCGGCAGGCTATGTAGAAGAAAACTCGAGTGGTAAACTGCCGGTTTATGAAAAATTCTACCTGGGCGGCCTCTCCAACATGCGTGGTTTTGAAGCAGGGGACATCAGCCCTGAAGTCATCCGCTGGGACGGCTACTCTGAAAGAATCGGCGGGACACATATGTGGTACTCCAACCTGGAGTATATTTTTCCGCTATTCAAAGAAGCAGGCCTGAAAGGGGTTGTCTTCTATGATATGGGCGATGTTTTCGAGGCCGGAGATATTGCCCTTGGCCCCGGAGAGTCTGTTGAAGACGACTCCAATATCCGTCAGAGTGTGGGCTTTGGCTTCCGCTGGCTTTCCCCCATGGGCCCGCTGCGCCTTGAATGGGGCTACAATCTTGATCCGGAAGATGACGAAGATCAAAGTTTGTGGGATTTCAGTATCGGCGGACAGTTTTAGGGATAAAAATGAGTAGTCTGTCTTCTTTACATTCCTTTACTCCCTTGCCCCTTGCTCATCATGCTTGAAGTTCTTCGTGCCCTGAAAAAAAGGGCCGGACAAATCAATATTACCGGCCTGCGCGGCGGCTCTGCCGCATATCTTGCCGCCCGCATTGCCTCCTCGCTCAAACAACCGCTGCTCTGCATTGTTCCCAGCGAAGCCCAGGTTGCAGTCCTCGAACAGGATCTGAGCTTTTTCATTGACCTGCCAATCATCGGCTATCCCGGTTACGAAATACCGCCCTACACACCCCTGTCACCCGACAGTGCTACAATCACCACCAGACTGGGGGCGCTTTACCGTATTCTGACCGGTCGTGGCCAATTCATCATGGTGGCCTCGGCCGAAGCCATGCTGCGCCGCACCCTGCCCCTTGATCAGCTCGCAAATTTAGCGGAACTTGTCATCGTCAACGAAGAATGCGATCGGGATGAGCTGATCAACAACCTGACGACCGCAGGCTATGAGTCTGTCTCCCTGGTCCAGTCCCCCGGCGAATTCACGGTAAGGGGAGGCATCATTGATATTTTTCCCCCACCATTTGATCATGCCGGTTCAAAAGACCCTTTAGAACTGCCCGTTCGTCTGGACTTTTTCGGCGACACAGTGGAATCCATCAGATATTTTGATCCGATAACTCAACGTTCAAGAGGGGAACTGGAAGAGGCTGTTTTTCTGCCGGTGAGCGAAATTCTTTTTCCTTCCGACAACGCCGACCTGGATAAACTCGGCGCTACTTTTAAAAAAATGGAGGAAAAATGGAGCTGGCGGCACGATGAGACCCGGCGCATTCTTGAAAAGATTAAAACAGGCCGCCGCTTTCCGGGCATTGAATTCTTCCTGCCCCTCTTTTACAAGGAACTTTCTTCTCCCTTTGCTTCACTGCCGAAAAACACGATCATTCTTTCTGTCAATCCCGATGAGATAACGCGCTCGCAACGTATCGTCAGGGAACGAATCAAGGCAAACTATGAAGAGGCCCGAGCAAAAGACACGCCTGCTCTGCCTCCGGAGACTCTTTTCCTGCCGGAATCGGAATTGACCCACAACCTGAGCAGGCAGACCCAGGTTAACCTGTCTGATTTTGCCGCAATGGAAGATGACCCCGAAACCACCTTTCAGCTCCAGACCGGGAATCACACCCTGATCAAACAGGAACTGGATCTCAAGCGAAAAAACCAGGGGGCGCTGGCGCCACTTGCACAACGCATCATCTCCTGGCAGGAAAAACATGAACCCGTTGGCGTCGGCTGCCGTTCGTTGCGCCGGGCCCGTCTTCTCGTCGATCTTCTGACCCGCCACCAGATCCATGGCAGAATTGAGGAAAAACCGTTTCTTGCCGCTCCACCCACGATCGGGGAACCGGTCTTTTATACCAATCCCTTGAGTTACGGTTTTGACCTGGAGGAGGAAGCTCTTCATCTCCTTTCCGAAAATGAACTCTTCGGCAAAAAACGTATTGGTCCTAAAAAAAAGCAGCAAGGAGATTCCCGGGAAACGCCTGTCTGCTTTGAGGAACTGCATGAAGGAGATATTGTCGTTCATGACGACCACGGCCTTGGTGCTTATGACCGCATGATCACCATGGAACTCCATGGCATTACCAATGATTTTCTCCAAATCAGCTACAAGGGCGGTGACAAACTCTATGTGCCGGTTGACCGACTTGGCGCTGTCAGTAAATATAAAGGCATATCCGACCGCCAGCCGAAAATCGACACCCTGGGCGGCAAATCATGGCCCAAGGCCAAGAAAAAGGTTAAAGAAGCAGTCTGGAAAGTGGCCCAGGACCTCCTTGATCTTTATGCCCGCAGGCAGCTGGCAACCGGTACATCTTTTTCCGGACCGGATGAACTGTACCATGATCTGGAAGAATCATTTCCCTTTGACGAGACCCATGGCCAGCTGAAGGCCATCAACGATGTGACCGAAGATCTCACCTCACAACGAACCATGGACCGGTTGATCTGTGGAGATGTGGGGTATGGAAAAACAGAGGTCGCCGTCCGTGCCGCATTTAAGGTGATCAGCGACAGCCACCAGGTCGCAATCCTTGTGCCCACCACGGTTCTGGCCGAACAGCATGCGGAATCCTTCCGGGAAAGATTCTCCGGCTTTCCGGTCCGGGTTGAAAGCTTAAACCGTTTCCGTTCAACTGCGGAACAGAAAAAAATCATTCGGGATCTGGCAGCAGGCCGGGTGGATCTGGTCATCGGCACCCATCGGCTGCTCTCCAAGGATGTCAGCTTCAAGAATCTCGGTCTTCTCATCATCGACGAAGAACACCGTTTCGGCGTTACTCACAAAGAAAAATTAAAAAAACTTCGTCATAATGTCGATGTGCTCACCCTGACCGCCACGCCGATTCCCCGCACCCTGCAACTTTCCTTGCTTGGAGTCCGCGATCTTTCCGTTATCAGCTCGCCGCCCCGCCACCGCAGGACGGTCAAAACCTTTGTTGCCCGCCACGATGATCTGGTGATCAAAGAGGCCATCGTCAGGGAACTGCAGCGAGGCGGACAGGTTTTTCTTGTCCACAACCGGGTGCAATCCATCCATGAAATGGCCCGTAAGGTGCAGGAACTGGTGCCCGAAGCCAGAATCAGTGTGGGCCACGGCCAGATGCCGGCTAAAAACCTTGAAGAGATCATGGTTCGTTTTGTCAAACGGGAGATTGACGTTCTGGTCTGCACCACCATTATTGAATCAGGACTCGACATCCCCAACGCCAACACCATCGTCATAACCCGGGCCGACCGCTTCGGCCTGGCGGCAATCTATCAACTGCGGGGCCGGGTGGGAAGAAGCAGTGAACAGGCCTATGCCTATCTTCTTGTCCCCTCCCTGGACGGTCTTTCCAAGGATGCCAGGCAACGACTACGGGCCCTGATGGATTACAACGAACTGGGCGGCGGCTTTAAGCTTGCCATGAGCGACCTGCAGATCCGTGGTGGCGGTAACATCCTGGGGGCATCCCAAAGCGGCAACATTGCGGCGGTGGGCTATGATCTTTATCTTGACCTTCTGCAGCGTACGGTGGAAGACCTGAAAAGAAGGGCTGAAAGCGGAGACGAAAATGGCGAGGAAGAGGTTGAACCGGAAATCAATCTCAATATCTCTGCCTATATCCCGGAAAACTTTATCCGGAATACGGATCAGCGTTATATCACCTACCGGAAACTAACCAGCCTGAATTCGGCTGCAGAACTCGATGACATGGAGGATGAACTCAGGGATCGCTACGGTTCTCTGCCCGTTGAAACATTAAATCTTCTGACAATTCTCCTCATTAAAATCGAGATGAAACAACTTAAAATAAAAAAACTTGAACAGGGAAAAGATACCCTTGTTCTGTCCTTCCATCACCAGACTGCGGTGAAGCCGGAAACAATTCTCGGTCTGGTAAACAAGTCAAAAAACCGGATCAAATTTACGCCGGACAGCAGAATGGTCATCAGGGAAGAGATGAAATCTCCGCCCGAGGTTTTTGCGGCCGTGAAAAATATCTTGCGTGTGCTTGAGCGGAATGATAGATAAAGTGTTCGAGGGGCAAAGGCCTCAAGGGACAAAGGGGCAGAGGGAAGGGCAAGCAGGTAACACGCAACTCCGAAGGAATTACAATTACATGCTGAAATATCTATTTTTCATTCTTTTTTTGACTATTTTCTTGCCTTTTGACTGCCGGGCCGAGCTGGTGGACCGGATTGTCGCCAAGGTAAACGACGATGTCATCACCCTGACGGAGCTTAATGAAGAAGGGGAGGGAACCTTTGAAAAGATCAGGGAAAATGCACCTTCCGACCAGATCCGCAGCTCCATCCGCCAGGCCAAAAAAAATATCCTCTCCGCTCTGATTGACAGGATGCTCATCGCCCAGAAGGCAAAGGTTTCCGGGTTATCGGTGAGTAATGAAGATCTGGATGCGACCATTAGCCGTATCCTTGAACAAAACCAGATCAGCAAGGAACAATTTCTGAAACAGTTGCAGGCCATGGGAATGACTGAAGAACAGTATCGAGACAAGATGAAAAATCAGATGCTGCAGTCCAAACTGATCAATTATGAAATACGTTCCAAGATAGTGATCACCGACGAAAAGGTCCGCCGCTATTACGATGAATCTTTCGGCCAGCAGGAAAGCAGTGACGGCTACCATCTTCTGCAAATCGGCTGCACCTGGGGGTCTGACGGCCGTTCCGAAACCAGCCTTGACGCCAGGAAAAGAGCTGAACAACTCCATGCCATGATTTCCGAAGGAGAAAATTTCAAAGAAATCGCCAAGGCCTACTCGGATCTCCCCTCGGCTACTGACGGTGGCGACATCGGCGTTTTCAAGGAAGAGGAGCTAGCCTCCTATATGCGCAATGCCATTCAAGGATTATATCCAGGCCAGATCTCTGCAATCATTGAAACCCCTGCCGCTTTCCAGTTCTTTAAAATTCTGTCCTCCAAAGAGGGAAATATTATCCAGCAGGCTCCTTTCGAAACCGTCAAGGAAGAAATCCGCACCCTTCTTTATGAAGAGGAACTACGGGAAAATTTTGACAAGTGGGTCAAACAGCTCAGGGATGAGGCTTTTATTGAAGAACTTCTATAAATTGGGGACAACTGAAAAGGTGACCGGGGGATCCGAGGGAAAATGACGATTTCAAAATGAAAGAGCAGAATAGCCAAGCCGTAGTGATTCGCGTTCTGGATCATGGCGAGTCTGACAAAATCGTCACCTTCTACTGCCCGGAACTCGGCAGACTGACCGGCATTGCCAAAGGCGCCAAACGCAGCAAAAAACGCTTTGTCAACAAACTGGAACTCTTTTCACAGCTGCAAATCCGCTTCGCCGGAAACTCCCATTCGTCCCTGGTTCGCATTGACCAGGCAGAACTCGTCAACGCCTACCCCGTTATCCGGTCCAATTACAGGCGCTATACCGCCGCCACCCTGATCGGCGAGCTCATGCTGCACAGTTCCAGAGAAAATGACGGAGACCCAGAGGTCTTTAAGCTGCTGGTCTGGAGTCTGGCGCAGCTCAACAAAGGAAAAGAGGTTGATCAAACCATTATTTTATTCCAGACCAGGATGCTCGCCCTTGCAGGATACCAACCCATGTTGAAAGGCTGTGTGCGTTGCGGCAGGATTGATCCGGGCGCTGCCCCCTTCTTTTTTCTGGCAAGCCGTAACGGTTTTGTCTGCCGCCGCTGCAACAGGGAAAAGACGAAAACACTTCCTCTGGCCATCAGCACGGTCAAACTTCTGCAACTCGCTCTGGATCTCCCCCTGGACAAAATAGGTCGACTGCGGTTTTCACCCCGCTCCCGGACAGAAGCCATGGAACTCCTTAAACGCTACTCCACCTCTCTGCTGCAACGGGAAATCCACTCATGGGACCACCTCGTCCCTATATCCAACGCCCCCTGTTGTCACAACAATGGCTGAAACAAAACCGCTCATTCTGGTTACCGGTGCCAACGGTTTTGTCGGCAGGCATCTCTGCAAAGCCCTGCTTGACCAGGGCTGGTCTGTCCGGGGTGCAGTCCGGCGCACAGACGGCCTGATCCCAGGCGTTGAACAGGTGGTCGTAAAAATCGATTCAAAAACAGAGTGGAGAGAAATACTTTCAGGAGTGAGCTGCGTCATCCATCTTGCCGCCAGAGTACACGACATGAAAAATTCGGTCGAGGTGGATGATTACCAGAGAATCAACACCGAAGCCACCCAACAGCTGGCCCGCGCGGCGGCCCGCGCCGGTGTATCACGCTTCATCTTTGCCAGTTCGGTCAAGGCAGTTGCCGAGGCCAGTCCAGCCGGCAAATCGCTGAACGAGCACTCCATTCCCTATCCAAGGGATGCATACGGAAAAAGCAAACTGGCTGCCGAACAAATATTAGCTGAAATTTCAAGGCGGACGGGAATGGACGGGGTTTCCTTCCGGCTACCCCTGATTTACGGCCCGGAGGTGCGGGCCAATTTTCTCCGACTCATCCAACTGGTTGACAGGGGCATCCCGCTGCCTTTCAGGGGAATCAACAACAAACGCAGTCTGCTCTATGTGGGCAACCTCACCGATGCGTTCTGCAAAGCCATTATCCATCCCACGCCAATCAATTCAGCATTAATGATCAGCGACAATGATGATCTTTCCAGCGCTGAACTCGTTGAACTCATCGCCAAGGGGCTGGAGCGGAAAGCGCATCTTATCCAAATTCCTCTTCCTTTGTTAAAACTGCTTGGTCATTTCGGCGACGTCATCCGAAAAATCAACGGGACATTTCCACTGACATCCGAAGCGCTCAACCGCCTGACCGACTCCCTAACCGTGAACACCTCCCGCTGCCAAAAAATCCTCGAATGGACTCCCCCCTGTTCGGCCGAAACAGGTATTCAGAAAACCGTCAACTGGTACCGGGGGAACCGGACGGATTAACTGTCTATTTCTTCCGTCTCGAGCCTTTTTTCTTCGGCGGCCTTTTTCTTCCCTTACCGGGAAGATAAATCAGGACTTTTTTGTACAGCCCGTCGCCAATACTGCGGCTGCGGATCGTCTTGTCCTTCTGGAGAATCATGTGAACAATACGCCTTTCGGCCGGATTCAGAGGTGGAATTGTCCTATTCTTCCCGTTCTTTCTCACCTCTATAGCCAATTTGAGGGCTCTGGACTCCAGTTCTTCTTTTCTTATTTTACGGAAATCTCCAGCATCGAGGGAAAGAATGAACTTTTCCGTAAATTTCTTGCCGATCATCTTGCGAAGAAGATATTGCAGTCCATTCAGGGTTTGCCCTTCATGGCCAATAATATTTTCCATATCCTCCCCGGATATTTCCACGTTGATGCGGCCCGGTTCCGGAGTCATTTCAAATTCTGCGGAAAAATCCATCAGTTCAAAAAACCGGTTCAGAGTAACACGCACCTCATCAACAATCTGCGGGGAAGGGATTGGCTCCTCTTCAACAGGCTTTTTCGGGGACGCCTCTTTCCCGCCAACATCTTCGACAGCTGGAGACTCGGCAACCAGGACACTGTCCCGGTCCTGCTCTTCAATGTGACCCGATTCTTCTTCACTTTCTTCCCGGACAGCAACCTCCGCAACCGGAGCCACTTCAGTTTCGACAGACGCCTCTTCCTCAACCTGTTTCGGCGAGGCAGGGACGGCGGCAACGGATTCCTCTCCAAATTCCCCAGAACGTCTGGAAGCAAAAATCACAGCCTTTTTTTTACAAAAACCGAAAATTCCTGCCGAACCCGCCGAGACCACCTCAATATTAAGTTCTTCCCTGGAAACACCTATCTCCGAACAGGCTTTGGTGATGGCGTCCTCAATATTCGTACCCTTATATTCTGTTCTTTCCGACATCGTTTCTTTCTCTCCCGTACTTATGACTATTCAGGTGGGCTATAAACTCTCTTAACTCCGTGGCGAACTGCCTAGGAGTACTCCTGAAAGTTACCTGCACTTTAATTGACTAATCAACCTGACGATTAATAGCATACTGCTGGGCAATGGACAGAAGATTATTCATAAACCAGTACAGGACGAGTCCGGAAGCGAAATTAATAAACATAAAGGTAAAAACAATAGGCAGAAACATCATGATCTTGGCCTGAGTCGGATCACCGGTGGTGGGAGTCATCTTTTGCTGGAGAAACATAGAACCACCCATCAGCAAAGTAAGAACGGGAATCCCGCCAAGATATGGAATATCAATACCGATGGGCAGCCGATCAGGAGCGGAAAGATCGGTAATCCACAGCATGAAGGGAGCATGGCGAAGTTCAATAGTCTGGAGCAGCACCTTGTAGAGAGCAAAAAACACCGGAATCTGCAGCAACATGGGCAGACAACCGCCAACCGGATTCACCTTGTACGTCTTGTAGAGCTGAACCATCTCCCGGTTGAGCTGTTCCTTGTCATTGGCATATTTTTCCCGTAATTTGGCCATTTTGGGCTGCAGCTTCTGCATGGTCTTCATCGATTTCATGCCCTTTTGGGCGATGGGCCAGAAAGCGGCCTTGATGAGAATCGTCACCAGGATAATAGCCAGACCATAATTATGAACATAACCGTTAAGGAAAATCAACAAACGGAGAACCGGCTTGGCCATGACATCAAACCAGCCGAAGTTGACAATTTTTTCAAGATTACTTCCGGCCTTTTGCAGTTCTGCAAGTTTTTTGGGGCCAAAATAAACGCCATAGGAGTAATGCTTTTGTTCCCCGGGCTGCAGAACCGTTGTATTACTGGTCAGCATGGTGGAAATTTTATCCTCGCCAAGGGAGGAAAAACTGACGGAACTTTGTGTTCCTTCCCCGGGAAGGAGGCCGCACATGAAGTAGGTCCCCTCATAGGCAATCCAGCTCAACTCACCTGTCCTCGACTGGGGACCCTTCTTTTCAAGATCAGCGACCTTGATTTCTTCAAGTTCATTATTTGCAAACAGGGCAGGACCGTTAAAAAGAAAGTGATCTTCCTTTCTGTTGGAAAACCTCTTATTGGTCAAAGAAAGAGAGGGCGCGCCCTGAACCTGATGCTCGGTGCGGTTGACAACATCGACCTCCATCTGAATCAGATAGTCATTTCCATGAAAAGTGAACGTCCTGACGATCTCAACCCCGGAAGGCAGTACCGTTGACATCTGGAGCACATCCTTCCCTGAGTCGATTCTAACTTCATTTTTCACGGCCTTATAAACAGGCACGGCGGTCCGGGCCGGATCTTCAAGCCCCCAGGTGAAGTAAAGCGGCAGTTCATTGGGGGACTGGGTTAAAATGAGCTGCTTTATGTCCGAAGCAGCATCCAGCTTTTCCCTATATTTTTTCAGTTTGAAGCTCTTGACCCCTCCGCCGGTTTCGGAGATCACGGCGGAAAAAAGATTTGTTTCAACAGGGATATCCCTGCCCTCACGGCCGGGCTGAATAACAACAGCCGGCCTGAGTGGCGTCTCGGGCTGGGTAGTAAACACCGGGGGTGTCTGCTGCTGGACGCCTGTTTCCAGTGCGACTTCAGTCGCCACAGGAACCGCCTGCTGGGGTGCAATAAAGAAATATTGATACACCACTAAAATACCCAGAGAGAGAACAACAGCAATAATGACTCTTTGTGAATCCATGACAATACCTTTCGGTCAAAGCTGCCGAAACAGCCGTTTTTGGATAAATTTTCTGTAACTGATCAGGGAAATGAAAAAAAGAGGACTACTCAACAGGATCAAAACCGCCGGGATGAAAAGGATGGCAACGGAGTATTCGGCGTATGGCTAGATAAAGACCGCGAATGACACCGTGAAGACGGATGGCATCCATGGCATATTGAGAACAGCTGGGCGTAAACCTGCAGCTTGGCGGAAAAAGAGGCGAGATCAACAGTCGGTACATACGGATAAGAAAAAGAAGAAAACGTTTCATTTCAGCCGTCCCTTCATTTGTTCCTCTCCCAAGAATTACAAAAAGAGAATAATCAAAGATCCGGGGAGAGACACGTATGATGAACCGATTTGAATCAACATGCAGTTCGATCCGATTCACGTTTACGTTGCCTGTCGAGAAGATTTTTGACTGTTCTCTCCATCTCGTCCGGGCTGTTAATCGAAAATTCCTTGCGGACAGCAAAAACAATGTCGGCCTGGGGCGATATAAAATGACGATTTAAGCGAAAAAATTCTCTGATAACTCTTTTTATCCTGTTTCGCTGAACAGCTTTCTTCACCCCGTGGATACTGATACCCAGCCTGTTCACATCTCTGTTATTCGGCAGATAAATCAAGCTGAAATACTTGCCCCGCAACCTCCTGCCACGCTGATAAACAACCTGGTACTCGCTCGTCTTCCTGAGAAAATATTTTTTAGCCAGGGAAAAATCCGTTCTATCCGGAAGTCCCTTGTTCCGATTGAGCAAAAATCCTGTCTCCAAATCAGCAGGACAGACGTTTCCTTCCCCTGGCTCGGCGACGATTAATAATTGCCCGGCCTGCTTTTGTTTTCATTCTTGTCCGGAAACCGTGTGTCCGGCTGCGTTTAATGTTGCTGGGCTGAAAAGTTCTTTTACTCATAATACTCTTCCTTGTAATTTCAAAACCGGTTTAATTCCGGCATCAATGAATTCAATTGCAGTAAATATTCGGCTAGTACCCCATCTTTGAACGATCAGGCCTACTCGCATATGAATCAATATAGCTCGCAGACCTGATCGTCCAAATATGGTTCACTATCCAAAATTTACATTTCGGTAGTTTTTTGTAATAATTGATTATCAAGCCGAATATTTGCCAATTGCCAATCCGGCGGTTGGGGACGCAAAGACAGGGAATGGTGTGTCGCATGGTATCAAACCATGAATACCGACATCTCTTTGTGTCCCGTTAAATAGGTGACATAGTCAATTTAAAATCTGTAACGACTCAGGCATGACGCTTAAAAACGTCCCGCAGGCTCACATACCGGAGCCTTTAATCTGTCTTCCGTGGGAAGTTACAAGAATTTGACATATTAACCATATCAGAAAGTGCATGTCAAGAAGCAAAGCTGGAAACAGGCGTACACGTAATCAATGGGAGTTGGAGGGATCCTTATCCAGGGAAAACATCTGTCGAGTCAGATCCAGTTTCTGCTGTTTTTGTTTAGCAGTATGATTTTCCTTCAAAAACAGAATCGGATCATGCAGCAACTTGTTGATGATTGAACCGGTCAGTTTATCAATGGATTTTTTCTCTTTTTTGCTCAAATCGAGATGGCTGAAGGTTTTTTGCAATTCCGCCTTGCGAATTCCATCGGCTTTTTTCATCAAGGCCGTGATGGTTGGCGAGAGTTCCATGTTATCCAGCCATTGCAGAAATTTCAGGCAATCCTCGCTCACTATTCTTTCAGCAACGTCCGCTTCCTGCTCACGTTCCGATTTGTTCATCTCCACGACATTGTTCAAGTCATCCACATCATAAAGATAGACATTTTCCAGATCGTTTAATTTCGGATCAAGATCCCGGGGCACGGCAATATCAATGAGAAACAGTGGACGATTTCTCCGCTTGCGCATCACCTGCCTGACATCATCTTTATGAAGAATATAACCCGGTGCACCGGTGGAGCTAATCAGAATATCGACAACCTCAAGCTGGGGGATCAATTCGGAAAGAGAAACTGCCAATCCCTTAAAACATCGAGCCAGGGTGACGGCCCGTTCCAGGGTGCGGTTGGCGACAATCACCTCGGCAACCCCCTGATTGACCAGATGTTCAGCGGCAAGTTCCGCCATCTCTCCAGCCCCCACCAGCAGAACCTTCTTATTGTCGAGTTTGCCGAAAATCTTTTTGGCCAGTTCCACAGCGGCATAACTGATTGACACGGCGTGACCGCCAATATCTGTTTCCGTACGAATACGCTTAGCGACGGAAAAGGCCTTGTGCAGCATCCGGTTCAAAATAACGCCCGGTCCTCCCCGGTCACCGGATTTACGGTAGGCATCCTTGAGCTGTCCGAGAATCTGCGGCTCACCGACCACCATTGAATCCAGGCTGGACGCCACACGAAAGAGATGATGGACCGCCTCGTTACCCTGGTGCAGATAGGTATATTCTTCCGCCTCTTCTGCGGAAACATCGCAGTTACTGAACAAAAACCGGCGTACGGCACGGGCCGCTTCTTCTTGTTGTCCGCTCGTATAAATCACCTCAACCCGGTTGCAGGTTGACAGAAAACAAAATTCATCACAGACATCAATGGCCTTGAGAGTGGCAAAGGGCGCTTCCGGATCGTCTGAGAAAGACAGTCTTTCGCGGACCGCAACCGGCGCTGTTTTATGATTCACTCCAAGAATCTGGATTGTATCAACGGACATAGGAATGTGCTCCGGAAAGCAGATATGTGACTCCCCACAGGGTGAAGAGTACGGAACAAAAACCGATGATAGCCATAATGGCTACCCGCCTGCCCCGCCAGCCCACGGTAAAACGCAGATGTATCAGGGCGGCGTACAAAAACCAGGTAATGAGCGACCAGGTTTCCTTGGGATCCCAATGCCAGTATGAGCCCCAGGCCTGTTTGGCCCAGAAGGATCCGGTAATAATCCCAGCCGTCATCAGGGGAAAACCGATGGCGATACAATGCTGATTCAGACTGTCCAGGGCTTCCAGAGAAGGAAGCCTGGAAAAAAACAGACCAAACCTCTTTTGTTTGAGCTCCCGTTCCTGGAGGAGATACATAATGCCACCACAAAAGGCCAGGGCCAGAAAACCGTTGGCCAGAATGGCGATACTGGCATGGACCGGCAACCAGGCGCTTTGCAGGGCCGGCGGCAGAGGGGAGATCTCCCGGGAAGACAGGGCCGCTATAATCATCAGACCCATGACGACAATTGAGACAAAGGTGCCGAAATTTTTAACCCTGTAACGCCAGCGGAAAGAAAGAAAGGCCCAGGTCACGGACCAGGCAAAAAATGAAACCGTATC
The DNA here is from genome assembly GCA_034723545.1 of Thermodesulfobacteriota bacterium. GTDB lineage: Bacteria > Desulfobacterota > Desulfobulbia > Desulfobulbales > SURF-16 > JAGHCC01. The sequence goes on along the minus strand of JAYEPA010000262.1, from coordinate 37,430 downwards.
ATGATGCGTGGTCAAAGGAGTGTGGCCGGCGGCAATATAACGGCCAATAATGATAATTGTATGAACCAGGCCTGTGGCAAGCAAAATATTGCGGGCCGTTGTCCGGATTGTCTTTTTCTGAGTGACAAAAAAAACAATATAAGAGGCGGTTGCCATAACATAGCCCGCAAAAGCCAAAGCAAAAAGCAGGGTCATGATCTTTCTCTCTCTGAAAGCATACTTTTCTGTTCCATTTCCGCAAGAGCGGCAAGATTGACATCATCGCCAAGGACCAGGCGGATATGCTCTTTAATCCTGTCCCACCTGCCGGCCTGCATCCAGACAAGCAAATCCTGATGCAGCAGTTTTTCAAAAATAATCTTATTTTCCGAGTGGGGCTTACCAAAGTCCAGAACAAGTGGCCGCAGACTGCCGAGCAAATCAAGCAGGATCACGTATTCGGGGCCAAACTGCTTTTCCAGATCTTTCCGCAGCCGCCTGGCCAGGGCCGGACTCTTACCGGAAGTCGAGATGGATACGGTCAACGCTCCCCGCCGCACCGAGGCGGGCAAGATGAAGTTGCACCACTTCGGCACATCGGCCACGTTAAGCAGGGTGTTATGCTTATCGGCCTCGGCATGGATCTCTTCCTGGGCCCGGGAATCATCAGTTGCGGCAATAACCAGAAAAGCTCCGGCCAGATCGCCGCTGCTGTACAGGCGAGGAACCCAGTCAATCCCGCCGTTATCACTCAATTCCCGAAGAACGGGCGTCAATTCCGGGCTGATGACCTTTACACGGGCTCCGCACTCAAGCAGGCCGCAAACCTTTCTTTCGGCCACTCTGCCGCCGCCGATAACGATACAGTTCCGGCCACGGATATCAAGATTGATCGGGAAATATTCCATTTTATTAGTGAGGTTTAAAGTTTAAGGTTCAAGGTTCAAGGTTTAAGGTTCAAGGTTCAAGGTTCAAAATAGTAATCCGTTTTATTTCAACACAGGGATTTCCACCCGGATCTTGCCTTCAAGCCCTTCGGCAAATCGCTGAGCATCCTTTTCATCTCCGACAATAGAGCCATAATGCATGGGAATCGCCACTTGAGGATTAATGTCAAGGGCGGCCTGAATCGCCTCATCTGCGGTCATGACATAGGTGCCTGAGACCGGCAGCAGGGCAATATCTGTCTCAATTTCCTTTAGTTCCGGAATGTAATCCGTGTCACCGGCATGATAGATACGAACACCTTCAACCGTGACGATAAAACCAAGCCAGTTGTTGGCCCTGGGATGAAATTTTTTATCAATATTATAGGAAGGCACCGCAGTGATACTGATGTTGCCTGCTTCGCAACTTTCGCCCGGCAACAGGGTTGTAACATGACCTGTCAATTTTTTTGCCGACTGCGGTTCCGTGACAATTATTGTCTCCGGTTGCTGAATTTTGGCAATATCCTCTTCAGAACAGTGGTCAAAATGATCGTGGGTCACCAGAATCAGGTCCGCCGGCGGCAGATCTCCGCTCAGCTGAAAAGGATCAAAATAAATCGTCTGACCTCCGGCCTGGAGAAGAAAAGCATCATGGCCCAGCCACTGAAGTCTCTTTAAGATATCCTCAATCATTTTTCAATCTCCCGTTGACATGACAAAAAAATCTACCCTGATTAAAATTTCTGGGCAACCTACCATATTCGATAAAATTGAGCAATTTTTCACCAAACCAGGGCCGGCATCTTGTACAGATAGGTGCCGGAGAACTCTTCCTTCTGAAAAAAAGTGGATATTCTGGATGAAATACTGCGAAAGAGGCTGGGAACTGGTAAATTGAACAAAACGGCTACAAAAATGCTCAGTGCCAGGCTACGCTGTCTGCAGAATGCTATTGACGTATTTTATGCCTTATTGAACGAGGAGAACCACATGAACAGCGGACAATTTTCCGTATCTTCATCAAAGTACATGGAACTTATTGACATTACGCCCCAAGTGGCAAAAGAGATCGCAAAGAGCTCCATTCAAAACGGCATCTGCCATCTCTACAATCCACACACAACAGCCGGTTTGACAATCAATGAGGGGGCGGATCCGACCGTGCAAACGGATATTATCAAGGCATTAAAAGAGATCATTCCCTTTGAGCTTGCCTATCAGCACATGGAGGGCAACTCGCCTTCCCACGTCCTGTCTTCGCTTTTCGGCTGTTCGGAGATGATTTTCATCGAAAACAACAGGCTTGTCCTCGGCACATGGCAGAAAATATATTTCTGTGAATTTGACGGGCCCCGGACAAGGAAGGTGCTCTGGCGAATCTCAAGCTGAAAGGGCTCACTCAAAGCTTTTGCGCATTACTTGCAGTTCCCGTTGCCGGACATATTGAAGAATGCGTCTTTCCTCTTTTGCTCCCGAAAAAAGACGAATACCGAATTGTTCCTGCTCCGTTCCCGGGATTTTCATACTCCGCACCACCTTTCCCTCCGGCACGGTGAAACGCACAGCCTTTTGTCTCACCTGTTTTGTTCCGGAATTCCCGGGAAGAGTGATTAAAATTTCCTTGATGATTTTGCCATACAGGTCAACCCCGTGATCCTGTTCGGCCGAGACCAACATGCCGCCGGCGCTAATATCCAACACTTTAAACTTGCATTTTTTCTTATTATACTTAAAAGTGGCCTTACTTCCCTGGGGCGTCCTGACACGAAAAAGCGTTCTCCGTTGGAGCATGAACATTGCCGTGGGTTTTCGCAGACACAGCCCATCCCTTGAAACTGACAGGACAGGGGCGTGAAAATGATTCCACAAATCGGCTCCATCCTTGAAAACAACTTTAATTTTATTCACTTCCGGCCAGTCTTTGGGCTTGTCTATTAATATTTGCCGCTCTTGAATAGCATAAATGATCGTGGCCTGTGACTGGTAGCCTTTGGCATACAACACAACCATGACACCATCATTTTTCAACCGCCTCAGACAATGTTCAATAATGGCGGTTGATTGAGTGACCTCATAACCACGTTTCCAGGCAACCCAGCCTGTTTTGGCGGCCGGATTAATCTTTTTATTATTTTGAAAAGTCATTTGTTTTTATTTTCAAATCTTGAAACTTACTATAAATCATGAAAAAACAATCAGAAGTGCAACTTGCCTGTCAATTCTCGGAAATCTGCTTTGGACTCAATCACGAGATGGATTGCAGGTCACTAGCTGCCTTTTTAAAAAGATTTAGCAATGATGCCCTGCTGGCCACCCTCATTCCCAGAATGTCGGATGACGACATCACGGCAACTCTAGACTTCTTAACCGGCATCATGCACAAACATCTGCGGGAAAATGAATACCACCGTCTTTTCCTTGCCGAGAAAAAAGAGAAAAAATAACACTGACAGTCTATCCTGTTTCAAAATCCTTTTATCAGAATAGCAAAATTACAAAGATTGGCCAAGGAGTAGAACGCAGTGAGTGGTAAAATTATAAAAGATCTTCGAGCCTTTTTAGACATTCTAAAAAAAGAGGACGACCTGCTGGAAATCAAGGTCCCGGTTGACCCGCATCTTGAAATTGCCGAGATTCACCGGCGGGTCATCAGCCAATCCGGGCCGGCCCTGTTCTTCTCCAACGTCAAAAACAGCCGTTTCCCGGTGGTGACCAACCTTTTCGGCACACCGAAAAGACTGGAGCTGGCCTTTGGCCGCAAACCGCAACAGTTTGTCACGGAGATGGTCAAAACGGTGGAAACCATCATGCCTCCGACCCTTGGCAAGATCTGGTCCCTGCGCGGCCTGGCGGGACAGGCCTTTAAAGTCGGCACAAAAACCATTAAAAATGCGCCGATTCTCGAAGAATGCATGTCCCCGCCCCGTCTCACAGAACTGCCCATGCTCACCTCGTGGCACAGTGACGGCGGCGCCTTTGTCACCCTGCCCCTGGTCTACACCGAACATCCCGGAGGCCGGGGCCATAATCTCGGCATGTACCGCATCCAGCGCTATGATGACGCCACCACCGGCATTCACTGGCAAATTCACAAGGGAGGCGGCTATCATTATTATGAAGCGGAGCAACGGAACGAAGCCCTGCCCATGAGCCTTTTCATCGGCGGACCTCCGGCCCTGATGATGGCGGCCATCGCTCCCCTGCCCGAGAACCTGCCGGAACTCATGCTGGCCTCCCTGCTGCTGGGAGAAAAACTGCAATTGACGAAAGACCCGACCGGAGGACACCGGCTGGCCGCCTTTGCCGAATTCGCAGCCACGGGAAGCGTTCCGCCCCACGTGCGGCATCCGGAAGGACCGTTCGGCGATCATTACGGCTACAATTCCCTGACCCATGATTATCCGATCTTCCAGGTGGACCGGGTTTATCACCGTAAAGATGCCATATACCCGGCCACCGTGGTCGGCCGTCCCAGGCAGGAGGATTATTTCATTGGCGATTTCCTCCAGGATCTGCTTTGCCCTCTTTTCCCGCTGGTAATGAGCGGAGTTCGGGAACTCAAAACCTTTGGCGAGGCCGGATTTCACTGTCTGGCCGCAGCCCGGATAGCAGACCGTTATCCAAGGGAGGCCTTTGCCTCGGGCCTGCGTATCCTGGGCGAAGGCCAGTTGTCACTTACCAAATTCTTGATCCTCACCGATGGAGATATCAACATCACCGACTTTGCCGAACTCTGGGTGCACGTCCTGGAACGGGTGGACTGGGAAAAAGACCTGTTTATCTTTGCCAATGTTTCCCAGGACACCCTGGATTACACCGGCCCATCGGTGAACAATGGCTCCAAGGCCCTGCTCATGGGACTGGGGAAAGAAATCAGAAACCCGTTGCCCAGGTCTTTTCAGGGGACACTGCCCCAAGGCTGCGCCAATCCGGTCGTCTACCTCCCGGGAACCCTGGTCGTCCAGGGCTCATCCTATGAGGATGACAAAAAGCTTCCCGAACGGCTGGCCGAGCACGCTGACCTGAGCGATTGGCCGGTGGTTCTGCTGGTTGACTCCACGGCCGAAGCAACGAGAAACATCCAGGAATTTATCTGGACCTTTTTCACCCGTTTTGAACCGGCGGCGGACATTTACACTTCCCATACATCACTGACCCGTTATCATGTGGGATTGAAGCCGCCTATTGTCTTTGATTGCCGCATGAAACCCTGGTATCCCGAGGTACTTGAGGTGGATCGGGCCACGAAAAAACTGGTGGATTCCAAAATTCAAAAAATCCTGCCGGCCAAATTACGTTGATGGTTGATAAAAAATGTCTTTTTTGGATAAAATCAACTAAAAAGGTAATCTCTTCTCTTTTGTAACTACTCACGGGGCAAGCGCCTTATTTGCGCAAGCCGCCGTAATTGTAACTGTTTCCAGGGTGCCGGAGATTTTCGTAATCAGGCTGGCGTAGCGTATGTGGTTATACGTGAACCAGCCTGATCGCGGAAAGATTCGGTGCCCTGTGAGCAGTTACCTCTTTTTTTATTAAAGCTTGACCCAATCAGGACCGAGAAGTTAATTTATATAGAAAAAGATGAGGAGCCCCATGAAAATAAACGAAATCACCCCACAAATTACAGAAAAAGTCCCTGGCAAGACTCAACAGACAGCGGAAACCAGCTTCAACGATCTGCTGAATGCCAAGCTGGGTGCTATCACCGAAAATAAAGCAAGTTCTCCCGTGGCCTCCGTATCTGCGGCAGCCCCCACGGATTCCTCGCTTCGCCTTGAAAGCCTGGCGATGACGGAAAACGCCATCAACACCCTGGATTCCTATGGCACGGCCTTACAAAATCCAAATCTTAACACAGAAGACCTGCGTCCCTTTATTTCCGCCATGGAAGAGGAAACCTCCGCCATTCTGGCCATAAGAGAAAAAATATCCGGCGAAGATCCCCTTGCAGGCCTGCTGGACAGGGTCGCCACCGTCACCTATCTGGAAACAGCAAAATATCATCGCGGCGATTACAGCAATTAAACTTCAGCACGGCTTTACAATAATTGCTGATAATAAGAGCTGCCTGACGACTGCTTACTCTTCTCCCAAAGCCGATTCATGAAAGAAAGGCTGCAAAAAATTCTTGCCGGGGCCGGCGTCTGCTCCCGCCGCAAAGCCGAAAAATTCATCAAAGAAGGTCGGGTTGCCATTGACGGACGCATCGTCACCGAAATGGGCATAAAGGTTGACCCTGATCACCATCTCATCGAATTTAACTCCAAGCCTGTTTCTTCCCCGGAAAAAAAGATTTACATTCTTCTCAACAAACCAGCAGGCTATGTCACCACCCTGAACGACCCCCAGGGCAGACCGATTGTCACTTCACTCCTGAAAAAAATATCCAGCCGGGTTTTCCCGGTAGGCCGGCTTGATCTGGACACGGAAGGCGCTCTGATCCTGACAAATGACGGCGAGCTGGCCCAGCGCATTCTCCACCCCAGTTTTGAGATCAACAAAACCTATGTAGCAAAGGTTGCCGGCCAGCCGAATCAAACAAAATTACAGCAACTTACAACAGGAATTGAGTTAGAGGGAAGAAAAACATCGCCAGCCCGCCTCAGGATTTTCAATACCGAAGCCAGGACCTCCTCCATTGAAATAACGATACATGAAGGCAGAAAACGCCAGGTGCGGAAAATGTTTGCAGCCATTGGCCACCGGGTGCTGGAACTGAAACGCATCGCGTACGGGGGTCTGAAACTGGGCTCTCTGCCAAAGGGCAAATATCGCTTCCTCAGCAAAAAAGATCTGAAAAAAATTTTTTCACAATAAAATTCTCTTTACATTCCAAGACTTAGTGTTATATGATGGTTTTAAATAAGTCCCTGATGTGGTTTGAACTATTTTTCAATGATTTATATATCGCTACGTTTAATGGAATTTTTTGGTCCCGTTGACAGCATACAGAGAAAGGCTTAACGGAATTTCATATTTTTGCCTTTTTTAAAGCCAGCAATTTGGAGAGAATGAAATGAACAAATCGGGCTTGATCGAGATGATTTCCCGGGAAACGAAGCTGCCTCTGCGGGAAGCAAGCGCGGTCACCAACACGATCCTGGACTTAATGATTGACACTCTGGCAAAGGGCGACAGCATCGAACTGCGTGGTTTTGGCAGCTTTATTGTCAAGGAATATAAATCCTATCAGGGCAGAAACCCCAAAACCGGCCAGAAAATCGAAGTCCCTCCCAAAAAGCTGCCTTTTTTCAAAGTCGGCAAGGAATTGAAGGAACGGGTTAATTCATAACCAGAGGAGTTCTTCTCTTTCACCCTGACCACTATTATCAAATGATCATCGGTTTGCGTAAGTTTTAACCCCAGGCCATCAAACAATTCTGCCGGCCAGATCATAAGTGTAAGCCTCGGTTATCTCAACATTGACCAAATCACCACCATTGCAATGACCGTCAGTGATGTAGATACACCCGTCAATCTCGGGAGCCTGAAAACGAGCACGCCCCTCAAGCAACAAATCCGTTTCAGGACTCACTCCCTCGACAAGAACCTGCATTGTTGACCCCACCCTTTTCTGATTTTTTTCAAGTGAAATTTTGGCCTGAATCTCCATCAGCCGATGCCGTCTTTCCTCTTTTTCTTCTTCCGAACATTGATTCGGCAATTTTTCAGCAGTACAGCCTTCCTCATTACTATAGGTGAAAATCCCGACATGATCCAACCGGCAGGCTGTCATAAAATTCTCCAGGCAACGAACATCCTTTTCCGTTTCACCGGGGAATCCCACCATAAAAGTCGACCGAATCGCCGCACGAGGAACGATTTGACGTATCTTTTCGACCACGTCAAGGATATGAGCCCGGCCAAAGGGACGATTCATCCGTTTTAAAACCGAATCACTGACATGCTGGAGCGGAAGATCCAGATAGGAAAGCAACCTCGGCTCTGCAGCCACAAGGTGAAGCAGATCCTCACCAAGCCGGCCGGGATAAAGATAGAGCAGCCTGATCCAGGGAATGTCGCAGGCTGCCAGAAGCTGTTCGATCAAATCAGTCAGGCCCGGATGGTTTCGCCCCAGATCAAGGCCGTAAGCCGTCAGATCCTGGCCAACCAGAGTCAATTCTTTCACTCCCTGCTCTTCAAGCCGTTTTGCCTCTATAATAAGATCCGCAATCGGACGGCTCCTGAGCCCCCCCCTCAAAGACGGAATCAGACAAAACGCACAACGGTTCAAACAGCCCTCACTGATTTTCAGATAAGCCCGGTGCCCGGGAGTCGAAATTTGTCGTGGCACGGAACTGTCCATAATATAAAGAGGCTCTAGGGGCATAGAAAGAGGCTTGCGCCCCTGTTCCAATCGTTTTATTGCGGTGGCAATATCCTGAAAACCGTCGGTACCAATGAACAGATCAACTTCGGGCAGCTGTTCTCTCAATTGTCCGCCGTAGCGCTGAACCAGACAGCCGGTGACAACCAACTTGACGTCAGGCTGACGATCCTTCACCTGCCCCAGGCTGAGAATTTCGTCAATGGACTCCTCAACCGCAGGCTGGATAAAGCCACAGGTATTGACCAGGAGAAGATCCGCCTCTTCCGGAGACGAACAGACCCTGTATCCATCCTCCGCCAACAGCCCCAGCATCACTTCGGAATCAACCAGGTTTTTCGGACATCCAAGACTGATAAGATACAATTTTTTTTCCATGGCTGAAGTAAATGCTGTTTCGTCGACTTTTGCAATATTTTTTACGAAATGGTAAGAAGATGAGCTCGTAAAAAATCTTTTTTCCACCACAGAGAACACAGAGAAATTCTTTTTATTATAATTAGTTGTCTTTGTGAGCTTTGTGACCTCTGTGTGCTCTGTGGTTAATTTGTAGTTTTTACGAATTCATCAAAAGCAAATTCAGAAGGAAAACAACAGATGGCACATCTCAAAATAGGCGATATTGAAATTCACTGGTTAAACGGCGGCGAGTTTGAACTTGACGGAGGAACCATGTTCGGCGCAGTCCCCAAGGTGCTCTGGTCCCGGAGATTTCCGGCCGACAACGTCAACTACATCAAAATGCTTAATGCGGTCCTGCTGATCAAAACGCCGAATAGTCTGGCTCTGGTGGATACGGGGCTTGGCAATAAATTAACCGCGAAGCAGAACAAAATTTTCCGGGTGAACAAGCCCTGGAGCGTGGTTGACGACCTGGCAGCCCTGGGAATCACCAGGAAAGAGATAGACTATGTCATCCTCACCCATTGCGATTTTGACCATGCCGGCGGAATCAATATGTTTGACGAAAAAGAACAAACGCAACTAACCTTTCCCCGGGCAAAACACCTGATTCAGGAAAAAGAATGGCACGACGTGCTGCATCCCTGCAAAAGATCGGCGGAAACTTACTGGCCCGTGAACTTCAACGAACTGAAGGAGAGTGAAAACCTGCTACTGACCGATGGAGACCAGGATGTTTGCGAGGGCATCCGCGTTATTTTTACCGGCGGCCACACCCGCGGTCATCAGATTGTCGAAATCAGTTCCCATGGAAAAACTGCTGTTCACATGGCCGATCTGCTGCCTACCCATATTCATTCCCATCCCCTGTGGATCATGGCCTATGACAATTTTCCCCTTGAGGTTATTGATCTCAAGGAAAAACTCATGCCGGGCTATATTAAAAAGGGGGCATGGTTTACTTTTTATCATGATATTTTCATGAAGGCGTGCCGCTTTGACGAACAGGGTAAGGTGGTAGAAAGCTGCTGATTAGTTAAAAAAAATTATCAACAAGGAGCTGGAAAAATTTTCTGGATTGTTTCCTGAACGATTTTGACAAAAAACCCGGTCGCCATTCCGGCTGATAAAGCTCATCCGAGATCAGCATGGCACCGGCCACTTCAACTCCCCTGAAGGCGGCAACCGTGTTAAGCGCTGCAAACTCCATGTCCACGCCCAGAATTCCCCTGTCGCCATACTTCGTCACCTTGGCACGGGTCTCACGATAGGGGGCATCGGTTGTCCAGATCGGCCCCTCCTGAACCTGGAACTCCGACCACAGAATAGTCTTCAGCTGTGTACGCAGATTTTCCGAAGAATGGGGCTTGTCCTGAAGCGGATAATGGTTTGAAGTGCCTTCTTCACTTACAGCCCATGTGGGCAACAGGATGTCGCCAACATGAAGTGATTGACTCAATGACCCGCACCAACCCAGAACGACCACTTTTGCAGCGCCCAGGGCAATGAGTTTTTCCAGTGTCATCACGGCCATGGGTGCGCCCACGGCTGGCCCGGCCAGAAAAAAAGAGGCTTCCGGTTGATTTATGACAAAAAGACTGCTGTGATACAAAAAAGATCTCTGTCCTGCTTGGGCGTTGGCGAATTGTGCCGCAGTATGGGCCTCGGCCGGGTTGATCAGCAGAAATCCACCAGCAGGAAGTTGCGGGTCATTTTTCCCGCGTTCCGGATTAATGATACATTCTTTCATACAGAAGGTTTGCAGGTTGAAGGTTGAAGGCTAAAGGCCGGAATCATCATATTATTTTATCAAAATAACAAAAAAGGCTCGACGGACGGGGCAGTCTTCTTTATCTTCATGCTCTTGAATAGATAATATCCAAAATATGCGGCTCACGGTTTCATATCGATTCTAACCTGTAGAACCTGATATATCTCTTAGATTTTTATCAATTTTTATAAGTCTTTTTAAAATACGCAGGTTGCAGGCGCAAGGCGAAAGAGTTGACGATTTTACCTTTTCCCCCTACAGCCTTCAGCCTTCAGCCTTACATAGGAGACAACAATGCAACGCGAAAAATCAGAATCATTTTTTTCCAAGGCTCAACAACTTATTCCCGGTGGGGTCAACAGCCCGGTCAGGGCCTGTAAATCAGTCGGCTGTAATCCTCTTTTTATCGAACGGGCAGCCGGTTCAAAAATATATGATGTTGACGGCAATGAATTTATTGATTTTGTCTGTTCCTGGGGACCGATGATTCTGGGTCACAACCATCCGGCCGTAGTAGAAGCCGTGCAAAAGGCCCTGGCAAACGGCACAAGCTTTGGCGCCCCGACGCCCCTGGAGGTGGAGCTGGCCGAACTGGTCACGGAAGCCCTGCCTGCGGTGGAGAAGGTCCGCTTTGTTAATTCCGGCACCGAGGCAACCATGAGCGCCATCCGGCTAGCCAGGGGCTATACCGGAAAAAATGTGGTGATAAAATTTGACGGCTGCTATCACGGTCATGCCGACTCTTTCCTGGTGAAGGCCGGTTCAGGATTGATTACCCTGGGAATTCCCGGCACTCCCGGTGTGCCGGAAGATATTGTTAAAAATACGGTGTCTATACCTTATAATAATATTGATATCCTGGAAAAGACCCTGCGTGACGATTCCCTTGACATTGCCTGTGTGATCATGGAACCAGTGGCCGCCAACATGGGAGTTGTTCTGCCACAGCAAAATTTCCTGCAGAAATTACGGGATCTGACCTCTGAATTAGGTATCCTTTTGATTTTTGATGAAGTCATCACCGGCTTCAGGCTGAGCTATGGCGGAGCCCAGGAAAAATTCAATATCATGCCGGATCTGACCTGTCTGGGTAAAATCATCGGCGGCGGACTGCCGGTGGGCGCCTATGGCGGTAAAAAAGAAATCATGGCCCACATTGCCCCTGAAGGTCCGGTTTACCAGGCCGGCACCCTGTCCGGTAATCCCTTGGCCATGGCTGCTGGTGTGGCTACTTTAAAGATCCTTAAAGAACCAGGCTTTTACCAGGGTCTTAACGAGAAGGCGAAAAAATTCGCAAACGAGCTGCAACAGCTGGCAGCAAAATATATTCCGCAGACAACCCTGAACCGGGCCGGTTCAGTGATGACGACATTTTTCACGGGTGACCCGGTCACTGATTTCGATTCCGCCATGAAAGCGGATACGGAAAAATATTCATTTTTCTACCGAGAAATGCTGAACCAGGGAATTTATCTGGCTCCATCTCAATTTGAGGGTGCTTTTATATCCGCGGCCCAGAGCGAAAATGACCTGGCAAAGACCCTAGAGAAGACTGAATGGGTATTCAGAAAAATGGCAAATAGCTAAAAAAGCCGTTGACTTTGACTTGATACCATGCTAAAAATTCTGCGAAATTTAACTGGCTTCCACAAGAGAGAAGGTTATGTCCAGTAAGCAACGTAAAGAAGTATTTAACATGCTGACAGATTTCAGCACGATCGGCATGACGGTTGCCTTCTCGATTTTCATTGGTGTCGGTATTGGCTACTACTTGGACAACAAAGTTTTCGGCGGTAGAACGAAGCCTTGGCTGACCCTTATTTTTTTGGGATTTGGTGTGGCGGCGGCCTTTAAAAATCTCTACCAGATAACCAAAAAAAAAGAGCTTCAATGATCGACCAGGCTCCTGAAATCTCACTGAACAAAGTTCGGCTTTACAACTTGCTGCTGATGGTGATTATGAGCCTGGCCGGCTGGCTGGCCTTTTCTGCGGCAATGGCCCAGGCAATTTTTGTCGGCAGCCTGATTTCCTGTATCAGCTTTGAATTGATGAAAAGAGACCTGACCCGTCTCATGAAGGGACCGCTGACAGCGGTGAAGGGTCGTTTCCTGATTAAATATTATGCGAGATTGTCTGTACTGGTTGCGATTCTGTTTTGCGTAGTCAAGTACGGTACTTTAAATATTGGCGGATTACTAACTGGGTTGTCAACGGTGCTCTTCAGTATAGGCATCACCGTGGCGCCCGAGACAAAAAGAATTTTTTTTAATTTGGGGGAGGCTTCGTAACTTATGGAACATCCAATACTATTTATTTCTATTATATTGGAAAAACTGGGACTGCCGGTTCCGCATGGCCCAATCGGCCATGGGATGCTCGAAAAACTTTGCGAGCCATACATGACCTATACCTGGCTGGTTATGGCGTTTCTGATCATTATGCCGAAACTGACGTTGGGAAATATGGAATTAATCCCCGGCAAAGGTCAAAACTTCTGGGAAGCCATTCTGGGATTCCTTGCTGATTTTTATGAAGAAATGATTGGCGAGCACTATGCCAAGGCTCTTTTTCCCCTTATTACGACATTTGCCCTGTATATTCTTGTCTCCAATCTCATTGGATTAATGCCGGGCTTCATGTCACCTACTTCCAGCATTAATATTACCCTTGGATGCACCCTTATTGTCTGGGTTGTTCATCATTTCCTGGGTCTCAAAATTCACGGCATTGGATACATCAAACATTTTACAGGGCCCATGCCTGCCCTGATCCCGCTCATGCTTCCCATTGAGCTCATCAGTAATCTTGCCCGTCTTCTTTCTCTCTCCATTCGTCTCTTCGGCAACATCATGGCGAAAGAAACTCTGCTGGCAATCCTGTTCCTGCTGGCCGGCGCCTACTTTGGACCGCTGCCGATTCTCTGCCTTGGCGTCCTGGTTTCCGTCGTCCAGACAATGGTTTTTGTACTGCTGACCTTGATCTACTGTAAAGGTGCGATTGAACACGCTCATTGATAAATTTTAAAATAGATCTTCTAGAAGAAGGCCAAATAATAATTTTTTAAATCCTGTAAGGAGGATGAACATGAAAAAAGTTGGAATTTTAACATCACTGATGGTAGTTGGTATGGCTAGTGTAGCAATGGCTTCAGAAGGAGCAGCTGCTGCAGGCGGAATGACAATTCCCCTGATCTGTATTGCTGCTGCTCTGTCCGTTGGCCTTGCTGCTCTTGGTTGCGGTATTGGTATGGGTAGCGCTTGTGAGGGTGCTTGTCTTGGTACCGCTCGTAACCCGGAAGCTTCTGGTAAACTGACCGTTACCATGATTCTTGGTATGGCTCTTATCGAGTCCCTGACCATTTATGGTCTGGTTATCTCTCTGATTCTGCTCTACGCAAATCCCCTGATGGGTTAAGAGAGATTATCAGGGGTTAATCCCCTGAGATTTTTGCACCTTCAAGGCTGCAGGTTAATTACCTGCAGCCTTTTTTTTTTGTAAAAATCAATTTTAATAATGAAAACTACTGAAAAACGTATTACCTTTTCCCTTCCTTAGTGTAACCCGCTGATTATCCGTATAATTACGTATTTCTACTCCCAGATAAAAAATTTTAAAATCTCTTCCCTGCGCTGTTTCCGGTTGAGATCAAACCCACTAAAGCGGAAGAAAACACAAGATTTTTCAGGATAAGTGCCTTGTCGTAGAGGAAAGTCCTTATTTCAAAAGCTGTTTCTAGTTTTTTTATGCTAGAAGTTCAGACGTAAGGTACTAATCATCTGACTGTTCAGCTTTTTCGTTTTCTCATTGATTAAAGAGAAGGAGGTGCTATGAAACCAAAAGAACGTATGGCTATAGAGCGGCAACATCCCGATGAACTTGATGTGGCCTATCGTATTACCAATTTTGAAGAGGTGACTGCGGGATTTGACGAAGAAACCGCGGTGCGGGAGGCAAATCGCTGTCTGCAGTGCAAAAAACCGACCTGCCGCAACGGATGTCCCATTAACAACAGGATTCCTGAGTTTATTTCCCTGCTGCGGGACGGAAAAGTCGAAGAGGCCTACTGGGTCATTCGGGATAAAAGCTCTCTGCCTGCTGTCTGTTCCCGGGTTTGTCCCCATGAATTTCAATGCGAAGGCTCCTGTGTTCGCGGCAAGAAAGGTGATCCGGTTGCAATCGGCATGCTGGAACGTTACATCGTCGACTGGATGGTGGCCAATGGCAAGGATCTTTCCCGCGAATGCGCCCTGCCCAGAAATAAAAAAGTCGCCATTGTCGGATCCGGCCCGGCCGGCATGACCGTGGCCTATTATCTCGCCCACGAGGGGTATCATTGCACAATTTTTGAAAGCCTGCCTATCGATGGCGGCATGTTGACTGTGGGAATCCCTGCCTATCGCTTGCCGCGTGATATTGTCGAGGCCGAATTTGACGCCCTGAAAAGCTGTGGTGTAACAGTAAAAAACAATGTTACTATCGGCAAGGATATTACCATTGAACAGCTTCAGGAAGAGTATGACGCGGTATTCCATGCTGTCGGTGCCCATGATAGCAGAAAGCTCGGCATCGAGGGCGAGGATCTCGACGGTGTTCTTCATGGCGTTGACTACCTGCGGCGCGTGAACCTGGGTGAAAACCTGAATCTGGGTAAAAATGTTGTGGTGGTCGGCGGCGGAAATGTCGCAATAGATGTGGCCAGAACAGCCTTGAGAACCGGCTCGGACAAGGTCTTTATCCTCTACCGCCGTACCAAGGCGGAAATGCCGGCTGCCAAGGCGGAAATCGACCATCTTGAGGAAGAGGGCGTTAAAATTGAAATGCTGGCGGCTCCAATCAAGATTCACGGAGAAAACGGCAAACTTACTAAAATAGAATGTCTGCGCATGAAACTTGGCGAATGCGACACTTCAGGCCGCTGCCGTCCGGTGGTGATTGAAGGTTCGAATTTTATGATTGAGGCGGACGCCATCATTCCGGCCATCAGCCAGAATGTCAACCACCTTATGGATAAAGGAATTGATTTCGAACTGACCAGCTGGGGCACCTATGTGGTTGATCACGTGACCATGCAGACCTCGGAAGACGGAATTTTTACGGCTGGAGATGCAGTACTCGGACCCCAGACCGCAGCCAAGGCCATCTATCAGGCCAAGGTTGCCGCCGAATCCATTAAACGTTATCTGGAAGGAACCGACATGAAGGAAGGACGTGAGGTTAGAGATCTTCTTTAGTCGTTCATGAAATCAGTTTTATTAATATGCATATCCCCTACCCCATCCCTCTCCCTTAAGGAGTGGGATGGGCTGCGGCATCACGATTTGCCATGCAGATAGCTTTTTTCATCTCTTCCCATGGTTTTGGTCATGCCACCAGGGCCATTGCCGTCATGCAGAGCATGATACAACAACGTCCCGGCCTGTTTTTCCATATATTTACCACTGTGCCGGAATGGCTCTTTCGCGAATCACTTGACTGTTTCATCTATCACCAGCAACTGACGGATGTCGGCCTTGTGCAGCACAATGCCCTGCAGGAAAATCCCGGTCAAACCCTTGAGGAACTGTCACATCTGCTGCCGTATGATCCCGACCTGATCGCTTCTCTTGGCCAAGAGTGCAAACAATGCTCCCTCATCCTCTGTGATATCGCGCCCCTTGGCATCGCCGTGGCTAAAAAGTGTGGCCTGCCATCAGCTCTCATTGAAAACTTTACCTGGGACTGGATTTATCAACCATATTTTGCAATAGAGCCCCGTCTCCAGTATTATGCGGAGTATCTTGACAACTGGTTCCGGCAGGCCTTCTTTCATATCCAGACAGAGCCGGTTTGCCGACCTGGTAAAGTGGATCTCAGTGTCGGACCTGTCTTCAGAAAAAACCATTTAAAGCCTGCGGAAATCAGGAAACTTTTCCCCGCGAACACAAAAAAAATTGTTTTAATCAGTATGGGCGGTGTCCCCATGGATCTGCCTTTTTTGAAATCTCTTACGCGCTATTCAAACATCTTCTTTATTATTGCCGGCACAGACAAAACTCGGCAATTAAGTAAAAATGCGCTTCTTCTTGGGCAAAATTCAGGGATTTCGCACGTGGATCTGGTGTCTGGTTGCGATGCACTCATCTGCAAGGTGGGTTACAGCACTCTTGCCGAGGCGTATCAAGCCGGTGTGCCGGTGGGCTATATCAGCCGAAAACGTTTCCCTGAAGCAGAGATCCTGGTAGACTTTATTGAACGTAAAATGACAGGAACAGCCATCGACGAGGAAAAATTTCTCAACGGAAAGTGGCTGAAAAAATTGCCTGAACTACTGACCATGAAACAAGGACCTGTTGTGAAAGAAAACGGCGCTGATCAGATTGCTTCATTTTTAGTCGCCCGCCTGGCGGAACAACCATTTTCCTAACCTTATAATAATGACAATTAATAAACAAAAACTTTCTTCACCGTGTCTCAATACTCTCAAGATCCTGATGGTGTTGATTACACCATTTCTATGGTCGGCAGAACCCTGCCTGGCCGAGTCAGCTATCAACTGTCATTGCTTTCAAAACCGCGAGTACAATGCAACCCGGAAATTTGCGGCAGACGACTATATGCTGGCAACCGGCTTCAACTCTCTCCTGGCTGGAATGTACCCTGTTTCCAAAAAGTCAATCATCATGCTTAAGATGCAGCATGGTGTCGGTTCTGCAGATCTGCTCACAGCCCTCTACCTGTCCCGCATTCTTGATACGGACTTTCAACAGTTTCTCAAAGAACGTGCAACCGGTCTTTCCTGGCAGCAAATTGTCAGTTCTGCTGAAATCAATTCAAGCCGGAAAAAGGATAAAGTCGTGCTTGCGCTCAGCGCCGGCAATGAAGAATCAGCGACTGCCCGGGCAAGCGCTGCTGTGATCGAAGACTGTTTCAGTGTGAGTGAAAATAAAATAAAAGAGTTTCGCGCAAATGGTCTCGACGACAAAATGATTGTTGTGCTGCTTGCCCTGTCCCATGAGTGCGCAAGATCGCCGGAAGAGTTGGCAAGCGGTTATCTGGACAAAGGACAAAGCTGGAGCGAAATTGCCGCTTCCTGCGCCATTACTCCCGGCCAGATCGGCAAAAAAATCGAAGCACTCGCGGCCAAAAGCAGCAAATCCAACGGGCCTGCCTCGGGATCACAATCCTAAACCGATCTCCTCTGAATTCAAAACAGAATGGATATCCATTTTTTCACCATTATTCTTTATCCCCTTGGGGCCATCCTCCTCGACCTTCTTCTCGGCGATCCACGCTGGTTCCCCCATCCTGTCCGACTCATCGGCGCTCTGGCCACAATAGCTGAAAACATCTCCCGCCGCTTTATCCGCAATGAGCGGCTGGCGGGACTATTGACCCTTGTCTTTCTGTTGCTGATAACCGGACTGAGCGTGATGGCCCTGCTTCGGGCCGCAGCATGGCTTCACCCCCTGCTAGGCCACCTGACGGCCGTTTTTCTTCTCTACACCACACTTGCCGCCAGAGATTTAACCGAACACAGCAAAGAAGTTTACGATGCCCTGCGGGACAAGGATCTGATCCAGGCCAGGCAGAGAGTCGCCATGATCGTCGGCCGAGACACGAGCAGGCTTGACCAGGCAGGCGTCAGCCGGGCAACCGTGGAGAGCGTGGCGGAAAGCTTGGTGGACGGCGTGACAGCGCCTCTCTTTTATGGAATCCTGGCCGGCCCTATGGGCGCCATGCTTTACAAAGTAATCAACACAGGCGACTCCATGTTCGGCTACAAAAACGAAAAATATATAAAATTCGGCTGGGCTTCAGCCAGGCTGGATGATCTTGCCAACTTCATCCCGGCCCGGCTCACCGGGCTCCTCGTCCCGGTGACTTCGTTTCTTCTTAGCCTCAATGCCAAAAAATCACTAAAAATATTGATCCGGGACCGAAAAAAACATGCCAGCCCGAACTCCGGCCATTCCGAGGCAGCGGTGGCCGGGGCGCTTGGCATCCAGCTTGGCGGAGCGAGCCGCTATTTTGGCAAAACAGTGACTAAACAGACCCTGGGTGACGCGGATAAGCCCATCACCCATCTCCACATTTGGCAAGCTATCAGGATTATGCTGTTGACATCGGCCCTGGCAACGCTCCTGTTTCTGGCTATCAGGATGCTGTTTGGGATGATTGAATTCTAAAAATCCCACAATTTTCCTGTCGACAAATACAAAATTTGGGATCTTGAAATATTGTGATTACCAACGAACCTCAGCCATAATTACGCACGGTGCTGTAGGAGCCCGGCCCTCCGGGCGATAAAGGGTAAATCCTTTGCTCAGAGCCCCTTATCGCTCACAGGGGTGAGCTCCTACGTGTCAAACTATTCGTACCCCACCCTACGTTTTTCAGTAGTTATTACATAAGAGGCTGAAGATTAGTGGTAATCACATAAAATATACCACTTACCAATCCCAAGCATCAAAACTAATAACTCAACACCTTCCCCAAAGCCCATGAAATGATTTTGCAATCAAGGCAACTTGAGTAGGATGGGCAGATAATCCTTCCTCCCTACTCATTCAGTGCTGCATGACGTTCAAATTCATTTTCTTGACATTTCCATACCCGCACATATAAAATTTTAAAGAGAAAAATTAATTGCAGGGTGCCTTAAGAAATAAGATATTTCGTTCGAGTTCTGGGAGAGCCGAAATTAAAAGCGCAGCATATTTGTCATATGTGAACATTTTGATTTTCGATGTGACGCAGAAATCGGACGAAATAGCAATTTTTTAAGGTGGCCTGCAGTGCTTTCAACTGCCAAAAATAGGCTCATTAAAACAAGTCCACAAGCATGATAAGAAAAATACATGTAGACCAGCTCAGACCCGGGATATTTATCCACGATTTCAACTGTAAAATGACGGGAGAAAATGTCTTAATCAATCAAACCCTGATAAAAACTGATAAGGCGATCGAGATTATACGGTCCTGGGGAATCAAAGAGGTATTTATCGATACTGCAAGGGGAGTTGACATTGCACATACCAAAACAGTACGGGAAATGCCACGGTCAACCGCCAAGGCCCTGCATAAAATGGCCGTGGCTCAACCCTCCGTATCCCCAAAAATTCCTCTCAGGATGGAAAACTGCTTGAGGCTGGCCACGCTTATGATCTTATTGAAAAAATGGAGGAGTCGGTTAGCCGCAATCACGATGCACTTATACTGCTGACCCGAATCAGAAGGAAAGATGAATACACACTCATGCATTCTATCAGTGTTGGTTCTTTAGTTCTGGCCTTTTGCAAATTTTGCGACATACCCCACGAAATGACAATGAATCTAGCTGTAGGCGCACTGTTTCATGACGTCGGTAAAACAAAAATTCCGCTTTCCATTCTTAACAAGCCTGGAAAACTTACTGACGAGGAATTCAAAATAATGAAGAAACATTCGGAATATTCCGCAAAAGCCATGGAAAAGTCAAAAGGATTACCACCTGAAGCCCATGACATGGCAATGCATCACCACGAACGTTTCGATGGATCAGGATACCCGCACGGTCTAAAGGGAGACGAAATCCAATTTGGTTCACAGATGGCCGCAATTTGTGACGTCTACGATGCCATTACCTCTGCGCGATGTTACAAAAACGCTTTCGATAGCGTTACGGGGCTCAAAAAACTTTATGAGTGGAGTAATTTTCATTTCAACAAGGAACTGACTTTTAAATTTATCCGTTGCATCGGTGTCTACCCAATTGGTTCGTGCGTCAAACTCGAAAACAATCTTATAGGGGTGGTTACCGGCTCAACAGATAATATTTTACAACCCGTTGTACGTATCTTTTATGACGATCAAAAGAAAGCTGACATCCCCGTAGAGGATCTTGATTTGTCTAGAATGGGGCTCAACGTTTCCAGCTACGAATCTCCTGACAAATGGAACATTGACAAAATGAATATATTTCCAGACATCTCAGGGGAAACAAATCCCTTCGGTTAATCTCTTGAGACCACAACATGCTGAATTTTAAAGAATAGTACCACTTATATTTTATCGTTTTTCAGATCCGCTCAAGGCCTCTAAAAAGGGGCGGAACAGTTCTTCGTAATCAGAAAAACTTTTTCTCAGGATCAAACTCAGATTCTTTATGTCCCTGTCATTGACGACAAGATTAGCACTAATGGAAAGGGCTTCAAGATTATAGAGTGTGCGAAATTTCGGCCCGATAAGCATATAAACAATAGGCCTCCTTTTTTCCATAGGAAGCCATTTCATATATTCATGAAACGTTGAGTCAGAGAGAGCACCTTCCTCAAACTCGGTGTGCAATATTATCACCGTAATATTGAATGATCGTATTTTCTCAATGGCCTCAAGCGGTGTATCGACAACCTCAACCTGGTAGCCTAACTCTTTCAAAATTATTGAAACAACAGTTTTTTTTTACCGTCAGCCATGAGAACAAGGGCTGTTGGAACATCTTTAGCTTGGCTATAATCTTCATGCCGCCCTGTCCACAACCAGCTGATATCCGGCGGTTTAGTGGGCGCCACGGGTAGTTTACCGAGTTTAGGCTGTTTTTTTTTTGCCGATTTTAGCCCGCGTCTTTATTTCCTTCTTTTCTGCAACATGTTGTTTATCTACTGAGATAGTATCCATCAAATCGGGAAACATACCAAAAGCATCCTTAGTCCCCTTCGTTTGTTTTCTTTGCATTTTGATAGACCTGTATTTTTACGCTATTGCCGTTGCCAAAGTTTCAGTAAAATGTATCTTGCCAATATTGACCTTTTCTGCGACTGTGTTGAGTTAAATAGTTTAAATATGGCAGGTAATTGAGCAACAGTTAAGCCCATATTGTGCACACGGATCATTACCGGCCATGCTCTTTCAGCATCTTGATATAGAGCCCGAAAAGGTCATCATGGTCCTGCAGACCTTTTCTCAAAATCAAGTCGAACCGGTCAATTTCGCTTTCATTCACCACTAGGTTGACGCTGTTTGACAGGGCCTCAAGATCGTACAGAGTATGAAAATCGGGTCCGATCAGCACATAATAAATCGAACGACGCTGGGTCATCAACAGAGCCCTCATGTGTTGATGAAAAACAGAGGAGGCGAGATTCCCTTCAAAATTGACATGCAGCACCACGGCCGCAAAATGAACAAAACGCATTCGCTTAATCGCATCGGCGGCGGACTCGGGATAGACTGGTTTATATCCTCTATTCTCAAAGGCGGAAACGATTTGATCTCGTAACTCACTTGCCGCCATTAAAATCAACACCTGGGTCACATCACCAAGCATTTCTTTTTCTTCTAATTCGCCACTTTTCAGCCAATCAATATCAGGCTCTGCCGGTGGAACCGGCGGCCCCTTGGGTTCCTGCTCCTTTTTGGCCTGCAATCCAGCGGAATCTCCCGGAGGCTGTTTTTTCCCGACGGCCGTTGAACCGTCCCTGTCCAGTTCAATAGCCTTTTTGCAATTGGGACAGCCCAATTTTAAAAATTTTCCAGGCTGCAGTCCGGCGAGGGCCTTTTCAATTTTAGCAAGCTGGTTCTCTGTCAGCTTTAATGGATGCTGACAATGGGGGCATTCGGCAATCATTACATTCTCCCGCGTATTTTAAATAAAACGAATCAGTTAAACCTGATCAAGCACCACATCTTGTTGGGTTTGAGGTGTTGGCAAAAACTGTATGTGAGTATAGGGCTAAAACCCAACAAGAAATTGCATGTCTCAAATCTTAACCCACCTACCCATATAAAAACTGTGTATATTCCCAAAGTAGAATGAAGCGAAGATGTTGAAAGTTGAAGCGAAACTCAGCCGCATCCGGCTTCCGATGTCACATTCCGTTAAAGGGATCTTGTTTTTCTTCCTGTTCCATGGCCAGCCCGGTGATACCGGTGGTGGACTCGCCCTTGGCTGCCTTGATCTGGTCAAGACCGCGACCCACGGCACTACTGCGGGTACAGTAGCTCATGGCGGTTTCCTCGGTCACCAGGCCTCGTTCATAGAGCTTGAGAATATACTGATCAAAAGTTGACCAGCCCATGGCCGTGCCATCCTGGATAATCTCGTAAAAAGTTTTCCCCTCGGACTCGCCATGGAGAACAACCTCCTGGACCCGCAGGTTCATTCCCATGATCTCGAAGGCCGCTACCCGTCCTCCCCCCACCTTGGGCAACAGTCTCTGGCAGACGACCCAGCGCAGGGTATCAACCAGCCGATTCCTGATCTGAGGCTGTTCCTCGTAATCAAACATACCCAGGCAACGGTTAACGGTGGAGCCGGCATCAACCGTATGCAGCGTACTCAAAACAAGATGACCGGTCTCCGAGGCACTCAATCCGATTTCCATGGTTTCCCTGTCGCGCATCTCACCCACCAGAATAACCTTGGGAGCCTGGCGCAAGGCCGCCCTCAGTCCCGTGGAAAACTGATCAAAATCATTACCCAGCTCCCGCTGATTGAAGGTTGCTTTAATATGGGGATGAACAAACTCAATGGGATCTTCAAGGGTGACCACATGGACGGACTTTTCATGATTAATTTTTCGCAAAATAGCGGCCAGGGTTGTCGATTTACCCGAACCTGTGGCGCCGGTGACCAAAATCATTCCGTTTAATTCGGCCGCCATCTTGTTCGTAACCTGAGGAAGGTTCAAACCTTCAATGGAGGGAATCTCAGTGGGCAGCTTCCTGAGTACCGTGGTCAAATTCTTTTTCTGTGAAAAAATATTGACCCTGAACCTGGCTTTACGGCCAAGAAAGTACGAGAGATCACAGGAGCCTGATTCCACCAGGTGGCCTAAAAGTCTCTTGTCGCGGCCAATCACGTTTAAAGCAAACACCTCGGCCTGAAAAGGGGTAAGTTCCATGACTTCAGGCTTCACACTGACCGGTTTGAGCTGCCCGGCGGATTCAACCTGCAGGGGCTTTCCCACCGTGACATTGAGATCCGAGACATTGCCATAGGTTTCAAGCATTGTGGCAATCCAGTAATCAATCTCCGGTTGTTTCATTTCTCCTCCTTACCGGTCTTCTCGACCAGAAAATAAAGTCTTCCTGACTGTTTCATCATGCCTGCCGCAAACTCGGCTTCAGCGCCGCTTCCCAGGAAAAGATCAACCCGGCGCAATCCTTTAATCGCCGAGCCGCTGTCCTGATTCAAGACAAAACGAACCAGATCCGTCCAGCCTTTCACTCCGCCCTTTTCATCAACGAGTGGGTAATCTGTGACCAGCAAAGCCAATGCTCCGGCCGGATAACAATGCTGATCCAGGGCAACGGAATGTCCGGGGGTCAACGGCCGGCCAAGACTTCCCGGCGGAGAGGCGGCTGCTGATTCTTCATCTGCCTCGGACATGCTAAAAAAGATAAAGCGATCATTTTTGTGGAGAATTTCCTCCATTTCATCGGAATGCCGGCGAAGATAGCGGCGAATGGCCTCCATATCAATATCAGCCAACGACAATTTGCCCCTGTCCACCAGCACCTTGCCGATGCTCGTGTACTCCCTGCCGTTACTGCCCCCGTAGCGAACCAGTCTCGTTGCGCCATTCTCCAGTCTGATTCTTCCAGAACCCTGAATATGCAGCAGAAAAACTTCAAAAGGGTCGGACAGGTAGACCAATTCCAGACCGGCCAATAGATTTTTCTTTTCGATCTCTTGCCGGCGGAAGTATGGAACAAATGATCCGTTTTCCAGACGCCCCACCCTTTTTTTACCATCCTGACGATGGACGATCAGATCCGGTGGCAGGGAGTAGAGCGGATACGAATATTTATCGTTTTTTTGCAGAGAGCCGCTAAAAATAGGTTCATAATAGCCGGTGACAAGCATCTCGGTATCGGCAGGTCGGCAAAAATCGAATTGGTCTGTGATCTTCGGCCATAATTCGGCAGGAGTCCGACTCCTTCTGACTACAGTCAGAAAATGCTCCAGGGCCTGAATCTGCTCCGCAGCTGTCAGGGTTCTGTCACAGACCTGAAATTTCCGTTCAGCCGGTAGACGGTGGTAATAAGTCAAACTTGCCTGAACTGCCTGCTCCAGAGACAAAAGAGAAAAATACGTCATCCCGGGCAGACTGTCCGCCTTTACCATTTTTACAGGTATGCCACGGTCAGCCTTAACGTGGGTTGCTGCAGAAAGTAGAAAAAAAATGATCCATAATATCCATGAAATGGACGAAATAGATGTTTTATCTTGTCTCAATGTTCTGTCGTGTATGGTTTTTTTGTAAATTCGTATCATGTTGTTTTCTTAACATCCTCTAATTTTAGACAGCTTCTTGGCTAAAAGTCCAAAAATTTTTTCTTACTCTTGAAGAATTACCAAAACGAGATCCCTGTTTTTTTAGCTTGACCTCTCTTACGAGATTGATTATCAAAAGATGTTATTCATATAGGTAACTTTACCGGTTTCACCTGAAAAGAAACCTTACTTTTCAGAATAGAAGAAATCTTAACAGCATTTTTTAACACGATCAGGAGGCACAATGAGCACTGAAGAACAAAAAATTCAAAGCCTGATGAAGGAAAAGCGTATTTTTGAACCGCCGGCCGCGGGCCAGGCTGACGCCTATGTCAAATCCATGGACGAATATAAAGCCATTTATAAGCGGTCCATGGAAGATCCCGAGGGTTTCTGGGCCGACCGGGCCGAGGAGCTGGTCAGCTGGGACAAAAAATGGGATACCGTACTTGATGCTGATCTCCATAAGCCGGAAATCAAATGGTTTGACGGCGGCAAATTAAATGTCTCCTATAACTGCCTTGACCGTCACTTAACCAATGGTCGACGCAACAAGGCTGCCCTGATCTGGCAGGGTGAATCAGAAGATGATGTGAAAGTCTACACCTACCAGATGCTGCACCGCGAGGTCTGCCGCTTTGCCAATGTTTTAAAAAAACTGGGTGTGCAGAAAGGTGACCGGGTTGCCATTTACCTGCCCATGATTCCCGAGTTATCCATTTCCCTGCTGGCCTGTGCCCGCATCGGCGCCATGCATTCCGTGGTTTTTGCCGGTTTCAGCGCCCAGAGTCTGAAGAGCCGGGCACAGGATTGCGAAGCAAAGGTGTTAATCACGGCTGATGCCGTTGTCCGGGCTGGTAAGACTATTCCCTTAAAACCTAATGCTGACAGTGCCTTGGAGGAATGTGATTCCGTCAAAAACTGCATTGTCGTCAAACGGGGCGGCAACGAAGTGAACATGCAGGAAGGCCGCGATCTCTGGTGGCATGAAGCCATGACGGCTGAGGACATTACTGACAACTGCCCGCCTGAAAGCATGGATGCTGAAGATATCCTTTTTATCCTCTACACCAGCGGCAGTACCGGCAAACCCAAGGGCGTCGTGCACACCACCGGCGGTTACCTGACCTATGCCGCCCATACCTGCCAGTGGGTCTTTGATCTGAAAGATGATGATGTTTACTGGTGTACTGCCGATATCGGCTGGATCACCGGTCACACTTATATTCTGTACGGGCCTCTTGCCCTGGGCGCCACCTCATTAATGTTCGAGGGTGTGCCTTCCTATCCGGCTCCGGACCGCTTCTGGAAAATTGTTGAAAAATTTAAAGTCAACATCTTTTACACCGCACCCACCGTTATCAGGGCCCTGATGCGCGAAGGCAGCAAGTGGACCCAGACATATGATCTCTCCTCCCTGCGTCTCCTGGGATCTGTAGGCGAGCCCATTAATCCCGAGGCCTGGATGTGGTATCATGAACATATCGGTGGCTCCAAACTGCCCATTGTCGATACATGGTGGCAGACCGAGACCGGCGGCATTATGATCTCAGCTCTTCCCTTTGCAACGCCGCTGAAACCCGGCTCCGCCACCTTTCCACTGCCGGGCATTGATCTTAGTGTTTATAATGAAGCAGGCGAAGAGGTGCCTGCTAATGAAGGTGGTCATCTGGTTGTTAAACAACCATGGCCGGGCATGCTGCGTGGTGTTTTCAAAGATCCGGAACGGTTCAAAAAAACCTACTTTGACAAGTATCCCGGCATCTATGATCCGGAAGACGGGGTCCGCAGGGATGAGGACGGCTATTTCTGGATCATGGGCCGCCTTGATGATGTTATTAATGTCTCCGGCCACCGCCTTGGCACCGCCGAGATTGAATCAGCTCTCGTCTCCCACGAGGCCGTGGCAGAGGCAGCCGTTGTCGGCGCGCCCCACGAAATCAAAGGCCAGACCATTTACGCCTATGTTTCACTGAAAGCCGGTCGTGAAGGCGATGACGATCTGTTTAAAGCGTTAAAGCTGCATGTCAGACAAGAAATCGGACCGATTGCAGTTCCTGAGTTTATCCAGTTTTCCGATGGTCTTCCCAAGACCAGAAGCGGTAAAATCATGCGCCGTATTCTACGCAAAATTGCTGCAGGCCAGGATGACTTTGGTGACACTTCAACCTTAGCCGATCCGTCGGTTGTTGATATTCTTGTTGATGGTAACAAAGAAATGAAGAGTTAAAGATACACTCAGTTTTACTTTTAAAAGGCGCCGGACTTCCGGCGCCTTTTTTTATTTAAAAACAATAATAACAGTTATTACTTGTAATTTTTAATTTTCATGTTTACTATAAAATCATGATTTTCAGACAATAAGTTTGAGCCAATAAAAACGTAACCGTTCACCGGAACACCGATTTTATGGCAACCACAGTCTTGTAATCGTTTACCAGTACCTCAGATTTGTTCGTTTGAGGTGCTGGTGAAGGATTACATAAAAATAAATCAACTTGGAGGGTAAAATCATGGGACTTTTTGATAATCTTGCATTTTCAAATGGGGAAAAACCAACAATTGACTGGGATCTGATTCCGGCGGAGACTTTTGGAATCTTTGAAAGCTGGGGCGGAAGAATTAGAGTCAGTCATAACTCTGAAAAATTTTATTATTTTTTCATTGAGAATTCAACGAATCCGGCTCAACTCTGTCTCATGGAACGTGGAGTCAGGCATGCCAAGGTGCTGGCCCGAATTGATGCACCCCAGAAAATGATAGACAGATGTGTCGCCTCACAGGGAAAAGCAATAACCCTGGACAAAAGCTACGCCATTGATAACTCACTGAAACAATGGCTCATTGACCACATTGTTGATGGCGATGATGACTTCAGGGTAACGCCGATTGTCGAGGAAGTAGAAATCGAGTCAATGGTATCCGGCCTGCCCGGCAAACATGAACCTCTTCCGGAGCTGAAAACAATTCACCTGGAGGCAGAAACCAAAAAAATTGTTGACGAGCAGATTCCCCAAATAGTCAAAAAACATAACTTTTTTGAAACCCGCCTGAACCCTGAAGGCTCTTTTGAAAATTACCTGGTCGACAACCAGGATACCCTTACCGTGACGGATATGGTAACCGGTCTGATGTGGCAGCGGGAAGGATGTGATATCTGCAGCATTGGAAAAACCAGGAAATATATTAAAAAACAGAATGAAACCAATTTTGCCGGATACAATAACTGGCGTCTGCCCACCATTGAGGAGGCGCTTTCACTGATGGAGCCGAATCTTAACAATAAGGATCTCTATCTCCATCCCTGCTTTTCCAAGGAGCAACCCTTTATCTTCCTGGCTGAACAACGCCAGCCAGGTGGATACTGGTTCTGTGATTACAAACAGGGCACGATTTTCTGGGCCTCCGGCACCATTCCGGGCGCCTTCGGCCGGTTATGCCGCACTATTGAATAGATTTTGTTAGACACAAGGTGGAAGAGCGTCAAATCTCTTCCGCCTTGTTGTTTTTGCACCTTTTCAGTCATTTGATGTGACCATTCATCATCCAAAATTCTCCAGCCTCGCGTTTACTCCATTTCAAATTCCGGCACACGTCTCATTTTCTTTTTTTATCTGCATTTGCAATCCATCTCACAAGATTGATTCATAACGGCGAAGCAATCTCATTATCGCTGATAGCTGAACCAGCACCGAAACGTCAGTATTTTTTTGTTAATTCGTAACTATTCAGGTAGGGCACCAAACTGGTCTAACCACAGTTCCGTAACTGTTCAGATGTGCCTTAGATTCGTTTATTTAGGTCTGCGAAGCGTACTTGTGCTACTCAAGCAGGCCTAAATGAGCGAAGATGAGGTGCAGCTGAATAGTTACGTTAATTCAAAATTTGCAAAGCATCAGGTCGGTAAAGATGATGCACCAAGGGGCCATTGCCCCTGCCCAGTTTCCAGCTTGCACTTTTTTTAAGGAGTTGGGCCACAAAACCGACGGCTTGACGAAAAGAGTGGGCATCGTCTCCAGAAAGGAGATGAAAGGCCGCAAAGGCCGAGGCAAAGGTACAGCCGGTGCCGTGGCTGTTTTCGGTTCTGATGCGCGGATGATCCGTGGTTTGCATGGCAAATTTTCGGCTGATGAGAAAATCGGTCACGATCTTCCGGTCTTCGTGGATATGGCCCCCTGTGACAATGACACTCCGTAAGCGAGGAAACCGCGCAAGCAAACTTTGCACAGCATGAGTCATTTCTTTTTTTTTCGGACATCTCATACCGGTAAGGAGTTCAAGTTCGTTCAGGTTGGGGGTCAGAACCGTGGCCCGGGCCACGACATGACGCAATAATGGTTCCAGATTTTTTTGTTCAAACAGGGCGTGACCGTCAGAGGCCCTGAGAACCGGATCATAGATGACTTCACCCGGAAAGAAGTCGAGAAGATCGTCAATGACGGCGGCAATTTCATTGCTTCCCACCATGCCGATTTTGATGTGGCTGACCTGCATGTCGTTTAGGACGAGTTGCACCTGTTTGCGAAAAAAATTTGAATCAACGGGGAGGCAGGCTTCAACACCCAGGGTGTTCTGGGCGGTGAGGGCGGTGATTGCCGCGCAGCCATAAACACCCAGGATGGAGAAAGTTTTGAGGTCTGCCTGGATTCCGGCTCCACCGGAGGGGTCGGAGCCGGCTATGGTCAGAACCACCTGCGGCTGTTTTTTGTTGGCGAGGATTTTATCAGGCGTGGTTAGCACGAAGAATTTGTTTTTTTGAGTGGGTCAACAGGAGCTGCAACCCTCACAGCCTGACGGAGAACAGTTGTTTAATGAGGACGGAGCCTGATTCTCCTGCTCAGGCGGCTCCTCAATGGAGTCCAGGGTAATTTTGTAGATCAGTTGCTGGCCGGCCAGGGGATGATTGAAATCCACTGTGACCTGATCATTTTCAACCTGAGTCACCAGGGCCGGAACCTGATGGTTTTCTCCTTCTTTTTCAATTGTCAGCCCCACGATTAGTCCGGGCTTAATTTCCTGCTCTTTTTTCCACATTGATCTGGGAACGGTATGGACCAATTCTTCTTTTCTCGGACCATAAGCCTCTTCCGGAGCCAGATTGACTTCCTTTGTTTCTCCGACGGTCATGCCCATTATCCCTTTATCAAAGCCCGGCATGGCCGAGTTTGAGCCGATCTGAAATCTCATCGGCCCAGAGTCTTCGGAAGAGTCAAAGGCGTCTCCGTTTGCAAGAAACCCTTCATAGGTTACCGTCACAACATGACCTGTTTTTACATTCTGCATCTGTTTTGCTCCTAGTATAAGACAGTAAGGTTAAAGGCTAAGGCATCAAGTAAAAATAACTTATACAGCTTGCTTGCCCTTTTGCTTGTTTTCTGTGTTGCGCCAAGCTTTACATAACTCGTTATGCGCAGCTTGACACGCCTTGAAAACAAACAGGTAAGCGAAGACTCCGAAATTACAGCGCAATCTGCACAACTTATTTTTACTTGCTACCTAAATGTTTCCAATTCTGCCTAATATCTAAATTAAAAGCCGTAAATAAATTTGAACCAGACATTATATCCTTCGGTCATGGTTTTGGCATTACTTTCAAATTGACTTTTCAGGCTCAGGCAGATGTTTTTATGATTAAACCAGACACCGGGGCCAATGGCGAAAACCCGACTCAAGGCCTTTTCTTCATTTTCAAAAAGATCAGTCACCACTGACATGGGAACTCCCAGATCCAACAAAGGTGAATTGGCATAATCGTCCTCGTCATAATCATCCTTTGTGGTCTGCTGATGGTAGTAGCCGTTGACGCCGAGACGCCAGGATGGATTGAGTGCATAGGAAATACTGTAATCAAAATGAAATTCCTGGCCTGGATCACGGTCAACATCGCCAAAAGGGGTGGCATAGTCATCCTGGCTGGTGTAAAAATCATACATCATCTTCAGGGAGAGCTCCAGGCTCTTGGTGGGCATCCAGGTTACGGCGAGGACGGGCTCAAATCCCCAGTAATTTCGGCCAACATTGGCCAGATTACCGTCCTCTTCATTGCCCATGGGAATATAGGTATCCACAAGAGAGGTGACCAGATGGAGTTTGCCCTCCATAAGATGCCATGACAGAATAAAAGGGGAGTAGATCACATAGGGAACGCCGCTGTCGGAATAATGGCGTTTCCCTTTTGCGCCCACCGGCTGTTTAAAATCCACATCAACATCAAGAAACGGGATAAAGAGATGCTGGCCGTAAAAGCCGCCCGCGATCTGTTGATCGCTGACCCACAGAAAGCGTAAAACATCCGCCTTGACTTCAGCCTCATCAAAAATCTCGATGTCGTCTCCGGAATCATCGGCCAGATCATTGCCTTTATAGTAATAGGCGTAGTTCAGAAAATAAAATCCCGGCGGCGGTACCGCGCCGGAGAGAAAATCTTCGGCTCCCAGCGGATAGTTCTTGCCGCCGCCGGCCAAAGATGGAGAAACGCCAAACAGCAAGATGCTCACTGCCAGTAGAATTGGAATTAAATGAGTGATTCCCTTTTTCATCAATCGTCCCCAAAAAAATCTTGTTTTCATGAACGGAAATAGCAATTTTTCGTCAAGGCGACGATACAAAGGTTTGGTTTTTTTGTCAATCATGACAAATACAGAATTCACCCTCTGTTTAGTCCCTTAGTAATTATTTTCGTGTTATTTGTACCCCTCTAAGGGGGCACTGAAAAGAGTGGCAAAAAATTCAAAAACTTCTGTAACTATTCAGCTGCACCTCATCTTCGCTCATTTAGGCCTGCTTGAGTAGCACAAGTACGCTTCGCAGACCTAAATAAACGAATCTAAGGCACATCTGAACAGTTACGGAACTGCGGTTAGGCCAATTTGGTGCCCGCCCTGAATAGTTACAAACTTCTTTGACATAAATAACTCGAAGGTCTCTCTCAGTTCGCTATCTGACTCTACTTTTAAGGGACTTACACCCGCCAGGCGAGTACTGAAAAGATTCCTGAAAAACCTGATGTCTTATTCCACTTTAGTGGGTTCGGGAAGAAAAAAAACATGACCCAGGACTTTTTTAATGAAAACATGTCTGATCGATTCCTCCTCTGCCATTCTTCTTTATAAATCCGGGCTGATTCAGACATTGATTTCAACCTTTGATGTCCGGGTTGGCACTGTGGTTTATAAAGAATTGACATGTTCCGGTTACCCAGGCTGCGAGCACTTTAAAAAAATTTTTAAGGGGAAACAGCTTGAGTTGCGGAAAAAAAAAGATGGGGAGTACTGCCCCTATTTCATGATCACTGCCGCTTTGGATCCGGGTGAGCGTCAGACCCTTCTTTTGTTTCAGGACATGGCAGATTTTATTATTGTAGACGATGGATCTGCGGTCAGGTGTTGTCGGAAACTGGGTATTCCCCACATCAATGCTCTCCTTATGCCACGAATTTTCTGTATGGAAGGTAAAATTTCCCGAGAAGCTTGCCGGCAAAAAATGAGGCAGTTGACTGAAATCGGACGCTATAGCCCATATGTAATCGATTATGCCTGGAGATGTGTAGCTTCCCGTCTTATCTTTTTTTGTCCTGAAGAAGTGAGAAAAGAGGTCGGCACGAGAAAATGAATTGACAAATGAAAAGATTTTTTTATACTACTGATAACTTTTATTAAATGATACGGAGGGGAATTATGTCTGAAAGAAGAAAATTTATCAAAGGTTCGTTGGCGGCGGCAGCAGTTGTGGCAGCTGGAAGTGCATCAAGCGCCCTGGCCATGCCCAAAAGCTGCCCGAAAAGTTGTCCCACAGCTAATCCAAGCTTAACAGGGATTATCTATTCGAAAGCGAATCCCGGTAAATGGGAGAAAAAAGTTGGCGGTCATGCTCCCCAGGTAACTGTAGCGGATGGTAAAGTGACAGTGTTAACAAATCACGGGATGAGTGAAAAGCATTTTATTGTCCGTCATACATTGGTTCTGGCTGATGGAACGGTTGCGGGCGAGAAAACTTTTTCTCCTTCCGATGAAAAGGCTGAGTCGGTTTTTGAGCTGCCGGCAGACTACAAGGGTCGTATTATTGCGACCAGTTTCTGTAATCTGCATGACTTTTGGGTTACACCGGCGCAAGTGTAACATGTAAATAACTTGATTTTTTAAACGGAGAGGTATGAATTCTTCATACCTCTCCTTGTTTTTTCCCGCCTCAGATTATTCAACAAACATTCCACGTTTTCCCCTACTTTTCATTGTCAGACTGATTTTTTCGCAGGGCTGCGGTAAGGTGTCGGTTGAAAAATTTTTTTCAAGAAGGAGTGAATTTCGCTTCTTGACAAAACAGAGAGATGCGCTACTTTCATGCCTTGAATTTTGATTCAATGATGATAAGGAATATGGAACTTATTTGCGAAAAATATGATCAGAAGATGGATTCGGAAACTGCCCGCTGCCGGCATCCTGATGAATACTGTAAATTCAGATCTTCCTGTATCATTCATTATATCGGCAAGGAGCAGGCCAGGGAGTCCCGCAGTAATTCATCTCACGAGAAGGAAAAGGATCAAAAATGATACAATTACAATTTGGTAAGGCAAAAGACGGACTTCTGCCCGCCATTGCCCAGGATTTTGAAACCGGTGAGGTGTTGATGCTGGCTTATATCAATGAAGAGGCCTGGCGTAAAACGTTAGAGACAGGCAAGGCTCATTACTGGAGCAGATCCCGTAACAAATTATGGCTCAAGGGAGAATCTTCCAACCATGTTCAGCTGGTCAGGGAAATATTGGTGGACTGCGATGAAGATACTGTGATATTTAAGGTTGAGCAATTGGGCGGCGCGGCCTGTCACAAAGGCTATCGCAGCTGTTTTTTCAGACGGTGTGAAGATGATGGTCTAAAAATAAAAGATAAGCCGGTATTTGATCCCCGGGAGGTATATAAAAAATGAAACAGTTGAAACTGGGTATTCCCAAGGGAAGTCTTGAAAAGGCAACGATTGAATTGTTTGCCAAGGCCGGCTGGCAGATCAAACTTTCTTCCAGAAATTATTTTCCCGAGGTGGATGATCCTGAGTTGTCCTGTTCCATCTGTCGGCCCCAGGAAATGTCACGCTATATTGAGGATGGTATACTGGACGCCGGTATTACCGGCAAGGACTGGACCTTGGAAAATGAATCCGATATCGTGGTGGTGGAGGATCTTGTTTATTCCAAGGTAAGCCGTAAACCGACCCGTTGGGTGATTGCAGTACCAGGCGATTCGGACATTCAACATCTGGAGGACCTGGAAGGAAAAAAAATTGCCACGGAACTGGTTGGCTACTCCACTCGTTTTTTTGCTGAAAAAAAGATCAATGTCGATATCGAATTTTCCTGGGGAGCCACCGAGGCCAAGGTTGTTTCCGGACTGGCCGATGCCATTGTCGAGGTTACGGAAACAGAATCTACCATTCGCGCTCATGGGCTGAGGATTATTTATGAACTCATGACCTCAAATACCCAGTTTGTTGCAAACAAGACGACTTGGGAAGATCCCTGGAAGCAGAGAAAAATCAAGAATATCACAATGTTGTTGCAGGGTGCTCTCAAGGCGGAAAAGATTGTCGGAGTAAAGATGAATGTTCCGGAGGAGCGGCTTCAGGCAATCATTGATCTTCTCCCCAGCTTGAATGCGCCCACCATTGCTCACCTCTATCAAACAAAATGGTATTCCGTGGAAACCGTCATTGCAGCTCATGTGATACGCGATCTGGTGCCCAGACTGCTGGATGAGGGCGCCGAAGGCATTATTGAGTATGCCTTGAATAAGATTATTTAGTCGGAAGGCTTAAGGCTGACGGCATAAGGGGAAAGGCCTTTTTTCCCTCGGGAGAGACAGATGAAATCCCTTTGGGACTCAGCAAATATTGACTTTGTTACAAGTGTTTTTAAGACGACCCAGCTTCCTCCGGAAGAGATCCCGGAAATTGCCTTTGCCGGCCGTTCCAATGTGGGAAAGTCAAGTTTAATCAACAAATTGATCAATCGGCGCAAACTGGTGAAAGTCAGCTCTCGGCCGGGCAAGACCCAGAGTCTGAATTTTTTCCTGGTTGGCGAATCCCTTTATCTCGTTGATCTGCCAGGGTATGGTTTTGCCAAGGTGCCGAGAAAGATAAAAAATGACTGGCAGGGCTTGATTTCATCGTATCTGCTCAATCGGCAGACCCTTTGTTGTGTTGTGGTAATCATTGACCTGCGCCATGGGGTGAAGTCCCAGGATCTTGAACTGATCAACTGGCTTCGCGCCGAGGGAATTCCTTTTTTGCCGGTCTACACCAAGATGGATAAGGTCAAGAAGAACCAGCAGGCCAGACAGGCGGCTCTTCTTGATGCAGGATTTGGACTCGGGGAGTGGGAGCGGGTTCTCTTTTCGGCCAAAACCGGAGCCGGAAAAGAAAAATTAATCACAGCCCTTGACCAGTTCATCGGATAATGGTTAATTGCCAGACTGAAAATCGGTTCGGTGGGTGTATCCGCTATTTTGTAAATGTTCCTGGAGGAAAGAAAATGCAAACCGTCGCAGAGAGAGGTCTAATCGATATGGCTCCTAAAAAGGAATGGTTATGCTGGGAAATTACAAAATGTGCCGGGGTCGAAGGCTGTCTTGCCCGCGAGCGTCAGGAAGTCCCCTGCTGGGAGCTTGCCAGGGAACTTGAGGATTATCGGACCATATTAAATGTCTGTGAAGACTGTATCGTCTATATTTCCCACCAGAAAAATTCTGTTCTTTCTGAACAGGAGATCCGGGAAATTATGGAAAAGAAGGGGCTTTGCGTCCTTGCCTCCAAATGTTCAAATTATACTCCGGCAGAAGACTAGCAGCTGCGCTGAAAATCAATAAGCAAGCATTGCGAGACATCCGATAAGTGAGCATTGCGAGACATCGAGAGGTATAAGGGAAAGACTTCTGAATTAAATAGCTTAGAATCTCATTTCATTCTGACTACTGACTCCTGGTTTCTGTCTTCTGATTTACTCTCCCCAGCCGCCGCCGCCCGGTGTTTTGATCACCAGTTTATCTCCTTTTTTTGCCGTCAGGTTGGTTTTTCCGGCAAGTTTTTTCTTTTTGTTTCCATGCACCAACAGGCATTCTCCCTTTTTACCGTTTAATCCTCCAGCCAGGCCATAAGGGGGTAAAGTCCGCCTTTCCATGAGCAATGAAATTCGGCCCTCTTCCAGAAAACGGTATGTTCGGATGATGCCTTCACCTCCCTGGAATTGACCATGGCCGCCCGATCCCCGTCTTAAAGCATATTTTTCCACCTGGAGAGGAAAGCTGCGTTCCAGAGCCTCCACCGGTGTATTCATGGTGTTGGTCATATGAGTATGAATCCCGCTCAGACCGTGTTTGTCCGGCCGTGCTCCCATGCCGCCGCCGATGGTTTCATAATAAGTATACGGAGTGCCCCTGTCTTTTGCGCCGCCAATGGCGATATTATTCATACTGCCGCAGCTGGCTGCCGGGATGCGATCCGGTACGGCCTGGGCCAGGGCGCCGAATAGAGTATCGACAATTCGTTGCGATGTTTCCACATTGCCGGCTGCGACCGGCGCCGGCTCCAGGCTATCCAGAATGCTGCCCGGCCGGGTCTTGATGGCAATCGGCCGGTAACTTCCCTGGTTGACAGGATATCCTTCTCCCAGCAGACATTGAAAAACATACATTGTCGCCGATATGGTTACCGCCTGTACCGTATTAAGGGGTGTTGTGATCTGATCACCACTTTTTGAGAAATCGACAATGACCTGATCTCCCTGGATGGTCAGCTCCACACGAATGCTGATGTGATTTTGATCCAGTCCATCATTATCCAGGTAGTCGGTAAAATGAAAACAGCCGTCTGGCAGCTGGCTGATGCAGCCGCGCATGAGCTGTTCGCCATAATCCTTGAGCTGATCAAGAATTTTAAAGATGTGTTCAGAACTGTATTTGTCCAACAGTTCGGACAGTCTCATTTTGCCACGCTGCAAAGAGGCAATCTGAGCCCGAAGGTCACCCTGCCTCTCCGCTGGATTACGGACTTTGCCCAGGAAATCATGGAGGAAATTCTCGTTTGGATATCCGCCCCTGTGCAGATAGGTCGGCGGAACCAGAACGCCTTCTTCGCTGAGACAGGTGGAGAAACCCATGGAACCTGGGGTTTTGCCGCCGACATCGGCGTGATGAGCCCTGTTCACCAAATAAAACAATACGTTGCCCTGCTCGTCGTGGAGCGCTTCAATGAGGGTGATGTCCGGCAGATGGCTGCCGCCCTGAAACGGGTCATTGGTGATGACGATGTCTCCGGGGGCCAGGGTTAATTTTTTGAGCACGAACTCAAGGGTTTTAGGCATGGCACCAAGGTGGACCGGGATATGAGCGGCCTGGGCAGCAAGTTCTCCCTGGTGGTCAAAAATCGCGCAGGAAAAATCGCAGCGTTCCTTGATGTTTGAGGAGAAGGATGAGCGTCGGAGGATAATGCCCATTTCCTCGGCAATGGAGGAAAAAAGCTTGTTGAAGACTTCGACTTCAATGATGTTTTTCATACATTCGGATTTCGTTATCTATACGTAACTTCAATAAGTGGTGGCATACCGACACCCTCCCCCTTTGTTAAAGGGGGATTTGTTTACAGGTTGCAACTCAATGTCATTAACTTAAGGACTTCTCGGAAAAAGTCCCCCTTAGAAAAAGGGGGATTTAGGGGGATTTTTCAGCCATAGTTAAATCCCCCCAAGCCCCCCTTTTTCTAAGGGGGGAGATGTAAAGCTTAAGTTAATGACATTG
>JAYEPA010000261.1:0-8072 GCA_034723545.1 Thermodesulfobacteriota bacterium | reverse complement strand
CAATTTATCTTTTCGCTTTGAATTCATACTGTCAATCTGAGAAATAATCTCTCAAATTTAGTGCCTTACTCTTGAAAGGCTGTCATAAAAAACAAAAAACTTAGGAAGTTCTTTTGAAACAAGGTAGCTATATCTACCGCCAAGGCACTTATCCTAACTAACTTTAAGTCCACTTCCGCTTTAGCGGGTTAGAATGAGATAGATATCATATTGTGTTTATTCCAAATATCTTTGGCTATTAGTAAATATTCATTTTGAAGTCAGAGGATAGCTAAAACCACCAAATTGTAAATGTTTGGCAGTGCACCCCAAGGGCACTTCCTACGGGGCGCTTCGCAGGGAGGTAAGCAGGCTGATCGGCTATACATCATCGGTATGCTGGTCAGCCTGATCGCCTTCCTGGGGAGTGCCGAAGTCTGCGCTTATCTGCCGAATATTTACGGCTATTATTAGATGTTTTGGACAGAGAGACTACTATTGGTATATAATATTAGCAAACAGAGTGTCAATTTTTTTTCACCTACATCAATCAATGTTTGACAAAATGTGCTACCCTTGATACAGAATTACAAGAGAAAAGTGTGCATGAACGGTAGGTTAGCCAAAATAAGTATATTTTTTCACCTTCGGCTTCATGTTTCATTTTTTGACACCCTTATTCTGCAACCGAGACCAAAATGGAACTAACTGAAAGCACATTACTTCTTGACGTTGTCAAGGTTTCCAAGACCTACCCACCCGATGTCATTGCCCTGGATGATATTTCATTCAATATCCAAAAAGGAGAAATCGTTTTTTTGACCGGCAGAAGCGGGGCCGGCAAGACGACCCTGCTTAAACTGATCTGCTGTCTGGAAAAACCTACCAGGGGGTATATTGAGATTGGCGGCAATGATCTGGCCAAAATGAAACCCGTCTCCATCCAGGAACTAAGACAACATATCGGAGTTGCCTATCAAAATTTTCGGTTGCTGCCGAAGCTGACGGTTTTCCAAAATATTGCCATGCCCCTGGAAGTCTGCTACATGGACCGAAAAACCATTCGCACCAGGGTACATGAACTCCTTGACGCTCTGGATATCATTAAAAAAGTCAATGTACGAACCGATAAGCTTTCGCGGGGCGAGCAGCAACGGGTGGCCATTGCCAGGGCTGCCGCCAACAAGCCGTCCCTGCTGCTGGCCGACGAGCCCACCGGCAACCTCGACACTGCCTCCACCCGCAGGGTGATGGATCTTTTTCAACATCTTAACAGTGAAGGCGCAACAATTATGATCGCCACCCATGATGAATTGATTTACAAAAAAACAAGGCACCGGGTTTTCAGCCTGGACCAAGGCCAGTTGCAGCTGGTTCAAACAGAGGCCGTGGTCCAAAAGGAGCAAAAGGCTTGAAATGAAATACATCACCTTTATCCTGACCCAGACTGCCAGAAACTTCAAACAGGCATGGGGTTCGCAACTCATGACACTGCTCACCGTGAGCCTGTCCGTCTTATTTTTCACCTTCTTTTTCCTCATTTACAATAACATGCTCCAGGCCGCTTCCAGGCTTGGGGATGAACTCCGGCTCATTGTCTATCTTGACGAGGAAGTCAAATCGTCATTACAGGCCGGTTATGAAAAAAAAATCAGAGATTTCAGCGAGGTTGAAAAAATTATCTTCATCTCCCCCCAGGAATCTTTTGAACAATTAAAGAAACAGCTTGGAAATGACAGAGATGTACTGGATGACCTGGATGCCTCCTTCCTGCCGCACTCCATTGAAATCTATTTAAAGCATGATCTGGAAAATTTGAGCCGCATAAAAGAATTTTCAGAATACCTGTCCACCCTGCCCTCTACCATGAAAGTCCAATACGGCCAGGGCTGGATCGAACGTTTCAGCTATTTCATGAACCTGTTGCGAATGATTGTCCTGTTAAGCGGCACCCTTCTCGCCCTCACCGCAACCTTCATGGTTTCCTATACCATCCGGCTGACCCTGGTAGCCCGTCAGGAGGAACTGGAAGTCTTCAGGATGCTGGGGGCCACGAATTCATTCATCAAGGGACCTGTTTTAATAGAGGGGTTTCTCCAGGGATTTTTAGGCTCAATTCTCGGCCTGACTGCCCTGTATTTCTGTTACCTCTGGATCCAGGACCATTTCAGCGGTCCCGGATTTCTCAATCTGTTTGAATTTTCCTTCCTGACGTCGCCGCAGGCCCTGGTGATTCTTTTTACCAGCGTACTTTTATGCACCGGCGGCAGTCTGGTCTCTATCCGGAAATACGTCAGTATTTAAGACATGCAATCCGCTTACTTCAAATCCGGCCGGGACAATCTCCGATTTTGTCTTGTATCCTGCTTTTTCTGTCTTATTTTTTCTGCCTGGACACTTGTCTGTCCGGCGGAAGGAATTCAATCTGACACCTCTTTGACTCTCGAGGAACAACTTGTTTCCCAAAAGAAAAAAATTCAAAGGGTTCAGCAGGGTATCTCCGACCACCAGATCAGGATTAAAAAATCAAAAACACGGGAACGCAGCCTATTGTCCGAACTTGAAGAAATTGATCTAAAAATCATTTCAGCTGAACAGGCAATGATCCGTCTCAACAACAATGTAAGGAAACAAACCACCCTGACAAGAGAAAAGGCCGAGGAGTTAAATCAAGTCACAAACGCGAAAGCCGTTTTACAAAAACACATGAAAAAACGGCTTTCTGCCTATTACAGGATGGGAGATATCGGCTTGATGAACGCCATCTTCTCCTCGGAATCTCTGCCGGATCTTCTCAAATTTCAAGAATTTTTCCAAAAAATGCTTCGTTACGACCAGCAGGTTGTTACGAATTACAAACTGAAAATCGCAGGACTGAAGCAGGTCCAGATCGAACTTGACGAAGAAAAAAAGCGACTGATAACAGCCATCGCAATGGTTAAAGTCCAACAAAAGGAACTACATGAAACCCGTCAAGCCAGACAGGAGTTACTGATTCGGGTTAACACCGAAAAAAAACTCTACCAACGGGCCGTCGAGGAAATGGAAAAAGCGGCTGTGGATCTCACCGCGACCATGACAAAACTTGAGGTGGAAACTGCAGCTGCCCAGGCCAGAAAAGAATATAAAAAAATCAAAGATTATCCTCTCTCTCCCGTTAAAAAAAGAAAACCCGCATACCTCAAAAATTTTTCCGCCCAGAAAGGCAGACTTAACCCGCCGGTCCAAGGTGTTATCGTCAAAAAATTCGGTGAAAATATCAACGGAAAATTCGGTGTTTCAACTTTTGAAAGCGGCATCGACATCCAAACTTCACCGGGAGAAAACATCCTCTCCATTTTTGACGGAAAAGTTGTTTATGCCGACTTTTTACGCGGCTATGGCAAAATGATCATTATTGACCATGGAGAACAATATTACAGCCTTGTTGCCGGCGTGGGAGAAATTCTGCAAAAAGTTGG
This sequence comes from Thermodesulfobacteriota bacterium, assembly GCA_034723545.1. Lineage (GTDB taxonomy): Bacteria > Desulfobacterota > Desulfobulbia > Desulfobulbales > SURF-16 > JAGHCC01. The sequence continues at coordinate 4,632 of JAYEPA010000261.1, read as the reverse complement.
CAACCAGGTCAAAAAGGGCGATATCGTCGCCACCGCCAGTGAGCATACCGGCCTGCTCCGTCAGGGGCTGCATCTGGAAATCCGGCATGGCGCCGATCCCCAGAATCCCATGGTCTGGTTGAATAGTGAAAAACTGACATTGCAATCAGAGGCCGGGATCAATTAAATACAGTTATACAGACACTTTGCGACCAACCTGGGCCGGTTATCATTGTCTGCCTGAACAAGAAGTGTTATATATTACAAGATTACGGCTGATGGCATAAAGGGTACCCCTTTGTCCCTTTTTAAAAATTGATACAAAAAACCTGAAAATACAAAATTTATGAAACCAAAATTCCCTTTGTCAAAAAAATGGCTTCTCGTCCTGGTTATCTGTGTTCCCATGCTTTCTCTGCTTCTCTGGGAAAAAAGTACACCGGTGTCCGCAAAAACCCAGGACATCTACAAAGATCTCGAAACCTTTTCCAATGTTCTGAGCCTGATCCAGAAAAATTATGTCGAGGAGATTGACGCCACAGAGGTGATGCGTGGAGCTGTCAAGGGAATGCTGAACACGCTTGACCCCCATTCTTCTTACATGAACCCTGATGATTTCAAGGAACTCCAAGTTGAAACCAAAGGCAGCTTTTCGGGAATCGGCATTGAAATCACGATTAAGGACGATGTCCTCACCGTTGTGTCCCCTATTGAGGGCACACCTGCTTTTAAACAAGGGGTTGAGGCCGGAGACAAAATTATTAAAATTGAAGGCGAGTCAACCAAGGACCTTACCCTTATGGAGGCGGTCAAGAAACTGCGGGGCAAGAAGGGAACGGAAGTCACGATCTCCGTCCATCGGGACGGTTTGCTTGAACTTAAAGATATTACCATTGTCAGAAATGTGATTCCGCTGATCAGCGTCAAGTCAAAAATCCTCGAACCCGGCTATGCCTATATCCGTATCAGTACTTTTCAAGCCAAGACAACAAAAGATTTCAAAAAAGAATTAAAAGAACTTGAAGATCAAGGTGAAATCAAAGGTTTAGTTTTTGATTTACGCAACAATCCTGGAGGATTACTTGACCAGGCGGTGAAAATCTCGGACGTCTTCCTGGATTCTGGTATGATTGTCTCGACCAGAGGACGCATCAAGGACCAGAATATGGAATTCAAGGCCCATTCCGGCGGAAAAAAATTAAACTTTCCCATTATTGTCCTCGTGAACGAGGGCAGTGCCAGTGCTTCTGAAATCGTCGCCGGTGCCCTGCAGGATCACCAGCGCGCGCTTATTCTCGGTGCCCAGACCTTTGGAAAAGGCTCCGTTCAGACCGTTATTCCCATGAATGACGGGGCAGGACTTCGATTAACCACAGCCAGATATTACACACCAAACGGCACATCGATCCAGGCAACAGGAATAACGCCGGATATTCTGGTTGCAACCCGGTTTGCCAAAAAAGAAGAAAATGACACCGAAAAAAAAGACAAAAAGGTTCATTTTCTCAGAGAAAAAGACTTAAAGCACCATATCCTCAATGGTGATGAAAAAGAAGAAAAGGCCCCCGAAGCGGACAAGAAAGAGGCTGACGAAAAAGAAAAAGAAGAAAACGATGCAAAGGCTGAAATTCTGGAACAGATCGAGCGCGACAATCAACTGAAACAGGCCCTGATGCTGCTGAAAGGACTGAATGTCTACCGTAAACTGGAAATGAACTAAAGGGTATCTTGTACTCTTACTTTTCCGTGGTGATTAAACAACTATAAAACTCAGGCAATCTTAACGTCAATTCCCCGAATGATATCAGCGTGATGGCTACAGCCTCAACAGAACCTGCTGCTGTCCATCCTGCATTTCGCAGTGATGAACAGGTAACACTCCATCTTATCGGCACATGGCAGATGGAGGTAACGATTCCTGAAGTGGAATCAATATGGAAGCAAGTGCAATCACGAAGTGTACGGCAGATTTCCTTTGACGCAGAACAACTGATCAGCTGGGACAGCTCCATCCTGACCTTTCTTGTTGACCTGGCCGATCGATGCCAGAAGAAAGGACTTGCCATGCAGACAGACGGCCTTCCCGCCGGTGTACAGCAGCTCTTGTCCCTTGCCCGTGCCGTCCCCAAACAAGAAGAGACAAAATCCTTCGCCCCGGCTGAATCATTTCTTGAGCGTGTCGGCGAAGAGGCAATCTGTTTTATCCGTTCCGCCGGAGAACTGCTCACTTTCATCGGTGCGACCTCGCTTGCCTTTGGCCGCATGTTGCAGGGCAGGGCAAAGTTTCGCCCCTACGACTTCAAGCTCTTTCTTGAGGAAACCGGAGCCAATGCTGTACCCATTATTTCGCTGATCAGTTTTCTTTTCGGCTTGATCCTTTCCTTTGTCGGTATCATACAACTGGAGCTCTTCGGTGCCCAGATCTACGTTGCCGACCTGGTCGGCATTGCCATGGTTCGGGTTATGGGAGCGGTGGTGGTCGGTATTATCATGGCCGGCCGAACCGGGGCCGCCTTTGCCGCCCAACTCGGCACCATGCAGGTGAACGAGGAAATTGATGCCCTGAAAACCCTGGCCATCTCACCGGTGGAGTTTCTGGTGCTGCCGCGTATGCTGGCCCTGACCCTGATGATGCCCTTTCTTACCCTCTATGCCGACCTGATGGGGATACTGGGTGGCGCCCTGATCGGTTGTACGGTCTATGGTATTAACCCGATTGAGTTTTTTAACCGAGTCAAGGCTGCAGTGTCACTGAACGATCTCTTCATCGGGTTGTTCATGGGGCTGGTTTTCGGCATTCTTGTTGCTCTGTCCGGATGCCTGCGTGGAATTCAGTGCGGCCGCAATGCCTCGGCCGTTGGTGATGCAGCCACCTCGGCGGTTGTCACCTCCCTTGTCGCCATTATCATTGCCACGGCTGTGATCATCATAATCTGTGCCGTGCTGGGTATTTGAAGGAACTCCAATTGTGACCATGCAATCCGCCGCACCGATCACCATCAGTGACCTGACCATGGCCTACGGCGATTTCGTCGTGATGCGTGATCTCAATTTTACCATTAATCCAGGAGATATTTTTATTATCATGGGGGGCAGTGGCTGCGGCAAGTCCACTCTGCTCAAACACATGATCGGTCTGCAGTCTCCGGCCCAGGGAAAAATCCTCTATAATGGGGTCAGCCTGTGGGACAGCAACCAAGAACAGATGGAGCAGATGATGCGGGGATTCGGGGTACTCTATCAGAGCGGGGCATTGTGGAGCTCCATGACCCTTGCTGAAAATATTGCCCTGCCCCTGCAACAATACACAAAACTGAGTAAGGCAAAAATACGGGCTCAGGTTGAGTTGAAACTGTCCTTGGTCGGGCTGGCGGGATTTGAGGAATTTTATCCTGCGGAAATAAGTGGGGGAATGTGCAAACGAGCCGGTCTGGCCCGTGCCATTGCTCTGGATCCAAAGGTTATTTTTTTTGATGAACCATCGGCTGGACTCGATCCGGTCAGTTCCCGGCGGCTGGACGATCTGATTCTTCAACTCAGGGACAGTCTGGGTGCCACGGTGGTGATTGTTACCCATGAGCTGGCCAGTATTTTCGCCATTGGCAACAACAGTGTTTTTCTGGATACGGAAAGTCGTACCATGCTTGCCAGCGAAGATCCTCATACTCTGCTTGCCGAGAATAACGACCTGCGAATCCAGACATTCCTGCGACGTGGTGAAATAAAGGGCAGCGAAGTGAGTCCAGCAGGCTCTAAGGAAAAAAACGCAAATGAGTAAAAAGGTAAGTACAACCGTTATTGGAGGATTCGTCATCAGTGCTATTGCGCTGTTGATAACAGCGGTTGTTCTTTTCGGCAGCGGTTCACTCTGGAAGCATACACAGCCGTATGTTCTCTATTTTGAAGGATCTGTCAGAGGCTTGGGGGTTGGTTCTCCGGTGATGTTTCGCGGCGTGCAGATCGGAACGGTCAAGTCCATTGTACTACAAAACGATCCGGAGAAACTCGATATCCATATTCCGGTGACCGTTGAAATCAATAAAAACAAGTTTCAACATAAAAAGGGAAAGCGGCCTAAAATCCGTCGCCATTTTGATCTCCTGATTAAACGCGGTCTGCGTGCCCAGCTGGATCTGCAATCAATTGTCACAGGTCAACTGTTCATACAGCTTGATTTCCTGCCGGATACCCCTGTAAAACTCAGCGGCCTTGAAAACGAGTACCCGGAAATTCCAACGGTGAAATCTTCCCTGTTTGAGCTGACCAGTACGCTCAAAGATATGCCTATCAAACAAATTTCCGACAATCTGCTGGAAATATCGGATCGTGTCAACGAGCTGTTGCATAACCCGAAAGTGGACCAGATCCTTGATAGAATCGATTCCGCTGCAGCCGGTGCTGATTGCCTGATTGCCAATGCAAATACACTTATGCACAAGACAGAGGAGAGTATTGCCGAGGCAGCAGACAGCGCCACCAGAGTGCTGACGAAGATAGACCAGGAAGTTCAGCCGGTCTCCGACGGACTGATCAAGGCTCTGGACTCAGCGAAAAAAGCACTGGATCAGGCAGATACCACTCTTGGAACGGTGGATCGTTTTGTCGACCATTCCGACACAAGAGTTAAGCTGAACCGTTTGCTTGATGAAGTAA
>JAYEPA010000260.1:0-8075 GCA_034723545.1 Thermodesulfobacteriota bacterium | reverse complement strand
TTGGCCTAACCACAGTTCCGTAACTGTTCAGATGTGCCTTAGATTCGTTTATTTAGGTCTGCGAAGCGTACTTGTGCTACTCAAGCAGGCCTAAATGAGCGAAGATGAGGTGCAGCTGAATAGTTACTAATGGGTTATGAATAACTATTTGTTGGCAGACAAGGAAAATCTTTCAGCCTGACGGCTACGCCCTCCAGCCATATAACACATCTGTGTTATATGGCCATACAGGAACCAAAAATAATGAAACCAAAATCATCTTCAGAAATGGTGGCTGAAAATTTACCGGTTTGCTCCGATATAATCACACTCCAGCCCCTGCCGATTTCCGAGCCCTGCAGAATGATGTCTCCCTCCTGTCGTACCATGGATTTAATGGTCGTTGATTTGGTGCTGTCCTTGGCCTTGGCGTCAGACATTTTTTTCTCGTCAAGATCAATTTTGATGAACTGTGGAATCTTAACTGCCTCTGCCGAAGACTCCAGACAGTCCATACCGGCCCTGCACTCAGTCACATTAGTAACGGAGCAAAGAATATATTCAGCCTTGTCAGTCTCTGGGGCTATTACATTTTTTTCTGAAGCTATTACAACATTTTCTGAGGCTATTACATCATTTTCCGAGGCCATTGCCAATGCAGGAAAGATCAAGCAACATAAACTTATAACCATTTTCAGCGTATTCATGATATTACTCCTATTGGTTCGATATGTATGAGGTTAAATGGGATCAGCTGGATCAAATTCAACTATTTAACCGTATAGCCGCGGCCCTCAAGGCAGCCGGTATAGGCCCGGTTGTATGAATTACGTTTTTGGGCATACTGCTGCGATTGGTCCTGGGCCCATTGGTCCTGCTTCTGTGCCTCACTCCGTTTTTGGTCACTTCGACGCGCACCGCCGACAAGTCCGCCACCGGCAGCGCCGATAGCAGCGCCTTTACCAGCATCACCGGCAATGGCACCCACGGCAAGGCCGGTAAGAGCCCCTCGGGTCGCTCCTTTGAATAGACCACCTTTGGGAGCTTCCTGGGCAGGAGGCGGCGCCGTGGCCCTTGGAGCCTCCATGGGATCAAAACCGGTCTGTCCCTTGGCCCACTGATAACATGAATACTTGTCTTTTTCCTGCTGGTCCTGACTTTGACCTTTGGCCGGATAAATGAAAAAATCCTGAGCTCCTCCTGTGGCAGGGGCCAGGAACATGAGTAGGGCACAAGCTGTAATGATTGTCTTCATTTAAATACCTCCTAGTATTTAATCATTTTGGTAACTATTACGCGTAATAGCTTGAGTATAGGCGTTTATTTTAAAAGTAACACAATAGCTTTGTACTGAGTAGGGGTGGCATTGAAGTCTACGCTTATCGGCTTCTAAGTAACAAAATACCGAGTAGACTGTATAAAAAATGTAGAATCAGCAAGATAAATTAGAATTGCCCATTCACGTCATTCCCGCATGTTTTTAGCGGGAATCCAGGATGGGGTGTGTGGCTGGTTTCTGGATTCCGGCTAAGGACATGCCGGAATGACGATATAATTATTTTGTTACTCTTAAAATATATAACGGGAGCTTCACCCCGGTTGGCTTGCTAAATAACTACTCGATATTTAATCTTAATTATTAAGCTTTTCAAGCTCCTTCACAAGATCTTCGAGGGGTGGGTATTCATTGATGTTATGGACATCTATGTAGCGAATAATTCCCTTTTTATCAATTACAAAAAGCGCTCTTTCACTGAGACCATCTGAACGTAATACCCCATATTTTTTGGCAACTGCACCATGGGGATAAAAGTCGGAAAGAACAGGAAACCATAATGTTTTATCAACGCTACACATATTTTTCGTCCAAGAAAGCAGAGATGGACTATTATCAACAGCAATACCAAGAAGCATCGTATCGTTTCTGGCAAATATTTCCTTAGCGTGGTTATAAATCGGCCATTGAGCAGAGCATATCGGTGTCCAAGCTGCGGGAATAAAAGAAATAACAACATTTTTGTTCACAAGATATTGACTCAGCGGGATTCTTAATCCAGCAAGAGATGGGAGTGAGAAGTCCGGAGCCTTGTCTCCCACTTTTAATGTTAAAACACTATCGCGGGGTTTAAGTTTTTTTGCTGGGGAAATATTATCCTCAACACCATCGGACTTGACACAACCAACGACTGCCCAGATCAAAATACCCACGACAATGACATTGCGCCAAATCAGTCCTTTTAATTTCCCGGCCATTCCTCATCCTCCTCTTTAAAAATCATTATGACTGCGAAAGCATCAGAACTAAAGTGTCATGTTCTTTTAGTAAGTTTGTGAGGCACAGGTCAATATTTTGAAAATGTGGGGTTTCCCTTTGGCAAACTTTTATTTTTGTAATGACATTGACCTTTTTATTTGCTTAACAAACATTCTCTCAAAAGAAAAGAGAACTAAAGTTTTACTTTTTTTAGCATAGTTTGTAAGGCAAAGCTCAACATTTAAAAATGTAGGATTTTTCCAAAGAGTTGCTATCGGTTGACAGAGAATTGTAAAGAAACGAAGGGCCTTTCGCCTTTTTCGTTTTTCACCCCCACAATGTTCACAGCATCGAAACAATAAGAAAACATTTTTTTGTCTGTATATTTGCTATGATATAAGATATGAAGTAAAAAAAGAAAATTTCAGATTAAAAATATATTTGCAAGTCCGGTGTCGTGCAGTAAACGACAAAAGATCGGTGTCTGTTACTCAGGATACATTTTTGAAAAAATTGGAAAGTTTTATGATGGAGAGGTTTTTTTATTTTTTTTTGTTTTTGTTTGCTCTGGTTTTCACTCCTGTTACCACTACCGCTTCGTCAGCAGACGAGGCGGTGCGTGAACTGATACGGGAGCGAGTCTCCTGTATACGGTCAGAAAATGGCGTGGGGGTTGCAGACAAATTGATTGCCTCTGTCATAGTACTTCCGGCACTGTATGAAAAGTCTGATTACCGTCCGCTCTGGACAAACAGTCAATCCGTGTCCCAGCTTTTTGTGGTGCTAGGGTCAATTCAGGACGACGGACTTAACCCGGCGGATTATCATGGCCCATTGCTGACCCAAATGAAGGCCAAGATAGAGAGTGGCGAGCAAAATTCGTCATCCGTTCTGGCTGATTTTGATCTGCTTATGTCTGACAGCTTGATTCGTCTTGGCTATCATCTGCTGGTGGGGAAGGTGAACCCGGAGGAGCTTGATAATAACTGGAATATGGCGAGAACCGTAGGTGAGCTTGATGCCATCTTGCAAATGGCCGGAGCCATCTCTGACGGAACGGTGGTCAAATTGGTTCAGAGTCTGCGTCCCCAGGCACCGGCGTATCATCGGCTCCGGGCCGCACTGGCACATTACCGTACCCTGAAGGCGCGAGGGGGCTGGGATACTGTCCCTGGAGGCTCGGTGTTAAAGCTGGGCATGACTGATTCCCGGGTGGTCCAGCTCAGGAAACGGCTGGAGGTCAGCGGGGATCTGCAGGAGGCAAATCTGGAATCCATGTTGTTTGATGAAGATGTGCTCCAGGCAGTGGAACATTTTCAGCGACGCCATGGACTTGTAACTGATGGAATCGTTGGTCAAGGGACACTGGCAGCGCTTAATGTGTCGGTTGACGCGAAAATCAATCAGCTCCTGGTCAACCTGGAGCGGGCTCGCTGGATACTACATGATCTGCCAAAGCAGTTCGTGGTGGTTGACATTGCAGGTTTTTCAGTAAAATATCTCCGTAACGGCAATATTCTCTGGGAAACCCGAGCCCAGGTGGGGCAAAAATATCGAATGACCCCTGTTTTTAAGTCAGAGATCAAGTTTCTTGTCATGAACCCGACCTGGACTATCCCCTTAACAGTTTTTACCGATGATGTGCTGCCAAAGGTGAAAAAAGACCCGGACTATCTGCAAAAAAGGGGTTTCAGGGTCATCACCTATGGCCGGGAGTCTGTTGATGAGCGTACCATTGACTGGTCAAAGTATCCCAGGGAAAAATTTCCATACCTGCTGCGGCAGGAACCAGGGCCGCAAAATGCTCTGGGGCGGATCAAATTTATGTTCCCCAATACCCATGACGTCTATTTGCACGATACCCCGAGTAAAGGGCTGTTTGACATGGAGGAGCGTGCCCTCAGTTCGGGATGTGTCAGGGTGGAGCATCCTTTCAGTTTTGCCGAGTTGCTGCTTGATGATGACAAGTGGAACGAAGAGAAGATTCTGGAGGTTATTGATTCAAAGGAAACAAAACATGTCTCCCTGAATACACCGGTTCCCATCCTGCTCCTCTATTGGACGGTGACTGCTGAGAATGACGGGACAGTTATCTTTAAGAAAGATATCTATGGTCGGGATGCCGGGATCCTTGCCGTTTTACAGTCTCAGTTTACCTTTAATGGATGCTCTGCTATCAATAACAGTTGGCGAAATGATTTAGGATTGCCCGGTAATTTATCAATGGTACAGCAATGAATCGAGCAGGAAAAACAGCAGGTTTAACTCGTCGTCAGGTGCTGCAAAAGGCATTGCTTTCTGTGCCTATGCTCATCTCGCTTTCACCCCTTTTGGCCATGGCAGGGAAACCTCCCACTCGTCAACTGAGTTTTTTTCACACCCACACCGAAAAACGGCTGTCTGTTGTCTATAGTAGAAATGGGAAGTATCTGCCTGAAGCCTTTGAACAGATTAACCGCTTCCTCGGGGATTTTCGTACCGGTGAAACTCATGCCATTGATCCGGCCTTGATGGATAATCTCTATGATATCCAGGCTAGAGTCGGCAATAAGGACGGCGTTTTTGAAGTCATTTCCGGCTTTCGCTCTTTGAGTACCAATACAAAATTGCGCGGTAGGAGCAATGGCGTAGCCAAGCGCAGCCTGCACATGTGCGGCAGGGCTATTGATGTGCGATTAGCCGGTACGGATACCTCCAGATTGCGAAATATTTCCATTGCCTTACAGCGTGGCGGCACCGGCTATTATCCCCAATCCGACTTTATCCATGTGGATACAGGCCGGGTTCGCTGCTGGTAAGTGGCATAAACCCTTCGTTGGTTTTTTCAGACTGACAAAAATAAACATTGATTTTTCACAATATCCAGATTGAAAAGCTGGTTACGGGCGCCTTTGGCCTTGGTCGGATGCCTGACGGACTGGTTGTTCTTGTCCCTCATGTCCTCCCGGATGAAACGGTACGGGTCACGCCGGTCAGAAAGAGGAAATCCTATCTCCAGGCCCGTCTGGACCAGGTTCTGGAAGCATCGCCTGCCAGGATCGACCCTCCCTGCCCTCTATATGGTCAATGCGGCGGCTGCGCTCTGCAGCATGTTCGTTGTGAAGACCAGCCTCGCTTAAAGTCCGCTATTCTGCATGATCAGATTCTTCGGGCCGGACTGTTTGATGGGGAAAAAATAGCATCAATTTTATCAGAACCGTTGGCCTCGCCCCTGCCTTTTTCTTACCGGCAGCGTATCCGTCTGCGGATTAACGATAGGGGAGAGTGCGGTTTTTTACGTTTTCACTCCCACGAAATTATCCCTGTTAATCGTTGTCTCCTTGCCAGGCCGTTGATAAATGACGTTCTTGTCGAATTGCGGAAATTGTCAAACTGCCGTCATCTTCTTGGTTTGTCTTCGGAGCTTGAATTACTTTTTAATCCGGATCGGCAAAACATTTTTCTTATATTCCATTTTTCAAGAAAACCAAGACCCGGCGATATCAAAGCGGCAAGGGAGACAGCGGCGAGCTTGAGCCATACAGGGGCTGTTCTCCTGTCTGTGGCCGGTCAGGGAACATTCCCTTTTTATTCGGAAGATGGGGAAAAGTATCCTCAGCTTGCTTTGCTTTTCAACTTGGAGAAGGGCAGGGTGATCCGGCTTGGTTTTGAGCCTGGATCTTTTTGTCAGGTTAACCTTGAACAGAATGAACAGCTGTTGAAACTTCTTCTTGATTGGGCTGAAGTCCGAAATAGGGATCAGGTCCTGGATCTTTTCTGCGGCATGGGAAATTTTTCATTGCCTCTGGCGATGAAGGCAGGTCATGTGCTGGGAATGGATCTTCAGCGTTCAGCGATTCGCAGCGCCCGTCGTAATGCCGAAGAGGCCGAAATTGACAATTGCCGTTTTGAGCGACTGGCCGCCGTGGAAGGAGCGCGAAAACTTGCCGAAAGTGGAAAACGTTTTGATCTTGTCCTGCTGGATCCGCCCCGGCAGGGTTGCCTTGATTCTCTTCCCCACGTGATGCGTCTTGGCGCTCATAAAATTATTTATATTTCCTGTGATCCGGCCACCCTGTGTCGGGATCTGGCTCTGCTCCGCCAAAACGGCTACCGGATCAGGAAAATGAAAATGGTGGATATGTTTCCCCAGACGCATCATCTGGAGACAATTGTTCTGCTAGAGAAATGAGCTTTTACACCCTGAGTTTCCTTACTTAAGCAAAATGCAATTTGTCGCTGGGATATTATGTTTCCTTCCTTTTTTTAAAATAGAGACGACATCTCCACCTTTGATGGGAAGTTTATCATGGGCTGATGTGAGGTTACCTGTAAGTTCAAGTATCAGGCATTTTCGGTCGTATACTTCTCCGATTGCCGCATAAATTTCTTGAGAATCAAATTTCAACGTCAGGTCAACATAGCCATCGCTTGTTAACTCATGACAGTCATCAATATTACACTCGTCAACATTGATGGCATAGGGTGTTGCAACATCTTCCATTTCCCAACGAAGCGGAGATACGCCTGCCAATGAGATTGATTGAGGATCAATAGTAGTCACATCGAAGTCATTTGTGCCTAAGACAGCAACAGGGAGGACACCTTTGCTTCCTACATTAATCGGGGTCGGGCAACCACCAGGTTTTATATCCAGATAAACAGAAACAGGACATATGTCGGTGCTTTCCTTCTCCACTGTAGAAATTAATTCACTGCTGTCTATTGTTACCTGATTAGTCAAAACCGTTCCAGGAAGTGCAGTGACATTTATCGTCAACTGAACACATTTTCTTATGGCATTTTCGGCAAGTGAACCTATATCCCATGTGACGCTATGGGAGAAGGACTTATATTCTCCGCCATTGTCTGCAGACACAAAGCTTGCTTTAGCTGGAAGTTTGTCGGTGATGATTACGTTATGAACTTCATAAGAATTAGGGAGATTGTCATAACAAATAGTATACGTTAAGTTCTCTTCGGAAATCACACATTCATCTTTGCTGATACCATCTGATTTTGAAAGATTAAGAGGTGCCGCTATAGTCACTTGACTCCCCATAAAAACAAAGAAGAATGCCATCGGAATTACAAAATGTTTATTCATTGTTTCGCTCCTCTTATCGCAGAATTTTCTTAAAAAAACGATACGGTACAATTACGTTTACGTAATAATATGTGAGGATCTCGTAAAAAGTCAAAAATGCCTATAAATCGTCATTCCGGAGAAAGCCGAAATTCTGTATCAAGTCCGGCATGACGGATTGAGGACTTTTTACGGATTCATCATATGTGATTACCAACAAACTTCAGCCATAATTAGGCACGGTGCAGTAGGAGCCCGGCCCACCGGGCGATAAAGGGTAATTTCTTTGCCCAGAGCCCCTGATCGCTCACAGGGGTGAGTTCCTACGTGTCAAACTATTCGTAGCCCACCCCACGTTTTTCGTTAGCTATTACATATTGAGGCTGAAGATTAGTGGTAATCACATAATAATATTATATTGAATAAACTAAAAACACAATTTTCGGGGCAATCTTTTTTTGTGGATACTGAACGAAAAAGAATGTTGCGGCTAACTTTTTTTGTAACTATTCAGGTAGGGCACCAAACCGGTCTAACCACAGTTCCGTAACTGTTCAGATGTGCCTTAGATTCGTTTATTTAGGTCTACTTGTGCTACTCAAGCAGGCCTAAATGAGCGAAGAGGTAAGCGTAGACTCCGTGAGGTGCAGCTGAATAGTTACCTTTTTTTAAGTATTTTGAAAGATGATGATGTGGACAAGGGCATTGAGGAATTTTTATATTGAGTCAACCGTCCGTGAGGCGGACAGACTGAATGAGGCGGGTGATTTTGTCGAT
>JAYEPA010000259.1:0-1905 GCA_034723545.1 Thermodesulfobacteriota bacterium | reverse complement strand
CAAGGGTCAAACGGACGAAGACGAGGTGCTGGTGAACGTTTACTCAAGTCATATACAAATAACGGCTGACAAGTATTGCCGGAAATATGCAGAGCGCAACCGGAATGCCGTATTGCACACCAAGAACGCCTGCAATATACACGGCGTCCAGCAATGGGATGGCCAATATCATCATTTTCACTGCCCGGCCTGAATTCCCTGGTTTGGGGCGGCAAACTGCTTTAAACAGGACCGGCAAAACACAAAGCGCCATAAAAAACATGTAGTATAGCGCATCTACTCGCAACCAGCCAGACCCAACCAGAATCAAAAGGAATCCGAATACGGAAATAATGCCGCTAAAAGCAAGCCACCCTGACACTCCCGGCCGGCCGTCTACTTCATGTTTACTGATTGTTGTCAAAAAAAAGACATACCACATGGAAACAAATGGAAAAATCATATTCATGCCCCCGAAGGCAACGGGACTCATGCCAAGAAGCAAATTGCCGCCCCGACAGGCCGCCATGTTCAACGAGCCTAAAATCGGTATATCCTTACTCAAACAATCATAAAGAATAACCAAAACGATCAGGACACAGGCAATGATAAACGCCCAAAATCCTGCCAGCGCAGCGCCGGCCAAACCAATGGCAAACAAAACAGCGGTCAAGACAGCGGCTTCACGGCGAGATATTTTACCGGAGGGGATGGGACGAAAAGGACGTTCAACCTGATCGATCTTCAGATCACAAAGATCGTTATAGACACAGCCGGCCCCATAAATCCCTGAGGTGCTGACAATCAAGCCGAATAACTCCACAGAATGAATCTGCCCGGAGCGGACAAGGAGATAGCCGGCAATGATGTCGGCAATAGCGGTAAAAATATTGGGAAGACGGATAAGCTGCAGATAAGCGCTGATTTTGCTGCTGATTCCCAAGGTCATGGGCAATTTTACAAAGAAAGATCCCGTAACCAGGCAAGGGCCTGACGGGCCGCATCAACAGGTTTTTCCTCATAGGGATAGAGTTCCACGGTGACAAAATCCTGGTAGCCGATTTTGTCAATCTGCCGCAGCACATCGGGAAGATCAATGGCCCCGTCTCCAGGCATGAGATGATGATGGACACGGGAGGAGGCAATATCTTCCAAGTGAAAATGGCAAATATCATCACGCAGTTTTTTAACAAGGGCGGCAGGATCTTCACCCACGCAGTAAAAATGGCCAATATCAAAATTAAGGCCAAAGACCTCCCTGTCCATTCCCTCCATGAATTGAACAAATTGCCTGCTGTTTTCAATCAACAGATCAGGCTCCGGTTCGATAAGGATCCGCACACCCTTTTCCCTGGCATGCTCCTGGATCGAGAGCAACCCTTCTCTGAAAAACTCAACAGCCAGCTCTTCATCCATGCCGCCCAAAGGCCCGCCCGGTTCAGTGGAAATAGAGGAAGCCCCAAGCCGGGCGGCAAGATCAATACAACTCCGGGTATGCTCCACCCGTTTACGGCGCTGCTCCGGGTCTTTCTCAATCCAGGAAGGGTGCCAGGTGTCGCCAATGGCCCAGAGCATGAAGGCGTTGATATTTGCAACCTCCATTTTGTTCTTCTGGAGGGCCTCGCTGATTACCATAAAATCCCTGTCCGTCAACTCAGGAGGAAAGGCGTGGGGCGTATCCGCCATGATCTCAATGCCTTCATAACCGAGATCGGCCAGGATATGAATGGTATCAACCAGGCTGTAACCACGAAAGGCATTGGAACTGAATGCGAATTTCACTTTACTCCCCTTATTCAGCAAGAAGATCGAAATTGGGCGAATGTTTGAGAAAATTATAGGGGTTATCAAAGACAATCTGCTTGATTGTCTTTTCGGCAAAATCACCGCTCTTGCGCATGATCATTGCCACCTTGGGAACAGCCA
>JAYEPA010000258.1:0-8233 GCA_034723545.1 Thermodesulfobacteriota bacterium | reverse complement strand
ATGGCCAGCGAATCTTCATCATACTGCCAGAGAAGCTGCCAGGTTCTGGCATAGCCACTGACAATACTGAGTACCGCCCGTCCTTCATCATTCACCAAATCATGGAATTCTAAAGTGTTGGACAGAAGTTCCAGCATCTGCCTTGCCTCACCAAGGCCTTTCTCCGCCAGTCGCTTCTGATTTAATGTATACCCCTGTACCAGATGATCTTTCAGAATTGAAGTGGCCCAAATACGAAATCTTGTGCCATGTTGAGATTTCACACGATAACCAACTGAAATGATGACATCCAGATTGTAGAAATTTGTTTGATAACGTTTACCATCCGAAGCAGTTGTCCGGAAATTCCGGACAACTGCTTTTTCTTGAAGTTCTCCTTCTTGAAAGACATTGCGAATATGTTCGGAAATGGTGCGCTTGTTTCTTTGAAACAACTCTGTCATCTGGGCTTGCGACAACCAGACTGTATCATCGATGAGACGCACATCAACCGCAACCTGTCCATCATCAGATTGGTATAAGATTAATTCACCTTGATCAAATGTCATTCATCTACTCCTTTCCGGGAACCACCATCCTCAACAAAAATGATTTTCTTATCATCTTCCCGCCGCACCCGGTTCGACTCTTTCTTGGCGTCAACTTTCCTGCCCCAGTAGGCGCCGCTTCCCTTCTTATATCACCAGAATGTTCGGTTTTCTTTGCTTGGAAGGCCATAACACCTCTATACCCGTGCCAGAGAAAGCAAGCCACAACCAAAGGCCTTGGCCGGGCCAATTCCTTTTTCTACAAACCCTTGAAAAAAGTCACCATCACTCACCGTTAACAGACCACTATAAGTAACAGTGGCTATTTTTCCAGGGTTGCCTTTTTTTCGAAAATAGAGTGTGTTTTTGCCGGCAATAATCATCTCATGAAGTTGGGCCACGCCTGTAAATTTTCGCACCAGCCAATCACGGATCTCATCTTCGTCGATAAGGGGCACCCGACACTTTCCTTGATTTTTTTTCTTTCCACCAACATCGCGAATTCGCTTGGTAGGATTTGCCGTGAGGAGAAATCGTAAGCCCATTCCTTCGCCGAAAGAATAACTTATTTCTTTTTGGTCAAGAAGCACCAAATCCCCTTTTACAGCAACCGGCATTAAGGCTGACTGCAAAAGAATAGCTTGACCACCGGGTGAAAATTGCTCAACCCTAAATAAAAAATCTCTTTTGGCTTCAGGCCTGTTTGGAAAAAGCGACCAGATTTTCTGATGAACCTGATACGGATTCATCGGTCTGCGACCTGTAACCAGACATTTACTCAGATACATCTTTTCCTCCCTGCCCAAGCACATAAACCCGGCGTTTGCCAAATTCTCTTACCTGTGATGGCAATGGCACATCACGAATTTCCAAAACAGACGCACCCGCCACAGGTTCTTCGCTATAAATGGTACCGTATCGAGGAGCCACCTGCGCAAGTGCGGCAGGCAATGATTCTGCCTCAACTTCAGTCTCATACAATGGCCGACACAAGGGGCATGACTTACGCCCCAGTACCGGAGTGTAATGCGGTTTTTGTACAGCTTGTGCCAATTCATTTATCGTTATTTCAGGATTATCCAAGGTAAGAGCTATGGTGTACTCTGCATCGCAGAGATATTCACGTGATGTCAAAATGGCATCTTTTCTGGCCTTACCGTCCACTTTTCTGGCATCAAGAACCGTATGATAATCAGTAATTATTTGTAGCGTACGGCCTTGCTCTTTATCAGCCCTCACTGCCAAGACAAGTTCACTCGATAAAATTTGCCTTGCCTGGATATCTTCCCGCTCAATACCAATGCAGGCTCCCAACAGACCGACAATCCCGCTTCTGGTTGGAAACAGATTTGTTGGGCGATAATCTTCATATGTATGGGTTCCCCATGCCTGCATAGTCCCTTGTAACTTGAGTATGAGATATTTGTTCATCATCCTGCTCCGCCATCCAGGGCAACCCATTTTTCAAGGTCGGCGAGACTTTTCTTTCTCCCTTTTTCAAGACTACAATCCCGCAAGGAGAACCAGGCAGTTTTGTCATCCAGACCATATCCTTCATACATTTTCTTTTGGTAAGAACAAAATTCCTCAATGGAAGGAACAAGAAACCCACCCAGCCTTCCCTGTTTTACCGGTTCTTCAAAGGCATTGGCCAATGAAATGGGCATATCCCCAAAAGAGACAAAGGCAAAATCCGCATGATTAAAAGCGGCAAAACTGTTTTGTTTGGCGGAAGGAACTTCAGTGCAAAGAAGATGGAGGAGATGCTTGGCCAGTTTCAAAACATCTTCCCGACTGGCTCCACCTAGATTTTCCTGAAGCTGGCGAATATTCAGGCTGCCATAACGATAAAAAACACCGGCAGAAAATTCCTGGGTATCCAGATGGCCGGAACCGGTCTCACCACTATCCACAATCAGATCATCAACCGCTGTAAACCAGTCAATATCACCACTGACTGTATGGGTGGTAATGGCATGGGCCAAGGCAAAGGAGGCATCCACGGAAGTCATAATGCCGGAGGTGGCCATCCGCCCAGACAGGGCAATGTCTGCCGAATCAGCCAAAGCAGTCTTAAAATCATCGGCACTTTTCAATATCTTTTTCCAGGCTTTCTCAAATTCTTTTTCGTCACTGTTCTCATCCTTCAATTTCTCATAAATCTGACAATACCTGGCAACTTCATTCACCGCCCATGGTGCGACAGCCCCAGCCTTGGTGTCTTCAGCAATTTCCTTAACTCCGGAAATCAGTTTAACAACCTCGCCAATAATCTCCTGGTCAAACTGATCAGCCAGTTTTTCAGTATATATTTTCAGCAGACTTCCAAGTTCACGGGTTCGATCTGAGGGCTGACTGACATTCTTTTTGTAATAATCAGAATGACGCATGGTTCGCTTCAAACTCTGACTGGAAATACGAATTCTTCTTTTGCCGCCAAAGACAGCGGTCTTCTGCATGTTCATATCATCCCGGTTCAAACAGGATGGACTATGGGAAATAAGACAATGGAAATTAATATAATTTTTTTCACTCATGATAGTTCCTCGTTAGCACTATTTTATTCTTATTGATCTTTCTGTGGCTTCAAAAAATAATCTTTCAGCAATTGTCGTTTGGTATTTTTTCCCCAGAAGTAAAGCATCTTGCCAAACTCCTGCCAATCAGCCGCAGGTTTCATCTGTTGGGTGAGCCGCCGCAGGTAAACGAGATCATCCGGAAATTCTGCCCGGATAACCTGAAACAACCTCGTTTCACTGATATGTTGCTCCTGCATCTGCCGCCCTATGGGCTTGGCGCCTTCCTTATGTTTCACATACGGTAAAAAATAAATAATCCGCCCGGACTGAAGCCCTGCCTTCAATCCGCAGCGTTGAACAAGATTATAAAAGGCCGGCATATCCAGCAGGGCATCCGGCTCCTCTGCTCTGCGCAGATCGGCCCTCTGCCCATTGGTAAGTTTATTCTGGTAATCAGCAACCAGCTTTTGAAAATCAGGCAATGTCTGTTCCGTCATTCCTATCCCTCCATTTTATAAAGATCATTGGCAAGTGCCGCGCGGCTCTTAACTATGACCTTCATCATCTTTGGATCATAATCATAGGGTGCGACCAGATCCTCAAATATCTGTTTTGTCATTTGGGTTAACTGTAGATACGCCTCTTTGACTTCTTCAATAGCTTGTTGCCAATCAATGTCCTGTAAAACATGATGAATCAGACTTTCTGATCGTTTAAAAAACATTGCCTCACTCTTGTTATCCAATCCTTTAAGGCCAATATTTTTATTCAACCCATACATCTTTTTCCGTAAAATAGTCTTACACTCCAGAGCGTAATCAATAATTAACTTTACATGGCCGAGTCCCTCAGGCCACCCTTTCTTAAAAGAAAACATCTCATGGCGTCGTTCGAGAATAAGCGCCTGTTTGTTCCTATATCCTCCCACAGCTAAATGAAGCGGCCTGCCTCTAAAAACATGCCCATATTGACTCAACACCAAAGCAGGCGAATTACCCATTTTTTCACCGTGCTGCTCAACAAGCAAAGACGCCAAAGATGTCCACGCCGGAGCTTGCGTTGTGAATGATAAAAATTTCTCCTCCCGCTCACCTTTTTTAACTGCCCATTTCTTTACCCCATGGGGATGAGGCCAACGCACCGCCAACTCATCCTGAATAGTGAAAGGAAATTTCTCTTTATTAAAACCAACGACAACACCTTCATCATCACAGACCAATTCTATGTGAGCAGGCTGCCAAAAAATTCCTCTGACAAAGCCAAGTTCCGAGGTAAACATTTGTTCCTTGGGCTTAATAGGATAAACCCATACCGGGACATCATTTTCTATCTTTGGAAACAAAGACGAGGCAAATTCTTTAGAAAGAATATTGCACCATATTGTCTGCCTGAGACTGTCATCCACAATAAGGGTTGTCACCGGGGCTCCCCCTCTCAGGCCTCCCTTAAAACCTCCGCCAAAACTGGGGCTATTCATTGCCTGGTTAAAAAGAAGAATGGCAGCATTAGCCAAAGAGGCCTGTTTATATTCATCCGGTCGATTAAAAAAAGCGTGATTATTCCCTTCAGGCAAACCAATGAAAAGTTTTTGAATAGGAGTAAGCTTAGCTGCTTTTACCCCGCGAATCTGCATAAACGGGTACTTCGGATGCAACAAATCAAACCAATCAAGAAATGGCTGGACACCTTTTTCGTATTCTTCTTCAGTTAGTGGCTTTTGCCAGCGACTAATAAATTCACGTTTATTTTCAGGCATAAAAATGACCTGAACCAGGCAAACCAGCAGCTGCAAGGCGGCAAGTTCCATATCGTCACGATTCAGACAAATTTGCCACTGTTCCTCCTGGCAGAGGAGCTGCCGCAATTTTATTAACTGCACATCATTTGTGCCAATCTGCACAGGTATCCATCTGTCTTTAAGCAGATTCATTCTTCTTCCTCCATTTTTTCAAGCCCCCGCTCAAAGGTGTAACGCAGGTTCCCTTTTCCTTCCAAATTGTAAAATTCGCCATTGCCCTGCCCACTCATAGCCAGATAGCAAATTTGGTCATCTCCCACTGCCGGAAGAACCTTACGCCAACTTTGCGCCACTCCAATGGTCTCCATGTTTAAAACCTCCAACTGCTCAAACTCGTTCAACCCGTCCAGAGGCGATCCATCCAGACAAAAGCGTTTACCATCACGAATTAACACTGGGATAACTGAAATATTCATTTCCCCTTCACGAGTAAGAGTGGCAGCGTTGCCATCCGTGTCAGGCAAAGGAACGCTATGGGAATGCGCCATATAGCTTGCGGCATACTGACTACCCTCCTGCTCCTTTTTATATTTAGCAAAAAATTCGGTCAGGGCTGATGGTTCACCCTGCCATGCTTCTTCCTGGTAAACCTGTTCAATCAGTTCCCGGTAGGCTCTGGGAAAGACAAGAGGATTATGTTGTTCAAGAAGTATATTGGTTCTTCGCAGGGCGCGAATATTTTGATACACCCACTTACTATCACCAAAATCCATAGGGTCATCGACAGGAACAATAACCACACATTCTCTTTCCTCACAGCAGGCTGGACGTTTGTTATCGTGTCGGTGCAGACGACCTAAACGCTGAAACAGAAGATCAACCGGGCATAGCTGACTCACCAGCCAATCAAAGTCTAGATCAAGGGATTGTTCAATAACCTGAGTGGCGACCAGAATACGTCCATGGCGTTTAGCATTTTTGCCATAATGTGCCAAAATCTTTTCCTCTCTTTCCATTCTATCTCGAAATCGAAATCTGGAATGAAAAAGATCCACCGTTACTTCAGTTTTGTTCTTGAGTCTATGGGCAAGTTCCTGGGCATCGGCCACCAGATTGCACACCACCCCAACCATGGCTCCGGCCTCTGCTTTTGAAATAATTTTATCAATCAGGTCATGCGAAAACGATAATAATGGCGAAGGACTGAGTGAAATTCCAACTTGACATGAAGGACTTTTCTGCTCTTCAGGCAACACATATTGAACAACCTCATGCAAAACCGATTGAGTTACAAGAGGATAATCAGACAACTGTTCTGCAGGATCATCACCCCAGGCACGCAGCAGGCTTTCTTTCTGATAAGCTGGCAAGGTGGCGGAAAGCAGAATAGCACTACCACCCGCCCTGGCCTGCCCCTTCAAAACCTCTTGAAGCAGTCCATACATATAGCTGTCATAAGCATGCACTTCATCAACAATAAGGATACTGCGCCGCACTCCAAAAGAACGGACAAATTGGTGCCGTACCGGCAAAACCGAAAGCAATACTTGATCAACAGTACAAACTCCAACCTGCCCGAGAAAAACCCGTTTTCGACTACTGGCAAGCCACTGGGCACATTGCACCTGGGCCTCTTCATATCCTTGAGCAGAGTGTAAACGCGCCACTCGTTGCAAATCGAGAAACCCCTTATTAAATCGGCTCTTACCATGGGCCAGAATGACATTTTTCCCTTTGTCAAACACTCGATCCGCAACCGATTCAAGGCGATCAAGCATAGCATTAGCCGTGGCCTGACTCGGCAATGCAAAAATCAGAGAGTCGGCAAGACCGACATCCAGGAGCTTTACAGCGTAAGCCAAAGCCGCTTCTGTTTTGCCCGACCCTGTCGGAGCTTCAATAATGGTCAGCCCCTGACCAATTTTAAAATCATCCACCAAAACCTGGACATCCCGAGGCTGATAGTCAGAAAAAAGGCTTGCCATTCCACCAGGAGATTTAAGGACGGATAAAATACCCGTTGCAGCCAGAGCCTTTTCGGCAATCAGCAAACGAGTGTCATAATACTCTTGTAAATCCTGAGGCTCAGCGACCATTGTAAACCAATCGCTATTTGAACCAATCCAGTCACAAACACTACAAAATCCAGCCAAAAAATCCGGCACATTTTCCGGCACATCAGCTAATGTTAACCCTTGTGGCGCAAGAAACAATTCTTGCAAATCCTTCACCAGTTCCCATCTTGCCTGTTTGTCTCTGGCTACAAATTGGGGATCAACCAATGGAGGATCATCACAAACAGAACTGGAGGGCAATGAACCATGATGACCGGCAACTCTTTTCATCCATTCATCTGCCACCTCCACACTGATAAAATCACAACCATAATCCATGGCCTCATGAGTAAACCACCTGTAACCGGATGTGCCATGGTCATATTTCCTGACCTGTGGTTTTAATATACTTGAAAACCCGGCAACAAGATCATCCTGAAGATATTTTGATGTTTCTGGCGACTTCATCTGAAAACGGAGATCTGCCTTGCCTAAATCATGGAGACTGACAAAAAATAAAATCCAGGCCAGGCATTTTCCTTCATCCACTCTGCATTGCCAGGGGAAAACTTGCCGGAGAAATTTACTATTGTGCCACCACCTGTTTGCCACTGCAGCCACATCCAGGCAATGATACGGTAATAGGTGAAATTTCACATGATCAGAATCAGTTTTTGCCCAATATTTGAAATATAATTTTTGCATCACTATTTTCATTCCATAAAAAAACCAATAATCACTCCAATGACACCCAACTCTCCTCAACCACCGCAAAAAACAACTCATTTAACTTTTCCACCGGGCAGATCTGCAACCGCTTTTCAAAACCATGCTGTTCCATGCGGGTCAGTTCCCGTTTATGAAATTCGCTGATCGCCAGATCGCGGGGCCGTCGTCCAGTTCCTGGCCGACCATTTTTCGAGCCAGCAGGTTATCAACTGCCCGGCGCAGAGCAATATCTTCCACCACACCATCCAGCAGTTTTGAAAATTGCGTGGGTACCTGCCCCAGGCCACGTTCCAGGTAGATGACAGCCAGAACCGGACGTAGGACATACAGGTACTTTTTCAGGCGTACCCGGTCGCCGCGTAGGTATTCTCTGAAATTCCCCTTGGCCATTTTGAAGTAATGGTACATGCAGGCTACTGGAGAGTAGCTTATTGGAGCCAACTCCCGGAGCCTTGCGGTGAAGCTGCCATTTTCCATATAGACAACAGGGGAACCAAGCCACTCCAGCAAGGGTGAGTTTGATTTACGGAAAAGTTGCAGAGCCTTGCGCAGATCCCAGCCGTTTACATCGAGTTCATCAACAATAGGCAGCTCTATCACGGCCGGTTTCTGTTCAGGTCAGGTACCACTCAGGCTTCCGCACATAGATAAAGCGTACATCGTAAT
>JAYEPA010000257.1:0-1948 GCA_034723545.1 Thermodesulfobacteriota bacterium | reverse complement strand
GTGATCATCGGAATAACGAAAAGCTGGGAAGCACTGCTGAAGATTTCCAAACGCATCTGGCAGTTTACCCGTGCGTTTTCAGTGCGGGAGATAAGCGGCTTCGGCCGGCATCTCGATTTCCCCCCGGCACGGTTATACGAAGAACCCATTGCCGATGGGCCAAACCAGGGCCATGTTTTATCCAAAAAAGAGATCGATGACCTGCTGACCTGGTACTATACCGCCAGAGGGTGGAATGAAAACGGTATTCCAACAGAGGAGACCCTGCTGAGCGTCGGTCTTTCCGAGGTGGCGGAGGATTTGGAAGCCCGAGGCCTCCTATAGTGCCCCGTTCAGAGGTTCAAGGTTCAAAGGTCCAGGGTTCACGTCAAATCTGAGCCGTTGACTCATGAATTCTGTCGGAGACAAACCCTGATTTTGTTCGTTTTCTTCGTTATGCAAAGCGATCTTGCACCGAAGTCCAGAGTGAGCTTTACCTGGCATTGGATCATCAATACATAATCCCGCCGAGGAGGGACTGAGTTTCAGGATGTGTATGATCATGCCGGACGCACCCGTGCTGCCATTCGAGGTTTCATCAAGTACTTAGTAGCCTACGAGCGAGGTCAACGAAAGAACGGTAACCCTGAACCTTGAACCCTGAACCTTGAACCTCTACAATAAGGAGGTCGAAAAAATGGGAAGGATATTGACTCCGACCGAGAGCGATTTCGGTACAACCGATGCGGTGGTGATCGGAGGCGGCATTGTGGGCACGGCGACGGCTTTCTGGCTTTCCAGGAAAGGAATGGGCGTTGTTCTCGTGGAGATGCGTGACGGCCTTTCGACGTTAACGACACCCGCTTCAGCGGAATGTTTTCGGGCCCAATTCGCCGAGCCGGCCATGGCGGAACTGGCGATACCGAGTATTGAGATGTTCGAGCACTTTGATGAAGTCATCGGCCTGCCGGGATACAGCATTTCCATCAAGCAGCAGGGATATCTTTTTCTCACCGATAACCCGGAAACGGTTGGCGACCTTAAGAAAAACGTGGAACATCAGCATAAATTGGGTGTTACGGACTCAGAATTTATAGAACGTGATGAGATCATTGCCAGATTTCCATATATTTCACCGTCTGTGTTGGCCGCGACGTTCCGACAGCGGGATGGCTGGCTGTCTTGCCATGAAGCCACGCAAGGATTTGCCAAAGGCTGTGACACCCGATTTTTCATCAACACTAAAACCACCGGTATCCAAATGGATAAAAAAGAAATCCGGGGGGGGTGGAAACCAATCGGGGCATTATTCAGAGCCGTATCGTGGTCAATGCGGCCGGTCCCTTTGCTGCCGAAATTGGGCGAATGGTCAACCTGGATTTACCGCTAGAGCCGGTTCGCCGGCAAAAGGTCTATCTAAAAACTTCCGTGGTCATTCCCCAGGATGCCCCTTTTACGGTTGATGTGGATAACAATTCCTACTGGCGCCCTGAACCCGGAGGTGTGATTATCGGGTGGGTCGATTCGGACGAGCCGATCAGTCAGCCAACCGAGAAGGTGCATACAGACTGGGAATTTCCGGCCATCACTTTGGACAAGGTCAAACGCATGACACCGTTTTTTGAAGAAGTCGAAAAAAACGTCAGACAACCCGATATGAATACATCAGCTGGATACTATGTCTACACGCCCGATGACCAGCCGTTGATCGGACCGGTTCCGGAAGTCCCCGGTTTTTATGTCAACTGCGGCTACTGGGCCGGCGTAATGCTCTCTCCGGAATCGGGCAGGCGAATCGGTGACCTCGTAACCGGAAAAATGGATCCCAAAGACAACCCCTTGCGACCGACACGTTTCAAAGAGGGCCTTGGAAAAAAGGGTAAGACGCTTATGAGCCACTGATTTTAACAGGGGTTTAAAGTTTTTTTATTCACAAAACCTGGTCCTCAAAACCAGGTCAGAGTTCAGC
>JAYEPA010000256.1:0-8326 GCA_034723545.1 Thermodesulfobacteriota bacterium | reverse complement strand
GATAACGTTTGAGAAGACTTTTTTTGAATTCATGTCCTCATGAAGAAATAATACATTTTACAACTAGGCACATTAAAGGTCAATAAATGATTGATATATTCATCATAAAGGGTGTTGAGAAGTATGAGCTGAAGAAAAAATCTCGGCTCCCAGGCATACAAAATCAGCATTCATCCCCGGAGAGATCACCCGGACAAAGGAATTAATTGGCAGAAAAATCAGATAGGTGGTGAAATCAAACTTTCATTTGCGGTAACAGGGCTCAAACCGGCTTCTTTTCCCCACGGTCAAATCTCTGCCAGATATTGTTTATCCGCAAATAATGAGGTCTAAAATTCTGCTTATAACTCATGGCCTGAATTTCTTTGATCAAAAAACCAAGATAAAAATGCTCAACGTGGTGTCGCTGACAAAAATCAAGAAGATAAAGAATATTAAATGTTCCAGGGCTGCGTTTATGATCATCCGGATCAAAATAAAAATAGACCCCGTTCAAAAAATTCTTCCCCATATCGACAAGAGCCACACCGATCAATCGGTTCTGGATCCGGTAGAGTATTTCCCGGGTATGAGTCAGTGAATTAATGAAAAAATCACTATAATAACCCAGAGCTGAATTCTCTCTGGACGAATAGCGGAGACGCAAAAATTTTTCCAGCAGGGAAAGCTTTTCACCGGTTATCCGTAAAGGAACCATTTCAACGGACACATCCCGGTTCCGTTTCCAAACCCTTTTCTGGTTGCGGTTCGGACGAAATTCTCCAGGCTTGAGACGAATCGGAATGCAGGCCCGGCAGTCCGGGCAGGCCATGGAATACATAATATTGCCATTACGCCGGAAACCTCGATCAAAAAAGGCGGCCATGCTCTCATCGTCAACAGTTGCAAATCTATTTTGATGATACACCGCCACCTTTGGAAGGCCATAGGGACAATGAACAGGAATATCATAAAAAGAATAGTGATCAAAAAGATCGGCAGCACCGGTTCGGGCAAGGTTGTCTGAAGGTGAAAATTCCTGCAAAGCAATCAGCCTTCACGGCCGTAGTCATCATCAAAACGAACAATATCATCCTCACCGAGATAACTGCCATTCTGCACTTCAATCAGTTCAAGGGGAATGACACCCGGATTTTCCAGCCGATGCTTTTCTCCACAGGGAATATAGGATGACTGATTTTCAAGGAGCAGAAAAATATCATCGCCGCAGGTTACCCTGGCGGTGCCTTTGACCACCACCCAGTGCTCGGAACGATGATGATGCATCTGCAGGGATAATTTAACGCCGGGATTCACCGTGATTCTTTTAATCTTAAAAGCCGGCTGCTCTTCCAGGATGGTATAGCTGCCCCAGGGCCGGTAAACCGTTAGATGGAGCTGATGTTCTTCCCTGCCCTCTGCCTTTAAACGATTCACGATTTTTTTGACATCCTGGGAACGATCCATGGGAGCAACCAGCACAGCATCAGCAGTGCAGACCACCAGAGTGTCACGCAGCCCCACCGCCGCAACCAGTTTCTGTTCGGAACGAATCAGGCAGTTTTCAACATCCTCCGCCATAACATCGCCCTGAAACACATTACCACCATCATTTTTACCTGAAACCTCCCATAAAGCCTTCCAGGAGCCAATATCACTCCAGCCGAGATCAGCCGGAATCACGGCCACACGATCCGATTTTTCCATGAGGGCATAGTCAATGGAATCGCTCGGTGCCTTCATCATGCTCTGGGCTCGCAGTCTGAAAAATGGCGAATCGTCATTGCCCATCTCCACCGCCTCGCGCATAGCCAGACCGGTCTCAGGCGACCAGTGATCCATTTCACTGATCAGGGTAGAACAGGTGAAGGCAAACATGCCGCTGTTCCAGAAAAAATTCCCTGCCTCAAGATACTTCCTGGCGGTTTCCAGGTCGGGTTTTTCGACAAAGGACTTCACCGTATTATTCTCACCCTGTTCAATATAGCCATAGCCTGTTTCAGGCCCCTGAGGCTGAATGCCAAAGGTGACCAGCAACCCTTTTTCAGCTAATTCGACAGCCTTTTTCACACTTTCCTGAAATTCATTCTTGCGCCTGATCAAATGATCAGCCGGCATGACGAGGAGCACGGTCTCCTCTTCATCCTCTGTCCGCTCTTCAACGTAACAGGACGCCGCATAAACCGCCGGCGCTGTATTTCTTCCCACCGGTTCCAGAATCAAGGTAAAATCCTTGACCTCGTCCACATCCCGAATCTGACTCAGGGCAATAAAGCGATGAGAGTCGCCTGCTACCACCATGGGTGGCAGAGTATTTTCCAGGCCAGCCACCCGTTTCAAGGTGCTTTGCAACAACGAGCAATTTTCCGTCAGGTTCAGAAGCTGTTTGGGATAAAGTTCCCTGGACAGTGGCCAGAGGCGGGAGCCGGTTCCCCCGGCCAAAATAACAGGTTGAATGCGGGTCATGATTTTCTCCCCGAAAAGGAATTTTAATAATTAAAAATTAAAAATTAGGAATTACGAATTTCGGTGTTTCCCATCAGATATCTTCCTTCAAATTCCTAATTCGTAATTGTCAATTCGTAATTGCCTCATTACCATCTCAATCATACAAAAAATATTTTTTTCTCATCAAATCGAACTCATCCAGTTCCGCTTGCCAACTCTTTTCAAGAGTAACAATATCCGTCTCCTGCTCCAACGCTTTTCTCAGCCGGTGATCACCCAGGATCAAATCCAGGGGAAGTTTTTCAAACTCATACTCATAGGGCGGTTCTTTATAACAAAATTCACCGGGATACAAACGCATAATGGCCCGCAGTAAAGCAAGAGTCGTCCTATAGGGAAGAAAAGTCTGCGGATCAGTGACATGGAGCTGAAACCCCCTGCAACACTTGCCCGCCCATTTATTTGAAGTCGGTTCAAAAGCCAGCGGTCGGAGAAAACAGCCTGGCAAGGGCGTATCACCCAGTTCCTCCGACACCTTATCAGGCTCGACAAACGGCGCGCCAAACAACTCAAAAGGCAAGGTGGTTCCCCTGCCTTCAGAAATATTTGTCCCCTCCCAGATGACCTGGCCGGAATAAACAAAAGCCGTATCGGCAGAAGGCATATTGGGAGAAGGATAAACCCAGGGCAACTCTGTGTCTTTAAAAAACATGCTCCTTTTCCAGCCGCTCATGGGAACAACTGTCAGATCAGCCCCGATTCCCTGATCATTAAAATACAGAGCCAGCTCGCCAATCGTCAAGCCGTGGCGCATGGGAACAGGATAAAGACCGACAAAAGATTTCACGTCCCGATGAAGCAGATTGCCCTCCACTGCCATCCCCCCCAAGGGATTGGGCCGGTCCAGAATGACCACCTTCTTGCCATGTTCCGCCGCTGCTTCCAGACAATAAGCCATGGTGTAAATAAAAGTGTACACCCTGGTTCCCACATCAACAAGATCAATGAGCAGCACATCAAGATGATCGAACATTTCCGCCGTAGGCTTACGCCGGTCCCCGTAAAGACTGAAAACCGGAAGACCGGTTACCTGATCCAGCTGATGACCCGACTCAATCATATTATCCTGTTTTTCCGAAAAAAAACCATGCTGGGGGCTAAAAAGGCAGGTCAACTGACCGGGAAAAGCACCATTGACGAGATCTCGACTGTTGACAAGAGACGAATCCGTCGAGGCCTGGTTGCAGAGAAGCCCGAGCCTCCGGCCCATAAGAAACTGGGGAGGATCGCTGAGCAGCTGTTCAATGCCGATTTTAATTTTGGGTCTGTTCATGAAAAACGTAAGTCCCTTGATCAGGTTAAAGGTGCTGAGAAAATCAAAACTCTTTTCAGTCTCTCCTTGAGGTATCAGATCATCATGTCTATTATAGCAATGATGAATTGATAAAAAAAGATAAATGCCAGGAAGTTACACATCAATAGTAAGGAGGGACCATGAAAATTGCTATCAGCGGTAAGGGAGGAGTCGGCAAAACCACAATAATGGCTCTGCTGGCCAATCATCTCAAGGAGATGGGCAAGGATGTTTTGATCATTGACGCCGATCCCAGCCCGCATATGGCCGAGACCATCGGGGTAAAAAATGTAGAAAAAATTACACCGATTGCCGAAATGAAAACCATGCTGGCAGAACGTTCCGGTAAGACTGAAGGATCGCCATTTTATAACATCAACCCCCAGGTTGATGACCTGCTTGGCCGCTTCATGGTGGAACACGATGGGATGAAACTCATGGTTCTTGGCGCCATCCAGGAGGCAAAAGGGGGATGCGCCTGTCCCGAGAACACGGTTTTAAAAAGGCTGCTCACCACCCTTCTTCTCTCCCCCTCCCAAGTGGTCCTGCTCGACATGGAAGCCGGTGTTGAGCATCTGGGCCGCGGCACCATTGCCACGGTTGATCAACTGCTCATTGTGGTCATTCCGGCCCAGTCCAGCGTCCGAACAGCACTCAAGGTAAAAAATCTGGCCGAGGACTCCGGAATACCCAGAATTTCCTTTGTCGGCAATCTGGTTCAGGATCAGGAAGACAAAGACTTTCTCACCGAGAACCTTGAGCCTCCCCCCATTGCCTTTTTCCCCGACTCCACATTAATCAGAAAAACCGAACGGCGTGGAGATCCCATTATTAAGGCAAACCAGGACATGGAGGACGCGGTGCGGGAACTGCAGGCTCATATTCCCGGATTGTCAGCATAAACTGGTGACGAACAAAAAAACTCTAAAAATCTCTTACCCGAAACACAAACCACAATCCGGACAGGTCAGATCGCTGGTCTTGAAAGTGAAACCGCAGGCAGGACAGACCGCTTCAGCCGCCTCCGAATTAAAAACCGAACCGGCAAGGGAGATATCGTGATCGTTAATGCCTGTGGCAATATCAAACTGACGGTCAATGATCATAAATGCCTCACGGGCATCCTCCCGCCGCACCTTGAGATAAAAAGATGTAGCGCAGCAGCCCTTATTGCAGCCACCCTGGTCATCTCCGGCAATGAGATAACCGATATGCTCGGCCTCAAGCTCCTTTTCAAAGGGTTTCAAATCAGCAAGAGACCCCTTGTGGATGTTGACAATATCATCATCCGGCGTCAGATCACCCTTTCGCTTCCCCCGTTGCTCCTGAGCTTTTCCGGCGTGTTCCGCCATTTCAGCCCCGGGAACAAGAGCGACCCCGCAGGCAGCACATTCCCTGATATCCGCCCGATACTCGTCTCGACATTTTGGGCAATAATTATATTCCGGATCATAGATCATTGAATTTGTTTCCTTGCTTCTTTTATTTAAAGCCAAAGGCTAAGGGTCAAAGGGTAAACCCTCTGAACCTTCGAAGGTCTCGCAGGCTCGCTATCTGTCCCTTTGCCCCTCTAAGTTTTATAAAATATAACGGCTCAAATCCTCATCACGTGCCACATCTTCAAGTTGCTGCCGGACATACTCGGCAGTGACATTGAATTTTTCCTCTTCCATATCCGGGGCCGCAAAAGACAGTTCATCAAGCATTCTTTCCATAATGGTATGGAGACGGCGTGCCCCGATATTTTCTGTTTTCTCGTTAACCATGGCAGCGATTTTTGCCAATTCCCTGATCGCGTCCTCTTCAAAGGATAATTCAACCCCCTCGGTGGCCATCAGGGCCTCATATTGTTTGATCAGGGCATTTTGAGGTTCGGTCAGAATTCTAAAGAATTCCTCCTCACCCAGTGCATTAAGTTCCACCCGGATGGGAAAACGGCCCTGGAGTTCAGGGACAAGATCCGAGGGTTTGCACAGATGAAAAGCACCCGAGGCAATAAAGAGAATATGATCCGTCCTCACCATGCCATATTTGGTTGTCACATTGGACCCTTCCACAATGGGCAGCAGATCCCTCTGCACACCCTCTCGGGAAATCTCTCCTGACTGTGAAGCTCCCTGTCTGGAGGCAATCTTATCGATTTCATCAAGAAAAATTATACCGGATTGCTCCGTACGCTGAATGGCAAGTTTGGTCACCTTGTCCATATCAATCAATTTTTCCGCTTCTTCACGCCGAAGGATTTTCAAAGCCTCATCCACCTTCAACTTCTGGCGTCGGCTTTTTTTCGGAAAAATTTTGCCAAACATGTCTTTCATGCTCGAGCCAACATCATCCATGCCGGAATTAGAAAAAATTTCGACCATGGGCATATCCCGGGTCTGGTCAACATCTATTTCCACCTGCCGGTCGGCCAATTTCCCCTCATGGAGCATTCTGCGAAATTTTTCTCTGGTGGAATCGGTTTGTTTTTGAAGCCCTTCAGCAGATGGATCGGACGATGCCGTTGTCACGGGCGGCGGAGTGGAAATAGGTGGTAGAAGCAGATCAAGGAGCCTTTCCTCGGCCAGATCCTCGGCCTTTTTCTCAATCTTCTCGCTTTCCTCTTTTTTCACCATATTAATGGCCAGTTCGGTCAAATCCCGAATCATCGACTCAACATCCCGCCCCACATACCCCACCTCGGTAAATTTCGAGGCTTCAATCTTTAAAAACGGCGATTGTGCCAGGACGGCAAGTCTTCTGGCGATTTCCGTCTTGCCCACACCAGTGGGACCGATCATGATAATATTCTTGGGCGCGATTTCATCCCGCAAAGGCGGCTCGACCTGCTGCCGCCGCCAGCGGTTTCGCAGGGCAACTGCCACAAATCGCTTGGCATCGTTCTGGCCGATAATATATTCATCAAGTTTAGTAACGATTTCTTTTGGAGTCAGTGAACCTGTAATTGTCATACTTTTTCCACAACAAAATTTTGATTGGTAAACACGCAGATTGAGCCGGCGATTTTCATGGCTTCCCGGCAGATTTCTTCGGCATTAAGGGTGCTGTGAGTGATCAGCGCCTTGGCCGCAGCCTGGGCATAAGGCCCGCCTGAGCCAATGGCCAGAATACCATCGTCCGATTCAATCACATCGCCGGTACCGGACAGCAGCAACGACTTTTCCTCATCAGCGGCGATCAGCATGGCCTCAAGCCTGCGCAACATTCGGTCGGTTCTCCAGTCCTTGGCCAGTTCAACCGCTGCCCTGGTAAGATTCCCGTTGAACTGTTCCAGCTTCTGTTCCAGCTTATCTAAAAGAGTCAGGGCATCGGCCGTTGCTCCGGCAAAACCGCAGACCACCTTGTCATTGTAAAGACGCCTGACCTTTCTCGCCTGATGCTTCATGACAGTGTTGCCAAGCGACACCTGACCGTCACCGACCACCACGGCCTTACCCTGATGACGCACACATAAAATGGTTGTTGATCGTATTTTCAAAAAATCTCCTTTTAATAAATAAACCTTATCGTAACTATTCAGCGTATGTGAAAATGTTACGAAAAACTCAGTCTGTAACTGTTCAGCAGTGCTCCAGATGTGCGCAGATAAGCGCAGACTTCGAGCAGGCTTATGAACTATAGTAGTCCTATGTGAATCAGCCTGATCGCGTGCAGGTGGAGTGCTGCTGAATAGTTACGTCGATTTTTTGTCTTTAGGGCTGTTACGAGACAAAATTAAAGGAAAAATTATGCGCAGCGATGCTATGAAAAAAGGATTGGAGAGGGCTCCCCATCGTTCATTGTTTAAAGCCATGGGGTATACCAACGAGGAGTTGAGCAGGCCGTTAATCGGCATTGCCCATGCTCATAATGAAATTATTCCAGGTCATATCCATCTCGATAAGATTGTCGAGGCAGTTAAGGCCGGTGTCAGGTTGGCTGGCGGTACGCCGGTGACGTTTGCAACCATCGGCGTCTGCGACGGAATTGCCATGAACCACACGGGCATGAAATACTCCCTGGCTAGCCGGGAGATTGTGGCTGATTCCGTGGAGATTATGGGTCAGGCCCATCCTTTTGACGCCATGGTCCTGGTTCCAAACTGCGATAAGATTGTGCCGGGCATGTTGATGGCCATGCTGCGCTTGAATATTCCGGCTGTTATGGTCAGCGGCGGGCCTATGCTCGTCGGCCGTTACCATGGCAAGGATGTCCATCTGGTTTCTGTTTTCGAGGGTGTGGGAAGGGTCAAGGCCGGCACCATGACCCCGGCTGAGCTGGATGAACTTGAAGATGCGGCCTGTCCTACCTGCGGTTCCTGCTCCGGCATGTTCACCGCGAATTCCATGAACTGCCTTTCCGAGGCTCTGGGTTTGTCCCTGCCCGGAAACGGCACGATTCCCGCAATATCGGCGGCCCGCATCCGCCTGGCTAAACATGCCGGCATGGCGGTAATGAATATGTTCCACGAGCAAATCAAACCCCGGGATATTGCCACCCGCAAGGCCTTTGAAAACGCCATGGCCGTGGATATGGCCCTGGGCTGCTCCACAAATACGGTTC
>JAYEPA010000255.1:7214-8397 GCA_034723545.1 Thermodesulfobacteriota bacterium | reverse complement strand
AATTTCAAAGCCGCCGATCCAGGTGCCGATCAGACTACCGAATCCCGGCAGCATGAAGCAGAGAAGAACCCGAAGCAGTTTGTTCTTCCACCACCCCTTTACTGTGCCCATATCCCCAAGAACCTGTTCAAATTCCATGACCACGGGCGGCCTCTTCATGACCTGGACAAAGGCGCAGACATAACCGGCTCCGACAATCGGGGTCAAGCTGGTGATGGGCGCGCCGAGAAAAGCGGCAAGGATGGTCAGCGGATGACCAAAGGCAAGAAGAGCTCCCAAGGCGGAAGGAATAGCGTTGGCCAGGATCCAATAGGTGATATTCTCTCCTGCCACGGCAGAGCCTTTTGTCCAGCCGATCAGGGCAATTGAGGAAATAATCACAACAGGAATGGACCAGCCCACAAATTTCCAGACCGGTGAAACCGGAGGGATGGTGTTGATCTCAGTCATCTGCCGGCTGTGATCTTCATCCATGATCTTTTTAATCCCGGCTACATGACCGGCACCGACCACAGCGACAATTTTTTCTCCCTGTGTTCCCTTGATTTTTTCGGCCAGAAAGATATCCCGCTCGTCGATCAGTACCTGTTTTAATTCGGGCAGGGCTTCACCCAGTTCGTTCATTAATTCGGTGAGGGCATCGGTATCTTTGAGCTCGGTCAGCTTTTCTTCACTGATTTCCGTGTTGTCAAAGAGACTGGCCAGCAGATTGGCAAGCAGATAGCCTTTTTTGTAAAAAGATGTCTTTTTCCAGGCCCGCCGCATGGTTATTCTTACATCCCGGTCAACGAGGCCAATAGGGATATCTAACTTATTGGCTGTGTTGGCCGCTTCCAGCAATTCCCTACCCGGTTTGACGCCAAGCTGATCCCCCAATCTTTTCTGATACGAGGCCAGAATCAGATTCATCAACAGGGTGCTGAGCTGCTTTCTGCGGATGATCTCTTTCAGGTCAAGGGTCTGCCACTGTTTTTTGCTGGCCAGGGAATTGTATCTTTTTTCATCCAACTCAATACAGACACAATCCGGCTTTTCATGTTCAATAATACGGCGGACAAGCTCAACTGATTCTTGGGAAATATGGGCGGTGCCCACCAGGATAATTTCCCTGTCATCCTGGTGAACAATATGAATATCGGAGGAATCCCGTGGATCTGATTCGGTCATTCTTTACCTTCTATAC
>JAYEPA010000255.1:0-7114 GCA_034723545.1 Thermodesulfobacteriota bacterium | reverse complement strand
AAGCTCAACTGATTCTTGGGAAATATGGGCGGTGCCCACCAGGATAATTTCCCTGTCATCCTGGTGAACAATATGAATATCGGAGGAATCCCGTGGATCTGATTCGGTCATTCTTTACCTTCTATACATTCTCTCAATTCGTAAATATTCGACAGCACTCCACAGGAAGGCGATCAGGCTACCCAGCATACGCAATGTATAGCTGATCAGCCTGCTTACCTCCCTGTGAAGCGCTGTCAAACATTTACAAGTTGGTGGTTCTAGCTATTTCCCTGCACCAAGCCGAATATTTCTCTCAATTCTTTACCTTCTTTTTTAAAATGTATAGTTAATTCCCATATTGACAGCATGGGCGCCGGCGCCATCAAATTCGCCATCTATGCCATTATCATTGTTACGAATATTCCGTGATTCCTTATCATAAAAAAGATAGGCGACGCCAATGCTTAATTTTTCACTGTACTGGTAGCGGCCACCAATGGAGTAAAGCTTGGCATCGGAATCAGGCATCTCAAAGTTGAGATTTCTTTCCGGTACCGGATTTGAGTCAATGGCAAAACCGCACATGACGGTGAACGTGTCGGTACAGCGGTGGGTAATGCCGATGCGGTAGGTATC
Source organism: Thermodesulfobacteriota bacterium (assembly GCA_034723545.1). Classification (GTDB taxonomy): domain Bacteria; phylum Desulfobacterota; class Desulfobulbia; order Desulfobulbales; family SURF-16; genus JAGHCC01. Next base: position 6,496 of record JAYEPA010000255.1, on the reverse strand, counting down.
ACTGTTCCGCCAGTCTTTGTCGGAGGAACGGTCGAATGCCTGGAATGGATGGCCGTCAAAATCAAAATCCTGTTCATATTCAAAATCAAGATGATCATATTTTGACCAGAAGGTGCGGTCCCAGGCAAGTTCAACCGTTGTCTTATCAAAAAAGGTGTATGAGGTGCCGATGGCGACAACCGCCGGCACCGGCACCGAGACCCTCCCTGTCTCTCGGTAGTCAGGTACAATAGGATTGCCATTTGCATCATGAAATTTCAATTTAGCATTATCCGCTTTCAGATCAAGGTTGACCTTTGAGCGATAGGTGACGCCGATGGCCCAGTTGTCTGTGGGGCGGAGGGACAGGGCCAGGTTATAACCGATTTCCGTTGCATCCCCGTCCAGATCACGGCTTAAAGTCGTACCTGCAGGAAGAGGATAAGGGGGATTTTTGGCTTTGCTTTTCACCGTGCCATCTGCGTAAAGAAACCTGAAACCGGCGGCAACGGAAAAACGGTCGCACATTTTATATGAGATGGAGGGATTCAATTCAATGACCTTCAGGGTGAACTCGTCAGAGACTCCTGTGGGAAAGGGTTCGTCCCAGCGTTTTGTCAGCCCGGCCGGATAAGCCAGGGAAAAACCAAATCGAAAATTATTGTAGTCTTTGGAAACCATGTGGACTAAAGGCAGAAAAAAATGCTCCGTATCCGAATCCCCGTCAAGCGTTGAAGATCTGTTGTCATCATAATCAATGCTGCGCAGGTTAATATAGGCCAGACTGAGCTCAACCTGACCCGCGTCTTCCTGCCAACTCATGGCTGCCGGGTTAAAATAGGCGGTATCCGGCCCCATGGTGTGGGCCACATAGGCACCGCCAAGGGCGAGGGAGTTGGTGGACTGTTCCGGAATACGGTATGCTGAACCATAGACGGTGGAAGCCGTCAGCAAAACGCTGAAAGCGGTTAACACTATTTTTTTCTTCATCCTTCCTCTCCTCTCCATTCCTTAGTTAGTGCTTGAACGAAACGCAAAAAAAACCTTTTTTCAAGACGTTAAGTTGCTATTTCAAAATGAAGTTTTTAGCGATTAGCCGTTAGCTGTAAGCTGTTAACTGCTAAAAACTAACGGCTAACAGCTTTTACTAAAATCTTCACCTCTTAAAATAGGCTCCTCCCTTGTCAAAACTAGGCTGGGCACTTTCCGTTCAGCCACTAATTAGTATACAGATAACGCTTGATCTTGTGAGTGGCCGTTTTGATAAAAGGTTCTTTTCTCTCAATCAATTTATGAATTCTTGAATACGCCGGCAGCTGAGCATTCACGCTTTTATGTAATTTTTTAAAAATCTGATCAATATATTCCTGCCGCTGTTGCGGCGTTTTTCTACGGATCTGCTTGTCGATCAGGTCATAATCGAGATAAATACGGGCCTCAAGGCGATTATTATTTTCGATGACCAGAGATTCGGCAACATGAATGTCCGAGTTAATTTTTTCTTCAATGGTCTCGGGAAAAATATTTTCACCATGCGACAGCACAATAACACTTTTGCAGCGGCCGGTAATCATGAGGTTATTTTGCGAATCCAGTTTGCCCAGATCGCCAGTGGCAAGCCAACCTTGGCTGTCAAGGGTCTCTTTCGTGGCCTCGGGATTGTTGAAATATCCCCTCATCACATTGGGGCCCCGGGCATGAATTTCACCGATGCCGGTCCCGGGATCCGAATCAACAATTCTAATTTCCACCCCTGGCACAGGTTTACCGGTTGTTCCCACGGCAATGGTGGGATCATGCTGCGGCCCACCCGAAAGAAGAGGTGAGGTCTCGGTCAGCCCGTAACCGAATATGTATGGGAAACCAGCCTCATAGAGAAATTTTTCCGTCTCAATATTCATCGGCGCCCCGCCAATGGCAAAGAGCTTGAGTCGACCGCCAAAAAAACCAATCAATTTCCGACCGATCTTTTGATAAATTTTTTTTCGCAGAAAGGGTATTCTAGTGGCCATTTTAAGAAAAATATTGTTCGCAATAGCTCCTAAAACACGTTTTTTATAAATTTTTTCTATTACCATGGGCACCACACACATGACTTCCGGTTTTTCTTTCCGGCAAATTCGTTCCAGAATCGTCGGAGTCGGCGACTTGCCGGCATAAACAACGCGGGCGCCATTCAAGAGCGGCAGCAGAAAACCAATGGTGAATTCATAAGTATGGGACATGGGCAGGATGGAGAGAAAGGTCCATTCCTTGCGGGCATCAAAGAGCTGATTTGCCGAGCTGACATTGGCATGAAGATTGGCGTGGCGCAGCATCACCGCCTTTGAATAACCTGAAGTCCCAGAGGTGTAAATGATTGAGGCCAGATCATCCCCGGAAACAGCTTGAATTGTTTTAATTGTTTCTCTTTTCTCTGCCGAAAGCGTCTCTGCCCTGTTCAGGAAGGTGTCAAAGGTCTCCACCAGATCAATTTGAACAGCCGGCAAGGTGTTGTCCAAAGTGATAATTTTTTTAAGATAATGGTCAGCAAGTTCATAGATTTTCTCAATCTGTCGCCGGGTAATAAAAAGCATCTTCACATGGGCATCAACAAGAATATGACGAACGTCGGACTCGGGAAAATCAGGCAAAATCGGCACGGCGATAGCGCCCAGCCGAACAATGGCAAAATAGGCAATAGCCCAGTTCGGCGAATTTTCGGCTAGGATAGCCACCTTGTCTTTCGCACGGATTCCAGCTGCGCGCAAGACCGTTGCCAGCAAAAAAACCTTACTATGGAATTCCCCATAGGTGATGGGTTTTTGAAATGCCATGGAAAGGGCCGGCTGACTGCGGAACTGCTGGCAGCTTGAGTCAAGGAGACTATTGAGGGTATTTGCTGAATTGCTCTTTTTTTTCATTGCTGTGATGGCGGCTCAATTTTCTTATCTTGCGAGGGGGATGGGGATTCACTTGGTTTAAAGAGCCGGCCAAGTGTGGTGAAAACTATTTTGATAAATTTCCAAAGTTTTGGCAGCAGCCAGACCATTAGGACGATGAAAAAAAGAAGTAGAACAAGAAAAAGCACTGGATTCTGCACAGCAAGCCAGATTCCACCAAGAACAGTTATGTCCTCGGCAACGGAAACGAGCCAGTTACTGAAAGGTTCCGGAGAGGTGTTGATCATCACCCGGCTTCCGGACTTAAAAGCATGGCTGGAGGCGGCAAGCCCACCACCGACGATGGCCGCGCTGAGAGTCATGGCCTGATTGACGTCCCCAACAGCCCCGGCAGCCAGCATGGCTCCGGCCGGAATACGGATAAAGGTATGGATGGAGTCCCAGCCGGTATCCACGCCAGGCATTTTGTCGGCCACGAATTCGACAATAAACATCAGGGTCGCGGCACCTATAACCAGTGGATTAGCCAGAATCTGCAGCTCCGGCGGCAGAGTCATGTTCCCGGTTGCCGACAGAACACCAAGCATCATCAATGTGGCATAGAGATTAATCCCGCTGGCCCAAGCCGCCCCCATACTCAGCGCCAGGGTATTTGAGATTTGATTCAGTTCATCCATGTTAAGGTATTTAGTCCCTTAGGAATTATTTTGGTGTTATTTGTGGCAAAAAATTCAAAAACTTCTTTGAAATAAACAACTTGCCTCTACTGTTAAGGGACTTATCCTAAAAAACCTGATGTTTTATTCCACTTTAGTGGGTTAGGTTGAAGGTTGAAGAAATTGATATTTAAAACAACTCAACCCAGGCACAAAATGGCCTTTTCCTTTTTCTCCTGAATTATATTACTTATTCTATTGAATTTAAAGAGATAATGCAATAGACAAAGTTAACATTCGGGTTGGAGTTAAATCAGTACTAAAGCCAATAAATGATTGGCTAATCTCATTCTCAGCCTTTACAAGCGCTCAAAATGCCAGCTCAGCGGCCGACCGTTGCTGTAGGGCATGTGGCCGTGAAAAACACGGGAATCGGAATCAAAAATCAGCGGCAAAAAAAAACGGTCCCCCTCCCACATGGGAAGCGTATCAAGACTTAAAATAGAATGCCAGGCCAGGGTCCCTTCGCTATTCTCTCTGAAGGGAGTGCCGCTGAAAAGGTCGATTCGGAAAATAAATCCCAGCCAATCCTCTCCATTGGGACCAAAATTACTCCAGTTGATGGTGCCGCGCAGAACAAGCTCTCTACATTTTATTCCTGCCTCTTCCCTGATTTCCCGCCTCATACAGCTGACAACATCCTCATCCGGCCGCATTTTACCGCCAAGACCATTGTATTTGCCAAGATGCTGATCATCTTCACGCCTGTTTCGGTGAACCAGCAGAGTTTTCTTCCGATCAGGAGACAGGATGTAGCCAAGAGTACCGATAATTGGAGTGTAAAATGACATCTCACCTCATTTACCATTCCTTCCTGTACGCGTAAACAAGAATTATTTTGCACCCTCAACAAGATGATTGACAACTGCATGGAAAAATTTGTATCACATATATGGAGATATATAATGGAAAAAATTAAAATTTCAGTTAGCAATGATAATATGATCGCCCTTCACTGTCCTTTTTGCGGGATGGTGAAACAGGTTTCCGTAGCCAGGTTCAAGGACGAAAAGCATACTCTCAAGGTCCGTTGCTCTTGCCGGAAAATGTTGACGATTGATCTTAATTTCCGACAAAAATACCGAAAATTGACGAATCTTCGCGGTGAGTATATCAATCTCACCCATAAGCAGGAAAACAATCGGGGCCTTGAGCAACTCCAGGAGCATCACTGCCAGATCGTCAATATTTCATTAACCGGGCTCGGCCTTCTTATTTTTTCCGGCCATGGAGTTAAGCAGGGGGATCGACTCAGAGTTCGCTTCACCCTTGATGATAAAAAAAAATCCGAAATAGAACGTAAACTTATTGTCCGGGTGGTCAGGAAAGATTATATCGGCTGCGAATTCATAAATGATGGTTATCATACTTATGATAAAATTTTAGGTTTTTATCTGTTGCCGTAAGGAGGCAAATAAAAATAAGTTGTCCGGTAATCTGTCTGCTGGATTATCTTGCCTCCCTCACCCATGGCCTGCAAAACAGATCCAGGGTTTGCTGGGCCGATCTCCTTCCCCTGCTGGTGAAGGTTCTAAAATCATGCCATCTTCGACTGTACAAAAAGAACTGAAAGCCGCCCGCCACCGGGCCGCATTCTCGGTGGCGCTGAACATCTGTCTGGCTGTGGGTAAGGGGTTGGCCGGTGTGGCGGCCAACAGTACGGCGCTGATCGGTGATGCCATCCACTCAGCCACGGATGTGCTGGCCTCGGCCACAGCCCTTGTAGGACTCTGGGTTGCGGGACGGAAGCATCCTTCCTTTCCCTATGGGCTTTACAAGGCGGAAACCATTGCCACGCTGGTTACCTCAATTCTGATTATTGTCGCCGCCTATGAGATTGGCCGTCAGGCTCTGTTTGGCCCGGAACGACTACCGGACGTTGCCCTGGCCCTGCCGGTGGCCCTGATTTCCCTGATAATAGCTTTTTCCTTTGGCATATATCAACTACGGGCCGGCAAAAGACTGAACTCGCCGGCGTTGATTGCCGATGCTCGGGATTATCTGGCAGACAGCCTGTCCACCGGCATTGTTTTACTGGGCCTGTTGGGCTCGACACTGGGCTTTGCGGTGGATCAATGGGCTGCTTTCGGCGTTTCATTATTTGTTTTCCGAGCTGGTGGAGGGCTGATGGTGACAGCAATCCGTGATCTGCTTGATGCCTCTATTGATAGAGAGACGGAAAGAGAGATTGTCAAACTGGTTGAATCCTATCCCCGGATCACCAAGGTGAAACGCTGTCTCAGCCGAACCGCCGGCGGCCGTTTTATTATTGACATGGATGTCATCATGCATACGCCATCTCATCAGGTTGCCGATCAGGTTGCTGATCATCTCGAAAAGGAAATTCCCGAACAATTTCCCAGGGTCGTGATGGCTCGTATCCGTCCCCATTATGGACATGGTGATGTGGTTCGTAGAATGACACCAATCGATTCGCCGGATGGTTCCATTTCCAGACATATCGGCCGAGCTCCCTGGTTTCTAATGGAAACGATAAATAAAAAATCCGACAAGATTTTACGGGAATATATTGAAAATCCCTACTTCAAAGAGGAGAGAAAAAAAGGCTATCTGGTGGGTAAGTGGCTTCTCTCCAATAAGCTTGATCAACTCATTATCGCCGAAGGAAGTCCAGTCACGGGGACTGCTGTTGCCCTGCTGGAGGAAGCTGGAGTGGATATTGTTAAAAAGAAAGGGGCAGAGAGGCAGAGGGACAGAGGGGGGGGCAGTATCCAGGTCTCTGTTTAGGGAAAAAGATCCGTGCTATCAGCACTCTATTTCGGATTGGGGAATGCGGATTTTGGAATGAACAAAAAAAACAAAAAATGATGGCACAAAGGACATAAATGGCTAAGTGGGTATCTTTTGCCCCTCTACCCCTCTGCCCCTCTGCCCCTCTGCCCCTCTGCCCCTCTGCCC
>JAYEPA010000254.1:0-8433 GCA_034723545.1 Thermodesulfobacteriota bacterium | reverse complement strand
TTAGGCCAATTTGGTGGCCCCACTATCTTAGTAACAAAATTTTAATCACTATGCACAAATGTCGTTAAAACAGTATAATAAACACAAACACTTTATATCGTCATTCCGGCATGCCCTTAGCCGGAATCCAGGGTGGACTGTGTGGCTAGTTTCTGGATTCCGGCTAAGGGCATGCCGGAATGACGATATAATTTATTTTGTTACTTGTAAAATAAATGCCGGTATCTTCGCCCCGGTTGCCTTGCAGTCTGAGTCTGCGCTTATCTGCTGAATAGTTACCAATTGGGTACAAAAAAGCCTGCCCCATCAGGCTCACACAGTCACAGATAAAACAAAAAAGGCCGTAATCATCACGCCTGATCTGATGCATACCCGCTGGTATTTGATCGATCAAACGGCAATGCAAACGGCCCGTAAAATACTGCAAGGTCGTTGCAGCTATTCTCAAAAAAACGTTACTCTGTTTTCAGCACCACATATCTGGCATGATTTCCCCTTTTTACCAAACAAAGCAGACGGCCTTCCTTCTTGGTTTTTTTGAGGATTTCAGAAAATCCATTTACATTATCGACCTTGTTTCTGTTGATCTCAAGAATCAGATCCCCCCGCCGCAGACCGGCTCTGGATGCCGGTGAATCCATGGTAACTTCGGTGACCAAAATCCCGGAAACCTCATCAATCTCCAATGATTTGGCCAAATCCGGGGTCAGGTCTTGAACTGTGATACCCAGCCGCGATTCACTCTCGGCCCCGGTTTCGAGGAGTTCATCTTCCTTGAGTTTACCGATTTCAACCGTTAAGATTTGCTTTTTGCCGTCCCTGAAAAAGGTCACCGCCACCTTTTCTCCCACTGCTGTTTGAGCCACCAGGGCAGGCAGCATATTCATCTGGCTGATTTCCCTGTCACCATATTCAACAATGATATCCCCTGATTTGATTCCGGCTTTATCGGCCGGGCCGTCCGGGGCAACCTCTCCCACCAGGGCGCCGATGGGACGTTCCATATGAAACTGATCGGCAAGGTCCTGATTGACTTTTTGAATCATGACACCCAGCCAGCCCCGGGTGACCTTTCCATCTTCTTTAAGCTGTTTAACGACATTTTTGGCCATATTTACCGGAATAGCAAAACCGATCCCGACATTGCCACCGCTGCGGCTGAAAATTGCGGTATTAATCCCCACCATTTTGCCATGCACATCAAACAGCGGCCCCCCTGAATTTCCCTGGTTAATCGAGGCATCGGTCTGAATAAAGTTTTCATAGGCCATGCCGCCGATTCTTCTTCCCTTGGCACTGACAATACCGGCCGTAACCGTCTGCTCCAACCCGAAGGGATTGCCGATTGCAATAACCCAGTCACCGACCCGGAGAGTGTCGGAATCACCGAATGTGACATACTTTAAATCTTGATCAGTTTCGATCTTGATCAAAGCCAGGTCGGTCTTTGGATCACGACCAATAATTTTGGCATCAAACTCCTCCTGACTGCCAAAACGGACACGAATCTCATCGGCATCGTCGATAACATGGTTATTAGTAAGAATATAGCCATCCTTGGAAATAATGACCCCGGAACCCAGGCTTGTCACCTTCCGCTTTTGCTGCCGCATCTGCGGATGATGGGGAACTCCAAAAAAACGTTTGAAAAGCTCGGGAATCTCCTGGTCATGGAAAGGAAACTCCGGCATGAGCGATGCCTTGACAGTCTGGGTTGTGGAAACATTGACCACTGTCAGTGCCTGTTTTTCAGCCAGATCGGCAAAAGAATCAGGCCTTACAGCAAAGGCATCAGCTGCGGAAAGGAGTAAAATCGAGAGCAGAATCATCAACACTCCCGCCCTTCCCTGTTGCATGTTTAATCTGTTTTTCATTGTCCCACGCTCCATACAATTAAATAATGGTAAATATTCAGCAAGGCAACCGGAATTCCGGCTGTTACGCTTCTAAGAAACAAGGCGTATTACTGTCTCACAAAACACTGCACAAACAACGAGTTAATACTCATTGTTAAAAAATAATTCAAGTTACTTTTAAAATAAATACCAGGATCTTCACCCCGTTATTACGCTGAATAATGACAAATAATGTTTACTTCTACCATACGCATTCAGTTTACAAACCCGCAAAAAAAATGGGCTGCATTGGGGAGAGAAATCAATGCAGCCCATTTTACCCTAAAAAGGGATTTAGAGGAGAGAAGAAAAAAAACACGGTTTGTTCCGCATTTAATAATAAGACAGAATCCATCATGAAAGGTTCCACAATTATTATTGTAAATGCACTGCCACCATCAACATTTTCTTAGGAGAGCCGGGACGGGTATTACTGGCGTAGGAGGGGCTGTAGGATGTTTGCTGTTGTTGCAGGGTCTGACGCAGCAGATCCAGGTGATCGGGAGAAACGGTCAGTAACAGGATGTTGTCCCGAATCATTCTGGACTGCCACTTTTTGCAACAAATCAAATGTTGCAGGAGATCTGACTCCTGCTGATGGGCACGGATGGTAATCGTGATATCAGGAGTGATTCGCTGCCCCTCCAGTTGCCTCATCCTCGCAATCTGTGAATTGTAAGACGAAATATCAGGTAAAATTGAAGATGATGATGAACGATTATGTGAGCCGGTGGAAACAAAATTCATGAAATTTCCTTCAGGCTCCCGGCGGGAAGACTGGACAAGGAAAAAGGGCGACTGCCCGGACAAATGATCGGTTGATTCGTATTCCGACAACGGCGGGATACCGGGATAAAAATTCTTGGCCTTATCATTGGTTGAAGCGGCGGCAAGTTGTGTTTGCCGCTTCGAGCTGTCAGACGGATCATTAATTTGCGCAAGGCTGGTCAGACCAGGATTTTCAAGACTGGACTGCTGTGTGCCAAAAGGCGGAAGATGAAGAAGCCCGGCAGTGATAAATCCTATTGCCATGGTGGCAAAAACAGTGGAATAAGCGAGCCGATGCCTGGAAGATAGCCAGCTCATTATTTTCTGCCTCAGACCCGGTGTTTCAAGTTTGGCCTGAATTTCGGACAAAAAACCCGGCGGAGCTGATAGAGACGGAAGTTCCTGTAAAAGTTGAACCGTATTTTTAAAATCCTGCCAACCCTGCTCACATTCCCGGCAACCACCCAGATGCTCGTAAAAAAAAAGTCTTTGCGACTGATCGATATCCCGATCCAGATTTCGAGTAAATAAATTACGGCAATCTTTGCAGTTGAGTTTCATTCTCATTTTCCAAAGTTAGGAACGTACATTAGAGATTTGGTCTTATTGCCTTCAAGCGATTTTTCAGGGAAAGACGCGCCCTGTTGAGCTTCGACTTCACTGTTCCGATCGGAACATCAAGTATCTGACTGATTTCCTCATAAGAAAGGTCCTGAATATCGCGCAAAAGAATAATTTCTTTTTCACCTTCTTTCATTTCCGCAATTGTCGAGCGCACCACTCGAATTAAATCTTGTCGCTCCAGTTCTTTTTCCGGAGAATCCGTTCCGGTCAAATGAACCGGGTGGTCGGGGTTGTCAATGGATTGTGATGTAAAATATCCCTGCCGCTGCAGTTTTTTATAACGGTTCCGGCAGTGATTAATCCCAATCTGGTAAATCCAGGCTGAAAATTTTGTCTTGTCCCGTAAAGTCGGTAAAGCCCGGTGGACCGTGATAAAAATATCCTGGGCCAGGTCTTTAGCCTCTTCCGGATTCTTTACATAATTATAGGCCAGACTGAACATTCTGTTCTGAAAAAGCAGGACAAGCTTGTTAAAGGCCTGGCTGTCACCATTGCAAAAGTCCTGGACCAGCTTCGTTGTTTCGTCTTTCTGTTGTTTTTTTACTGACGCAACGGATTTACCGCCAGTGGAAGTGACTGTGCTGATAACAACAAGACATGCTATAAGAAGAGAAAGTTCCATAAGATTTTTTTATCAGCTCGAAAAATTACAAATCAGGTCTTCATACAAAAAAATTAAGGGTCAGTCGTTGGGCACGACAGGCGAAAGCGTTCATCAGGAGCACAGGTTGCGATAACCTCATTTTTAAAGCGTTTACCAGTGCCTTAGGGTTCGTTCAAAAATAAATTAGTAATTATGAGTTGTTTTTGAGCGAGCCCTTAGGTAAGCGAGTGTAACGAGACTCCGTGAGGTGCTGCTGAACGCTTATCTACAGGCCGCAATTGCCTGGTTACTAAACCAGAAAAGAATTGAAAGAACAACCGGAAACCTTGACGCCTGCAGAGCAATTGATTAGTCATGGCATCTCTGGAAGAAGTAAAATTGTCATATTTAACTACAATAGGAACCATGGAAAAAATAATCACTGAACTGAAAAAAATAATCAAATTCAAACAGACAACTGTTGAGGGCGATATTGTTCTCATTTTTGCGGAAAATCCTCAAACAATGTTTTATGGTCTTATAACGGCTATTGAAAGAGATACGGAGAAACGCAATGAATGGTGGCATTTAACCTTTCAGGCCCTGTCATCAGTCCCGCCGCAGAAAATGACCTGGACTCTGAGGGAACCGCAATTCACCGGCCAGGAAACTTTTACCATGGGCGGTAAAAAGCATTTTATTAAAGCCCTTGATTTTCCTTTGTCCGGGCCGGGCCCCTTAAAACAGACAAAACAACTGAAAAAAACGAACAGGCCGTCCTTACGTGTGCTGAAATGAAGCTTCTCACAAAAGAGATTACGATTAAAAACAAGTCCGGACTGCACAGCCGGCCATCCACCTTACTGGTGGAAACGGCAAAAAGATTTTCCGCCGATATCCGGCTGATCCAGGATCAAATGTCGGTGGATAGTAAAAGTATTCTTGATGTCATGTCCCTGGGCTGTGCCTTGGGAACACGGCTTACCATCACGGCCCGGGGCAAAGACGCTGAAGAGGCTCTAGAGGCTCTTGCTAAACTGATCTCAAACAAATTCGGTGAGGAATGAATTTAAAGCAGTGTGAAAAAACGTCTGAGGTTTCCGGTTTAAAAGCCTCTCCTGGTATTGTCATTGGCCGAGTCGTAGTGGTTGACAACAGTGCTGCCTGGCAGCGAATCAGTCTGCTCAAGGAAGAAATCCCGCCGGAGATTCTACGGTTTAAAGTCGCTATTGCCAGAACCGAACACCAGCTCATGGATATCCGTGATCAATTTGCCGAACATCTGCCCGATTACTCCTCAATCATTAACAGCCACATTCTCATCCTTAAAGACGGAATGATTTCCAATCAGACCGTAAAAATAATGGAGAAAGAACTGATCAATGCCGAATGGGCTCTTGACAAGGCATTGCAGGCTGTCGAGGCCCGTTTTGATAGATTGACCGATCCCTATATCAAGGAACGTTTCAATGATATCAGACATGTGGTGGAACGGATTTACCGTCTGCTTGGAGGCGAAGAAAAAGTCGAAGAATTTGCTGAAAAAGTCATCCTTGTCGCCCGGGATTTCTCACCGGAAGACACCCTGCGCATGAACCAGGATCGGATACTCGGCTTCATGACGGATATCGGCGGCATTACCTCTCATACGTCTATTGTTGCCCGCACCCTCGGGATTCCCGCAGTAGTAGGTATGGGCAATATCACCGGACAGGTGACCACAGGCGATCTTGTTATTCTTGACGGCAACAAAGGTCAGGTTTTCCTTCATCCCACTGCCGATAAGCTTAATTTTTACCGGGAAGATCAGATCCGGCAGAAGCGTTTCAGTGAACAGATCAATTTTTATGCCCATTTGCCATCAGAGACAATCGACGGTCTGCAGATCCAGGTAAAGGCAAACATAGAAACCATTGACGAAGTGGCCCTGGCTGTAAAATATGGCGCCTTTGGCATTGGCCTGTTCCGCAGTGAATTTTATTATCTTGGTTCCAAAGAACCACCCTCTGAAGAGCTTCTCTTTGAACTCTATTATCAATTGCTGACCAGGCTGACCCCCGTTCCCGTGACCATCAGAACTTTTGATCTCGGCGGCGACAAAATTGCTGACAATGTTTCTTCTCCGGATGAAAAAAATCCGGCACTGGGCCTGCGGGCCATTCGTTTTTCACTCCAGGAAGGCAATCTCTTTAAGACCCAGCTCCGTGCCCTGCTTCGGGCCGGTTTCTATGGCCATTTACGAATTCTGTTTCCCATGATTTCCTCTCTTGATGAATTGCTCCAGGTAAAGGAGATGATGGAAGGGGTGAAAGAAGGACTCCGCCGTGACGGTCTGCCCTTTGGCGAGGATATTGAGGTAGGTGTCATGATTGAGGTGCCGAGCGCCGTTGCCGTTGCAGATGAACTGGCCCGGGAGGTTGACTTTTTCAGCATCGGCACAAATGACCTGATTCAATACGCTCTGGCCATTGACCGGGGAAATGAAAATGTCGCGCATATGTATGAACCATTGCATCCGGCTGTTCTACGGATGATCAGCCAGGTCGTGGAATCCGGCCACAAAATGGGTATTGATGTGGGTCTCTGTGGCGAGATGGCCGGTGATGTGACCTATCTCCCCCTTCTTCTGGGACTGGGCATTGATGAACTCAGCATGCACCCCCTGGCAATTCCGTATATCAAAAAAATGATCCGCAGCAGCAAGGCCGGAGATATGGACCAGCTGGCCAGGGAGACACTGACCTTTTCCACGGCTGCAGAAATCAGAAACCATTTATCAGACTATCTGTCGAAAAAATACCCTGATGAATTCGGATCACCGCTCTAAATTCCTCACTTCCCTAACATGACAACGCGAAACTACTGAACCTATACTTACCAAACGATTAACCTTGCTTCTGGCAATTCTACTAAGCTACCTTGACGCCTCCCCCGAAAAAGAGATCAGGTTGTATCTTCGGGTTATTACGATACATAGCAAGTTAATAAAATCGTTAAATAGTTAATATTGGCAGGTGCAAGGTACATATTGTTTTTGCAATACCTGACCTACGCATCACCACTGTAGCCTTTCGCAATCACTTTAATAGAAGTACTTTAGCCATCTTATGCGAAGGAAAAAAGATGAAATTTTTATCTAAAATTTTCATTACACTTCTATTATTCTTTTGTTTCCAGACCGTCTATGCAGACAATACGATAAAGACTGGAGATATAGATAAAAGCGAAATCAAAATTGTTCAAGGGGATCAATCGACTGAGCAACCAGCATCGAATAATAAGATAACGGCTGGCAATATCCTGCACAGCAAGGTCGAAATCGACCAGGGAAGTCTCTCTGCGAGCATCCCTCCCAAGCCTACCCCTTGGTGGAATCATTTTTTTAATGAAATTATTACCGGCATAATTGCGTTATTTTTCGGCCTGTTGCTTTGGTATCTAAAACGTCGTTTTGGAGATACTCATGACTAGGTTATTTTTTCTTGTAGCACTATCCAGCCTATGCCTGTTGTTCAGTTCATTTGCTTTTGCAGAGAACCAAAAGCAAATCAGCACTGGCAACATTAGCCATAGCCAAGTGGTGATTTTTCAAGGGAATCAATTCGATCTTGGAAATGAAACACACTTCAAGAAGTTCATTAAATCCCTCCAGGGGTACCCGAAGCTGGCCGAAAAATTACAAACCTTTTTTAAAACCAGTTTGGATGAGCTTGATGCCAAGAATGAAGAAAGGCATCTCACCTTGGTACGTATGTTCCAGGGAGTACAAACAGCTCCGCAGTTGGAAGAACGTTTAGACAAGGCAGAGGCAGACAATAAAGCCCTGCATGAACGTATTGCAAAACTCGAAAACGAAATACAACATGATCCACAATTTAAGATCGTGCTGGCAAAGGCCAAAGAAGTGCTGGCTAATAAAGATTGGTCACAATACCATATTGTTTTGCAGGAGTTCAGTGATCTTCGAAAAAAACAAGTCGATCGTTTTCGTAAGGAGATCGGTGAAACTGCCTATTTGCGAGCTGATGAGTATTTTATCCGCCTTGATTATGACAACGCAGTTAAACAAATTGCAGAAGCAGTTGAGTATGTCCCTGGCAACTCAGACTATTGGAATCGTTACGGCCTTTTGCTTCATGATGTTGCCCAATACGATGAATCTATCCAAGCCTACAACAAGGCCCTGGCCATCGCCCTGAAGGATTTGGGTGAGCAGCATCCCAAGGTGGCCACATCCTACAACAACCTGGGCTCAGCATGGTACAGCAAGGGAGATTACGATAAGGCTATCGCCTTCTACAACAAGGCCCTGGCCATCGTCCTGAAGGTTTTGGGTGATCAGCATCCCAAGGTAGCCATATACTACAACAACCTGGGCTCAATATGGGACAGTAAGGGAGATTACGATAAGGCTATCGACTTCCACAACAAGGCCCTGGCCATCGCCCTGAAGGTTTTGGGTGATCAGCATCCCAAGGTAGCCATATACTACAACAACCTAGGTGAAGCATGGAGAAAAAAGGAAGATTACGATAAGGCTATCGACTTCTACAACAAGGCTCT